>WLNW01000194.1 GCA_009699605.1 Actinomycetota bacterium | reverse complement strand
TGCCGAAACGCGACGGACGTTTGTCGAACTCGGCCAGCCCGTGAGCGACCCACCCGGCGGTCCGGCGGACATCGGGGCGTAGGTGCGGGCCGAACTGGCGCGCGGGGCAAGATCCTGGGGTTCGGCCACGCGGCGTATCGCACCGGAGCTCCTCGTTCGCGCCCGCTGCTCGAGATGGCCCGTACCTTCGATGATCCATTGACCGCGCTCGCCGAGGCGGTCGTGGTTGCGTTCTTCGGGGGGCGCAAGGAGCTGCGGGACCAGCCCGTTCCCTGAGTCCGCCTAGGCTGTGCGTGCGCCGAGACCTCCTGGGGGAATCATGTCCGTCACCAACGCGCCGCCGGTCAACTTGCTCGACCCGTTGTTCTATGTGGATCCTTTCGAGGCCTACCGTTGGCTGCGCGATCACTCGCCGTGCCACTGGGATCCGGTCCAGAAGATCTGGGGCGTGTCGCGCTACGCCGACATCGTCGAGGTCGAGAGGAACGCGAAGCGGTACTCGTCGCTCGATGGGTCGCGGCCGCGAACCGATCAGCGCGCCGACACGTCCATGATCAACAAGGACGATCCCGATCATCAGCAACAGCGCATGATCGTGGCGCGCCAGTTCACGCCACGCGCCGTCAAGCAGATCGAGGCCCACATCCGCGAGATCGTGACCGAACTCATCGACGCCGTCGCACCGCTGGGAGCGTGCGATGCCATCGAGTTGCTGGCGTCGCCGTTGCCGGCGATCGTCATCGGCGAGAAGCTCGGCTACCCGCGCGAGATGTGGACCAAGGTCCGCGAGTGGTCCGAGGTCACGATGTTCGAGGCCGGCCAGACTCCGGCCGATGGGGTGTACGAGAACCCAGCCGAACGGCAGATGAGCAGCACCATCGCCGACTTCGGGGGAACCACGATGCAGATCATCGCCGAGCGGCGCAAGAACCCGCAGAACGACCTGATCTCGACGTGGATCAACTCCGAGACCGACGGTCGACCGTGGACCGACCAGGAGATCATCTCCGAGTGCATCCTGCTGCTCGACGGCGGTGCCGAGACCACGCGCACGGTCATCGGCGCGATCATCAACGAGCTCGCACGCCACCCCGAGCAACGTCAGCTCCTCATCGACAACCCGACCATCCTCGGCGACACCGGCGTCGAAGAGTTCATCCGCTGGGTCACACCGATCCTCAACATGCGCCGCACCGTCACCGAGGATCACATCTTCCAGGGCCAGCAGTTGCACGCCGGCGACGAGGTGCTGTTGATGTACTCGTCGGCGAACCGCGACGAGCGCGTGTTCACCAACCCGGACACGCTCGACGTGACCCGTGCGCACAACCATCACGTCGCGTTCGGGTTCGGCACGCACTTCTGCCTCGGCGCATCCCTCGCCCGACTCGAGATCCGCGTGATGTTCGAGGAACTACTGCGGCGCATCCCCGATTGGCGCCTCGCCTCCGGGGCCGAGCCGAAGATCCTCCCCGCCACGTTCACCCGCGCCTACGACATCATCCCCATCGAGTTCACCCCCACCCGCTGACCCCGCGCGCCGGTCCCCGTTCTTCGGACAATCCACTACGTCAGAGGTTGTCAATTGTCCGAAGAAGAGCAATGACGAGCAAGATCAGCGGGCGAGAAGCTCGGCGGCGTTGGTGTACAACGCTCGCTCGAGCACGTCGTCGCGCCAGCCAAGTTGCTGGAAGCGGGCGAGTGCTTCGGGCGCGTGCGGCCAACCGTGCGAGCTGCCGTACAAGATGCGCTCGGCGATGAGCGGCGAGCGGTTGGCCCAGGCGATGTAGCCCTCGCCGCCGGGGAAGTCGCAATAGGGGTCGGGCGCGAGCCACACGTTCGGGTGCTTGAACACGCACATGATCGCGTCGTCGACGTGCGGGTAGCCGCCGTGCGACATGACGATGCGCAGCGCAGGGAAGTCGCGGGCGACGCGCCCGATGCCTGCGGGATGGGTGTGCTCGGGGTCGGGCCCGCCGAGCGGCCCGGCATGGATGACCGCCAAGAGGCCGAGGTCTTCGCACAACGCGTACAACGGATACAACAACGGGGAATCTGCAGCGAGCGGTGGACGGAGCCAGCCGGTCTCGAAGTGCACACCGACGAATCCAAACCCATTGCACCGCACGATCTCGTCCATGGCGTTGCGGCGATGCGACGCGTCGATACCTACGAGGGCTACGAAACGACCGGGATGCTCGACGCACAACGCGTTCAGGTGATCGTTCGGGATGGCCACACCGGGCATGCCCCGCCCCGGCAGCACGCCGAGCACGTCGTGGTCGCGCATCCACTCGACACACGCGTCGAAGGTGCGCGGGCGCGCCGGCTCGTCGGGGTGAGATTCGTCGCGCCACAACGGTGTGGTGCGCGTGTGCCACCACACGGCTTCGTGCGACGCGGCCAGCGACGCGTCGAACGGGGCCGTGGGCACCCGCAGCCGGAAGTCGATGACCGCGCCGGCGCTCACGTGAGCAGGATGCCGCCGTCGGCGAGCACGATCTCGCCGGTGACGTACGACGACAGCGGCGACGCGAGGAACAGCACGACGCGGGCGATGTCGTCGGCCACGCCTTCGCGCTGCATCGGGTTGCGGGTGATGTACCCCTTCTTCACGTCGGCTGGCTCGGCGCCGATAGTGGCCGCGAAAGCCGCAGCGGTGCGCTGTCCGCCCTCGGTGTCGATGCTGCCTGGGGCAACGGCGTTGCAGCGGATTCGCGGGGCCAGCTCGAGGGCCATCGACTTGGTGAGCAGCGACACGCCGCCCTTCGATGCCGCGTAGTGCCCGAGGTTGCGGGCCGGGCGATACGCCGAGGTCGACGCGATGTTGACGATGGTGCCGCCTTCGGTCATATGAGGTACGCACGCCTGCGCGGTGAGCAGGGTGCCCTTCAGGTTGATGTCGATGAGGCGGTCCCATTCCTCCTCGGGCAGTTCCATGATCGGGAAGGTCGGGAAGAAGATACCGGCGGCCGGTACCACGATGTCGATGCGCCCGAAGGCATCGACCGCGGCTTGGGCGAAGGTTCGGTTGGCGGCGGCGTCGCGCACGTCGGCTTTCTGCGCGATGGCCCGGCTGCCGAGGAGCTCGACGGTGAGCTCGGCGCTGGCGAGATCGATGTCGACCGCGCACACGGAGGCGCCGGCCTCGTGGAGACGGCGAGCGATCGCTCGGCCGAGCCCGGAGCCGGCCCCGGTGACGACGGCGGTCTTGCCGGACAGGTCGAGGATCTCGGCGATGGATGGTGACGGCTGGTCTACAGACATGGCCGTCACTCTTGCACGTTGCATCCGATGGGCGCCGCGCCGAACGGCTCGAAATGGCGACTCACGGCGTCCTACACTTCAGCCATGCCGACCTACGAGTTCCGCTGCAAGTCCTGCGACACCGTGTTCGAGACCCAGCGGCCCATGAGCCAATCGGACGCCCCGGCACTTTGCCCGGGCGGCCACACTGACACCGTCAAGCTGCTCTCGGTCTTCGCGTCCACTGGCGGCAAGCCCACCTCGAGCGTGTCGGGGGCCGACGTCGCGGCAGCCATGTCGGCCCCCCGCGGCCACGGCGGCGGGTGCGCCTGCCACTGACGTCGACGTCCGCGTCGTTCGGAGTGGGGTGGCAGCTGGGGACGGTCAGGGCGCGAGGTGCGTGGCGAGGAAGCGCACGGTGTGGGCCCATGCCGCGGCGGCCGCGGCCGGGTCGGAGAACGTCGCGCTGAAGCTGTTGTCGAACGCGTGGCCGGCTGCGTACTCGTGGAACTCGACGCCCGCCCGGCCCGCGGCCCACGCCCTCACTGCGGCGATCTGATCGCCGGGGATGTACGGATCGTTCGCGCCGAAGTGGAAGCAGATCGGCGAGGTCACGTCGGTGGCCTTCTCGAGCAGACCCGGCACGGCCGAGCCGTAGTAGCTCACTACGGCGTCGGGCTTGGCCGCACCGGCCAGCTGGAAGCTGGTGCCACCACCGAAGCAGTAGCCGATCACCGCGGCGCGACCGCCGGTCTCGGGCAGCGCACGTAGATGTTCGAGCGCAGCCACGTGATCGCCAAGGCCGATCGTCCAGTCGTAGGAGCTCATGTAGCCGTAGGCCTTGGGCATCTCGGACGGTTCATGGCCGATGTCGACGTTGCGCTCGATACGCCAATAGACGTCGGGGGCCATTGCGACGTAGCCGAGGGCGGCGAGGCGATGGCACACGTCGCGGATGTACTCGTTGACCCCGAAGATCTCTTGCATCACGAGGACCCCTGGGCCGGCGCCGCTCGCGGGGAGGACGGTGTAGCCGTCGAAGGTCAGCCCGTCGGGCGCAGTGATGGACTCGGTGCGCGTTGTCATGGCCGCCGAGCGTACGCGACGGCTGGGCGGTGTGGGTCAGTTCCCCGGGTCGCGTCCGTCGCAGGTGCACCAGTTCCTGCGGTAGAGCCCGGCGAGGTGCAAACGGTGGCGCACGAACTGCCCGCTGCGGGCGATCATGCCGGTCGCCGAGAGACTGAACTGGTTCACCGTGCAACCCGTGAAGGTGCCCGTTGGGCCGATCCAGGCGAGCGCGCTGCCGAGCCGATGCACCCCAACCCCGGTGCCGAAGGGCGCGAAAGGGGGCCGCATCGGCGCGATGCGGCCCCCTTTCGCGCACCCTCGGTGGGTAGAACTCGCGGTGGTCAGAACTCTTCGTCGAAGGCGACGTCGCCTTCGACGCCGTGCTGGTACGAGGCCACGGTGCGCTCGAAGAAGTTGGTCAGCTCCTGGACGTCTTGGAGCTCCATGAAGGCGAACGGGTTCTTCGCGCCGTAGCGGCGGGGCAGGCCGAGCTGCATGAGGCGTTGATCGGCCACGAACTCGAGGTAGGTGCGGGTGTCGGTCGTGGACATGCCCGGCACGCCCTGGCCGAGGATGTCGCGGGCGAACTGCTCTTCGCACTCGACAGCTTCTTCGATCATCGCGGTGATCTGCGCCGCGAGATCCTCGTCGAACAACTCGGGCTCTTCGGCGCGGACGGTCTCCACGACAGCGAGCGCGAAGTTCATGTGCATCGACTCGTCGCGGAACACCCAGTTGGTGCCGGCGGCGAGGCCGTTCAGCAGGCCTTTCGAACGAAGGAAGTACACGTAGGCGAACGCGGCGAAGAAGAACAGGCCTTCGATGCACGACGCGAAGCAGATCAGGTTGAGCAGGAACTGCTTGCGCTGCTCGGGGGTCTCGATGCGGTGCAGCTCGTTGATGGAGCTGATCCACTTGAAGCAGAACTCGGCTTTCATGCGGATGGACGGGATGGTCTCGACCGCGTCGAACGCCGCCTCGCGCTCGGCGAGATCGGGGATGTAGTTGTCGAGGAGGGTCAGATAGAACTGGACGTGCTGCGCTTCTTCGAAGAGCTGGCGGCTGAGGTAAAGCCGGGCCTCGGGCGCGTTGATGTGCTTGTACAGGTTCAGCACCAGGTTGTTGGCGACGATCGAGTCGCCGGTGGCGAAGAACGCCACCAACCGGTTGATGAGGTGCTTCTCGGCCGGGAGCAACTTGCGGTCGAGGTCGACGAGATCATCGGAGAAGTCGATCTCCTCGACGGTCCAGGTGTTCTTGATGGCGTCACGGAACATGTCGTAAAACGCCGGGTACTTCATGGGTCGCAGGGTCAGGTTGAAGCCTGGTTCGAGGATCGACGCCGGCCGGCCCGAAGACGGGATCGGGACCGCGCGGGCGGCCGGCGTGTCCCCGACAGCCGGGGCGTTGGCCCCGGCCCGGAGATGCGTTGCACCCACGGTCGGGTACGCGCCCGTCAGGTCGTGATCAGTCAATGCCATGAGAAATCCAAACTTTGAAAAAATGGGGAAGTGAAGAACGTGGTGCCGGCATGGTGCCGGCGGGGGTGAGCCGGTCGGCTCAGTCGCAGGCTTCGCATGCCTCGGGGTTCTCGAGCGAGCACGCGACGGCCTCGGCGTCGCTGAACACCTTCGCGGCCGGCGAGGACGCGGTGGCCGCCGACGCGGGCACCGCCGAGGTGACCGTGGC
>WLNW01000193.1 GCA_009699605.1 Actinomycetota bacterium | reverse complement strand
TCGCGCCCGTCCGTATCCGAGATGATCCGGCGCCTCGAAACCGAGGGTCTGGTCGACATCGGCGCGTACATCACGCTCACCACCAAGGGCCGTTCCCTCGCCGAGAGCGTCGTGCGCCGCCACCGCCTCGCCGAGCGGTTCCTCACCGACGTGCTCGACCTCTCGTGGTCCGATGCGCACGTCGAGGCCGGTAAGTGGGAGCACGTGATCTCCCCGGTCGTCGAAGCCGCCATGACCCGCATGCTCGGCGGGCCCACCACCTGCCCCCACGGCAACCCCATCCCGGGCAGCGACTACCGCGCCGAGAGTACCCAGCAGCTCAACTCCGTCACGGTCGGACGCGAGTTCACCGTCACCCGCATCCCCGAAGAGCTCGAGTTCGCCGTCGGCATGCTCGACTACCTCGAGAGCGTCGAGGTGCTTCCGGGCCGCATGGGCATCGTGAAGTCGGCCGAGCTGCGCGGCGACATGCACGTCGAGATGAACGGACGCGACGTGCAGATCGATGCGTTCACGTCCGAGCGTCTGCTCGTCACCGTCGCCGACTAAGTCACCCCCGCCCGCCCTCGGTTCGTCGCGACAACGCTGCACATACATGCCAGAACCGTCACTCGAGCGTTCGATCGCGTTCACGTTCACCGGAGCTGACCGTCCGGGCGTGACCTCACAGCTGTTCGCCGCGCTGGCCGCGTTCGACGTCACCATCGCCGACCTCGAGCAGGTCGTGCTCAACGGTCGCCTCACGCTCGGCGTGCTGCTCCTCGGAGCCGCGCCGGACTCGACCATCCTGCACTCGCCCGAGCTGCGCGCCAGGGTCGAGCTCGTCGCTGCTGACCTCGGGCTCGACGTGCAGACCGAGGTCGGGTCGTCGAGCACCGTGCGGCGCCGGGGCCGCCTGCACGTCTCGGTGCTCGGTGCCCCACTGCGCCCGCGCGCCATTGCCGGCATCGCCGATTGCATCGCCGCGGCCGGCGCCAACATCGACCACATCGAGCGGCTGGCCGCGTATCCCGTCACCTGCGTCGAGCTGGTCGTGTCGGGTGCTGATCCACAACAGCTGCGCGCGTCGCTCGCCCTCGTGGCTACCGATCTGCAGGTCGACGTCGCGGTGCAGCCGGCCGGTCTCGCCCGCCGCGCCAAACGTCTCGTCGTCATGGACGTCGACTCGACACTCATCCAGGGCGAGGTGATCGAGCTCCTCGCGGCGCACGCAGGTCATCTCGACGAGGTGGCGCGCATCACCGATGCCGCGATGCGCGGCGAGATCGACTTCGCCACCTCGTTGCACCGTCGGGTCGCGCTGCTCGCCGGTCTCCCCGAGGCGGTTTTCGACAAGGTCGCTTCGGAGATCGAGTTCACGCCCGGCGCGCGCACGCTCGTACGCACCCTCAAACGGGTGGGTTATCAGGTGGCAATCGTGAGCGGCGGCTTCACGCAGATCACCGATCGCCTCGTCGCCGAGCTCGGCATTGACCACGCGGCGGCCAACACGCTCGAAGTGGTCGATGGTCTCCTCACCGGCCGCGTCGTCGGCGAGGTCATCGACCGTCCGGGCAAGGCTCGCGCGCTGCAACGATTCGCAACGGTCGCCGGGGTGCCGCTCAGTCAAACCGTCGCGGTAGGCGACGGCGCGAACGACCTCGACATGCTCGCACTCGCCGGGCTCGGGGTCGCGTTCAATGCCAAGCCGGTGGTGCGCGACGCAGCCGACACCGCCCTCAACGTTCCGTATCTCGACTCGCTCCTGTACCTACTGGGCATCGCGCGCGAGGACGTCGAAGCCGCCGACGCGCTCGATGGCGCCGAGGCCGACTGAGGCGCTACTCGAGCAGGACGTCGGGCAGCGGCTCGGCGTGCACGACCCGCAGGCGCTTGGTGGCCCGGGTGAGCGCGACGTATAACGCCCGCATCCCTTGGGCCTCTTCGCCCACGATGCGCGCCGGTTCGACCACGATTGCCGCGTCGACCTCGAGGCCCTTGACCATGCCCACCGGGACGAGCGTCAGCCGTTGATCGAGCCCGCGGCGGTTGGCCTTTCCGAACGGCACACCCGCCTCGGTGAAGGCCTGGGCGAGTGCTGGGCCGAGGCTTGCCGGATGGATGACCGCGATGTTGCCGGCGTCGGCTGCTTCGAGCTCGTCGCGGACGACATCGATGAGCGCATCCATGAGGCCCGATGACGCGCGAACGATGCGGGGTGGTTCCCCGTCCTGACGCACCGACCACGGTGGCTTCAGGCCCGGCGCGGCCTTGGTGAGCACCCTCGCCGCGAGGCTCATCATGGGCGCCGGGATGCGGTAGCCCACCGTGAGTTCAACCATGCGGGGCTCTCGTCGATCGGGAAGGTGCCGGAGCACTTCGTCCCAGCTGTTGTGGGCCCACGCACCGGTGGACTGCGCGATGTCTCCGACCACGGTCATGGAGCCGTTCAGGGAACGACGCGACAACACGCGCAGGTCCATCGGCGATAGGTCTTGTGCTTCGTCCACCACGATGTGGCCGTAGGTGCGCCAGCCTTCTTCGTGCTTGCGGCCCGGCCGTGAGCCGAGCAGCTCACGTGCTTCGTCGAGGATCGAGACGTCGCTGTCGCGCCAGATGATGTCTTCGGCGCGCTCGGCGCGCGGCCGGTACAACAACTCGATGTCGCCGCTCGCGAAGCGCTTGTTGCCCGCGCTGCGCAGGAGCGCCTTGGAACCATAGAGGTCGTTCAGCAACTGGGCCGGGGTCAGGATTGGCCACATCCAGGCGAAGGCCTCGCGGAGTTGCGACGACTCTCGAAGTCGCTCGCGCACCACCTTCGGATCGGGATCGTCGGGGTGGCTGGCTGCGAGCGTGGCGAAAACCTCGGACTCGACGAAGCGGCGGGCGCCGTTGTGCGTGCGGAAGCGACGCCGTGCTTCGCGCACAATGTGCTCGCTCTGCTCGACGGTCAGCCACAGCGACCGCAGGCCGTAGCCAATGCGCACGTCGTTGCGTAGCACGCGCTGGCGGTCACGAACGGCCTTGGCCACCGTGGGCACCATGCGGAGGTCACCCTTGATGCGCGCGACAGGCTCGAGGTCGCGGCCCTCGACGCGCACGTTGTTGATGAGGTCGGCCAGCACGGCCATCTCGACGCCGGCCTCGCCGAGCGACGGCAGCACCTGTTCGATGTACGCGAGGAACAATCGGTTCGGGCCGACGACGAGCAGGCCTTGGCCATCCAGCGGAAAGCGGTGGGTGTACAGCAGGTAGGCCGCACGGTGCAGCGCGACGACGGTCTTGCCGGTCCCGGGACCGCCCTGGCACACGAGCACGCCCGGCAACGGGGCCCGGATGATCGCATCCTGCTCGCCCTGGATGGTGGCCACGATGTCGCTGAGGCGACCGGTACGCGCGGCCTCGAGGGCGGCGATGAGCGCGCCCTGGCCTGCGATGTGCGGGACGTCATCGGGGTCCTCGGCGTCGAGCCGGGTGAGGTCGCCGAAGAACTCGTCCTCGATGGCGAGGAGCGTGCGACCGCGGGTTGCGAAATGGCGCCGCCGAACGAGTCCCATGGGCTCGCGGCCGGTGGCCCGATAGAACGCCTCGGCCACAGGCGCACGCCAGTCGACGACGACGGGATCCTGGTTCCGGTCCCAGACGCCGAGCCGGCCGATGCGATAAGACGCATCCTCGTCGTCGGGGCCCTGGTCAATGCGGCCGAATATCAGCGACGAGTCGCCAAGCTGCAGTTGGGACAAGCGGTTCAACACCTGCTCGTAGATGACTTCGCGTTCGTAACGGGCCTGTTCGGTTCCGCCCTGGCCGACTTCGACCATGGACGTGAGACGGGTCGCGTTCTTGCGCGCCTCTTCAAGGCACGCGTAGGCGAAGTCGATGACCGCTTGCTCGGCATCGAGCTCAGGGTGAATGCCCGCGACCTCCTGCTTCGGGAACGTCCCCATGTGGGGACTATCAGCCTATCGGGCCCGCGATGCCAGCCACCCGCAAGCCCGGCCGACCCCGCCGGGCACCCGGCCCGGCGGGCCCGCGCCCCGGACTGTGCCCTCTACGATGCTGGCGTGGCCTCGATCGGACTCGTCCTCTCCGCCGGTGGTGCGCCCGGGCGGGCGTACCACGCGGGCACCCTCGCCGGGATCCAATCCGTCACCGGATGGGACCCCCGAACCGCCGACCTCGTGGTCGGTACCTCGGCCGGATCGTCCGCCGCGGCGTTCCTGCGCGCCGGCCTGTCCCCGGCCGATGATCTGGCTCGCTACACCGGCGAGCCGCTCAGCGACGAAGGCACCGCCCTCCTGGCCCAGGTGCACACCCCGGCGCCCGCGCTCCCCCCGCCGAACGGCGGTCGCCTGCTCCGCCCGTCGCTCGCGGTCCGCAGCGTGCTGCGCGGCACCACCGCGATCACTGCGCTGAGCGGGTTGTCGCCGCGTGGTCGATGGAACGGCGCCCCCATGGGCCAACGCGTACGTGATCTGTGGGGCAACTCCTGGCCCGCCGACCCCACCTGGATCTGCGCGGTGCGCGTACGCGACGGCCGGCGCGTCGTGTTCGGTCGCGACGACGTTGCCACGCCAGACATCGGTACCGCAGTGCAGGCCTCGTCCGCGGTGCCGCGAATCGTGCAGCCCGTGCGCATCGGCACCGACGAGTACATCGATGGCGCCACGCACTCCTCGACCAACGCCGATCTCGTCGCCCCACTCGCGTTCGAGCTCGTCATCATCGTGTCGGCTATGACCGCTGTGCCATCCATCGCCCGCGGCGCGCCCCGGGCGCCCGGCATCATGTGGTATTCCCGCGCACTGGCCCGCGAAGTCGAAGCCATCCGCGCCACGGGCACGCCGGTACTGGTCGTGCAGCCCACGCGCGCCGATCTCGAGGCTCGGCGCGGCAGCGACCAGTTCGCGGCGGTCGCGCTTCAAGCTGCGCAATCGGTTCGCGCCAACCTCGCCCGACGCGAGGCGCGCGCCGCACTCGACATTCTCGGTGCCGCATCGCTGCTCGCGACCGCGACTAGCTAGGGTCGCCGCGTGAGCGACTTTCTTTCGGCGTGCCGCAGCGAGCCGCACGACCGTGTCCCCGTATGGTTCATGCGCCAGGCCGGGCGTTCCCTCCCGGAGTACCGGGCGATCCGCGGACCCGGCAGCATCCTCGATGCCATCAAGAACCCCGACCTCGCGGCCGAGATCACGTTGCAGCCCGTACGCCGCTACGGCGTCGATGCGGCGATCGTCTATTCCGACATCGTCGTTCCGGTGCATGCCATCGGGTTCGGCGTCGACGTCGCACCGGGCACCGGCCCGGTCGTCGACGTGCCGTTCTCGTGCGCCGCCGACCTCCAGCGGCTCCGTCCGCTCGAGCCCGAGCTCGACACGCCTTACGTCATCGAGACCATCCGCACGCTCGTGCGCGAGCTCTCCGTGCCGCTCATCGGTTTCGCCGGTGCGCCATTCACCGTCGCGAGCTATCTGATCGAGGGGCGTCCTTCGCGCACCTACGGCAAGACCAAGGCGCTGATGCACAGCGAACCTGCGCTGTGGTTCGCGCTCATGGATCGCCTCGCCGACATCGCCATCGCCTCGCTGCGCTCCCAGATCGAAGCCGGCGCGCAGGCCATCCAACTGTTCGATTCGTGGGCTGGGGCGTTGCACCGCACCGACTACCGCACCTATGTCATGCCGGCCAGCGCAAAGGTCTTCGCGGCCATTGCCGATCTTGGCGTGCCCCGCATCCACTTCGGTGTCGACACCGGTGAACTGCTCGACTCGTTCGCCGAGGCCGGTGCCGATGTCGTGGGCGTCGACTGGCGCGTGCACCTCGACGACGCTCGCCAACGTGTCCCGGCTGGCATCGCATTGCAGGGCAACCTCGATCCGGCGATCTGCTACGCGCCATGGACCGCAGTCGAGGCCGAGGTTCGCAACGTCCTCGCTCGCAACGACGGACACCCGGGGCATGTGTTCAACCTCGGCCATGGCGTGCAGCCCGAGATGGATCCGGCGATTCTCGAGCGCGTCGTCGAGCTCGTGCATCGCGAAGGTCGCGTTCGACCGCTCGAGGACTGAGACACATGCGAGCGATCGTCGTGGGTGGC
>WLNW01000192.1 GCA_009699605.1 Actinomycetota bacterium | reverse complement strand
GGGATCGTCGCCGACGCGCCGAGCCCGGTGCCGCCGCGACACAACGCCATCTGGAACGGGTTCGTGACGAGACCACCGAGCGCCGCGAAGCCGGCCCACACGATGGCCGCGACACCCACGACGTGTGTGCGGCGGAACCGGTCGGCGAGCCATGCAAGCGGCAAGGTCGCAAGCACGAGAACCACACCACCGAAGCTTGCGAGTCCCGTGAGGACCGTGTCGGAGATGTCGAGCGTCTTTTGGATGTCGGGGCCGAGCACCTGCACGGCGACCTGATCCGCGGACTCGAAGACCAACAGCAGGGTCAACAGCACGATCATCGTGACCCCGCCAGTGCGGAGCGCCTCGCCCATGCCCATCGCATCGCCGCTCATGCCGGGCAGCAGGTCGTCCGGCAACAGGAACTGCTGGGCCGCGTTTGCCTCTTGGCGCGACTGCTCCTCCTGCATGACTTGTCCGGCCAGCGCCGCTGCCGCGCTTGGCGCGTGCGCGACAGCGTTCTCTTGACCCTGCACCAGTGGCCCCCCTTGATTGCCCGCTCGTGATGCGCAGAGGCTACTATGTGCCGTCCGTCACCGTCATATTGCGACGCGTGTCACACTAGGGGGGGAATCTGTTGAAGTATTCCATTCGCAAACTGGCGCTCGCCGGTGTTGCGCTGACCCTCGTCGCCGCAGCATGCGGCGACGACGGCGGTTCCAGCACCAAAGCGGGCGGCACCACAACCGTCGCCACGTCCACCGGTAGCGGTACCGGCTCGTCCACCACGGTGAAGAACACCGCATCGGACACTGGTGTCACCGAGACCACCATCAAAGTGGCGATCCACGGTGCCGACTTGTCGGGACTCGTCAAGGCCGGCGCGATCAAGGGCGTGCCCGAGGACGCCTCCGTCGGCAACTCGCGGCGCATCCAGTACTACCTCGACCAGTGGAACGCCGCCGGTGGTATCAACGGTCGCAAGTTCGAATCGGTACAGATCACTTGGGATCCTGCCGACCCGAAGAGCTACCAGACGTCCTGCCAGAAGATCATCGACGCCAAGGTGTTCATGGTGCTGTCTGCAGGCGGCGGGTTCCCACCCGATTCCACGCCCTGCATCACCGTCGACGGTAAGACCCAGTACATGGGCATCGACGCCGTCAGCGCCAAGCAGTTCAAGGACCAGTTGGGCAACTTCATCGGCCTGGCGCCCCCTGGCTCGGCCAGCGCGAAGGCAGGCATGGAGATCCTCGCAAAGGATGCCACGCTGAAGACGGCCAAGGTCGCTGTGCTGCGCAGTGACTGGGACTTCGCCAACGAGGCGTTCACCGAGGTCGACAAGGTAGCCAAGGCCGCCGGCATCAACTTCGTGTACAGCGACGCGATCAAGGTGGCCAACCTGCCCACCGCGGATGCCAACAAGAACGTGGCGCTCACGGTCGAGAAGGTCAAGGCGTCCGGCGCAACCAGCGTCATCTCGATGTTGAACTTCACGAACTTCACGGTCTTCCCGACCGAGGCAACCAAGGCCGGTCTCACGCTCAAGTACAACATCCTCGAGATCAGCTCGGGCATGTGCACGTCGTTCTCCGCCGGGCAGCTACCGCCGGAGATGAACGGCGCGAGCTGTGTGACGCACTGGAACAACTTCCGCCTCGACAACACCGGAGCGAAGGCCACCGATACGCCCTTTGAGGCCCAGTGCCGCAAAGATTTCGAGGCCACCTACGCCGCAGTCGACTCCGTCGGCAAGGGCTACCCGGCCATCACGAAGACGAACCCGGGCGTGCCCTACCCCGGCTTTAAGGACGGCACTGGAACCCAGCTCGACATGGACCAGAGCTACTACGAGTGCAACATCATGAACGTCGTCAAGGCTGGTATCACCGGAGCGGGTGGCAACCTGACGAAGAAGACGTTCCAAGAGGCCATCTACAAGGTGGGCCTCTTTGATGTGGCCGGCATTGCCGGGGGCAAGGGCAGTCTCTCAGCGAACAAGCTGTGGCTCGCGTCGAACGTGCAGCAGGTTGCGGTCACCGTGAACCCCGACGGCTTCAAGGCCGGCAAGGACGCGAACGGTCTGTACCAGGGCAAGTGTCTGTCGCCGCTGGCGTGCTTCCGCACGGTGCCGAACACGGTCACCCCGCTCACGTTCACGCTGTCGTAGGAACGCTCGACGACGCATCGGCAAGGACATGGGGCGCCCGTCTCGGCGGGCGCCCCATGCGCGTCCGAGACCGGATCCGAGAGGATGCCGTTCATGCACGAACAACCTGACCCGGTCGTCGCCGACACGCCCGAGGCGTTCACCGCGCACTGGATCGAAGCCGCGCTGCGCGCCGTTGGGCTCGACACCCGGGTCGAGGCTGTCACATCGATCTCCCCGGTGGGCACCGGCCAGATGGCGTCGTGCTTTCGCATCACCCTGCGGGGAAACGCCGAGACCCCGACGAGCGTGGTGGCGAAGGTCGCCGCGCCGAACGCCAACAAGATGGCCGCCAACGGCTACCGCACCGAACTGCGCCGCGCACGATCGTGCACGGCGACTATCGGCTCGACAACCTCCTGTACCGCGAGGATCCAGCGGAGTGCATCGCCGTTGACTGGCAGACCGCCGGCGCCGGTGTGGGCGGCAACGATCTGGCTTACTTCATCTCGACCGGGCTCGACCCCCAGCTACGGCGGTGCGCAGAGCGCGAACTCGTCGAGGCCTACGGCCAGCGGCTGCGGAACTACGGTGTCAATCGCGACGATGCGGAGCTTTGGGACGACTACCGATTCGCACTGGGTCACGGTGTCACGGTCACCGTGCTCGGAGCGGTCGTGGCATCGCGGACCGAGCGGGGCGACGACATGTTCATGGCCATGGCATCTCGCGTGTGCGCAGCGATCCGTGACCACGACGCGCTCGCGCTTTACATCTGAGCGGTCGGGGTCCGGGGGTCGCGCAGGCTCGACCGATACGAACGAGCGAGGTGAGGCTCGATCACGAGCACCACACGCGATGACCACTTGCGTCTGGGGAAGGCGGTTCCCAGGTACTTCTGCGACAACGCGTCAAGTACTACGAGCTCATCGTCGGAGCGCACCTCGACGACCCGGCCCCGGATGAGGAGCTGGTCATAGGGATCACCGAAGGATACGACCGATATCGACACGCGGGGGTCGATCGCGACGTTGCGGGCCTTGATCGACTTCGCGTCCGTGGCCACCAGGAGCCGATCGCCTTCACGCCCGATCCACACAACGTCGCTCTTCGGCTGACCGCCCGCCTGCAGGGTGGTCAGGTGGGCGAAATTTGCGCCATCGAGGAGGCGGCGGGCGTCGTCGTCGAGTGTGGTCACGCCAGAGAGCAGACCACGAGCCACATCGTGCACGCAACGCAGCTCTCGCGACATGATGACGGCGAGTCTTCAAAGGGAGCAGCGATGACCATCAAAACCAGCGTCGACGAGCAGGGCATCGCCGTCGTCACGATGCATCATCCACCGGTGAACGCGCTCACCGTGGGCGACACCTGGAAGATTCGCGATGCCTTCGAGCAACTCGGTCGCGACGAGCAGGTGCGTGTCGTGATCCTCACCGCAACAGGCAAGGGGTTCAACGCCGGCATCGACATTCGCGAGATGCAATCCGTGGCCGGCTTCGACCACATGCTCGGCTCGGGTGCGGCGTGCTACGCCGCATTCGACGCGATCTACGAGTGCCCTGTGCCCACCATCGCCGCGGTCAACGATTTCTGCATGGGCCTCGGCGTCGGCCTGGTCGGTAGTTGCGACATCGTGGTCGCGTCGACCAAGGCGCGCTTCGCCCTCCCCGAGGTAGACAACGGTGCACTCGGGTGCGCATCCCACCTGGCCAAGCTCGTACCGCCGATGAAGCTTCGCCAGATGGTCTTCACATGCGAGGCAGTCACTGCGGCACAGCTCTACGAATGGGGCACGGTGTACAAGCTGTGCGACCCGGACGACCTTCTGGCCACGGCCATGGAAACCGCAGCCAAGATCGCCTCCAAATTGCCGCGTGTGGTGCGCGCAGCGAAGTCCGCCCTGAACCAGATCGACATCTACGACCTGGCCAAGCACTACCGGCTCGAACAAGGGTTCACCTACGAGATGAACCTCTACGGCGACGGCGACAAGGCGCGCGATGCCTTCCTCGCCGGTACCCGCACCGTCACGAAGGACACCGACCGATGACCGAGCGGCTCGCCGGCAAGATCGCGATCATCACCGGCGCCGCACGCGGCATGGGCGCCGCGTCCGCCGAACTGTTTGCCAGGGAAGGCGCACGCGTGGTGCTGGTCGACAAGCGCGACGACCTGGGTGGCGCAGTGGCCGAAGGCATCAACAACCATTGGGCCGGTGCCGCCGTCTATGTCAACGCCGATGTCACCGAACCGGACGGGTGGACGTCGATCATCGACACCACGATTGATCGGTACGGCCCTCCGCAGGTGCTGCTCAACAATGCCGGCATCATCCGCGTGCAGCCGTTGCTCGAGACCGACCTCGAGACGTTCCACAAGGTGATCGACACCAACCTCACCTCATGCTTCCTCGGCATGCGCGCCGTGGTCCCCCTGATGCGCGTCAACGGTGGTGGGTCCATCATCAATGTCGCCTCACCACAGGGCTACGAAGGTCGCGGCAACTTCGGCGCGTACACCGCGTCGAAGTTCGGGGTGCGCGGCCTCACGCGCACTGCGAGCATCGAGTTCGGCCCCATGGGCGTTCGTGTCAACTGCGTCGTGCCCGGGCCCATTCGCACCGCCATGACCGAGCGCAAAGGCTGGACCGAGGACGACTACGCAAAGGCGTACGGCGGCTATCCGCTCGGCCGTCGCGGCGAGCCCCATGAGGTCGCCGCCGTCAACCTCTTCCTCGCGTCCGACGATTCCTCCTTTTGCACCGGTGCCGATTTCATCGCCGACGGTGGCGTCCTCGCCGGCAAGCCCCGGGAGGGCGCATGACCGATCGTTTCTCGATCCACGGTCGCGTCGCGATCGTCACCGGCGCGAGCAGAGGCATCGGTCGCGCCTTGGCCACCGGCTTTGCCGAGGCCGGCGCCGCGGTGGTGTGTGCCGCGCGCACGCTCGACGCCTGCGACGAGGTCGCAGCCGAGATCCGCGACGGGGGTGGCGACGCGATCGCCGTGCGGTTCGACATCGCCGATCGCGACGCGCACCGAGCGCTTCTCGAGGCAACGCATCAGCGGTACGGGCGTCTCGACGTGCTCGTCAACAACGCAGGGGCATTGAAGCCCCATGTCACGGTGAAGGTCACCGAGGCGGAGCTCGATCGGCTCTACGAGGTCAACCTCAAAGGTCCGCTCTTCTTATCGGTGGCCGCGCTCGATGCACTGGCCGCCGATGGTGGTGGGGCCATCGTCAACATCGGTGCGCTGTGTGCTACCCAACCGATGGAGGGCATCGGTGCCTACTGCGCGATCAAGGCTGCGTTCGGAAACTGGTCGATCACCATGGCCCGCGAATGGGCCTCGCGCGGCGTGCGCGTGAACACGCTGGTACCGGGATCCGTGGCCACCGACATGATCCTGCCGGTCGACCCCGAGCGCCGAGCAGCGTTCGTCGCCGAGCTCGCCGAGCAGAACCTCTTCAAGCGACTCGCTACGCCTGACGACCTGGTGGGCACAGCGATCTTCTTGGCGAGCGACGCGTCGTCGTTCATGACCGGCCGCTCGGTGTACGTCGACGGCGGCCTCATGCACTGACATGCCACCCCGTCCGCACCTTCTGTGTCGGGTCACGCTCATCCAGGGACACGTTCGGCGACCCAGAAGCGATCGGCCACCTTCTGGGTCGGGTCACGCTCATCCAGGGACATGTTCGGCGACCCAGAACCGATTGGCCACCTTCTGGGTCGGGTCACGCTCATCCAGGGACATGTTCGGCGACCCAGAACCGATTGGCCACCTTCTGGGTCGGGTCACGCTCATCCAGGGACACGTTCGGCGACCCAGAACCGGTCAGCCGGCGTCAGTCGAACCAGTTCCAGACCCAGGGTTCGATCACGCGCGCGGCGCTGTCGAAGATGACGTGCGCACCCGCTGCGGCGAGTGGGTCACCGAGCGGCGCCGCGGCCCGGAGGGCGGCGAACGACGCGTCGAGCGCG
>WLNW01000191.1 GCA_009699605.1 Actinomycetota bacterium | reverse complement strand
GCGCTGGAGTTCAGCCCAGTGCACCGGTCTGGCGGAGGCTGCTGATCGACTCCCACGTGTGGCCAAGTTCGAGGAGTACCTCCTCGGTGTGCGCTCCGTGCTCGGGTGCCGGACGCAGTTCGGGCGCTCGCTCGTCGAACTGCACCGGCGACGCCACGAGGTCGAGCGGGGTGCGCCCCTGTGCCTGCACCGTCGTGAGGTAATCGTTGGCGATCACCTGAGGATCGTCGTGCACCTCGCGAGCGGTCTGTGCGATCGACCAGGGGGTTCGCAGGTTCTGGAAGCGCGCGACCCAATGGCCGAGCGGTTGTGAGCCGACGAGTGCATCGAGCACGGCAACCAGTGCAACGTTGTTGAGCGAACGCAACGCCGGCGTCTGGAACAGCTCGTGGTCCGCAAGCGCTTCGTTCCCCAGGCATTCGCAGAGGTTGCGAAAGTCGAGGTCGGTGCGCACGCCGGCGAAGTACACCTCGCGAGCGTCCGCGGTGCGGTAGGCCGCCACCAGCGGAATGCCGGCTTCGTGGTGGCGTTGTCGGGGCAACGACTCGATGCCGTAGAGCTTCGACGCAACGATGGCCGGCGACAACAACCACATTCCCGTGCTGAGCAGCGACGCGTCGACCACTGCGCCTTGGCCGGTTCGCCCTCGGCGTACGAGTGCGCCGGCCACCCCGGCCGCCAGCGCGAAGCCGCTCGTGAGGTCACCCATCGCGGGCCCGATGAGAACCTGGAACTCGTCGGCGGTGAGCGAGGCGGCGTGGCCGATGCCCGACCGACACCAAAAAGCCGTGTGGTCGAACGCGCCGCGCGCCCGCTCCGGGCCGCGGGCACCTTGACCCGTGCCTCGTGCATAGATGATCGACGGGTTCACGTCCTGCACGTCCTCGACATCGAGCCGCAGTCGGGCGCGGCTATCGGGGAGCAGATTGGTGACGAAGACATCGGCGCGGGCGAGGAGCTCGTCGAGCACGGCTCGGCCCGCTTCGGTCGCGACATCGAGAGTGACCGAGCGCTTGTTGCGGTTGAGCTGCTCCCACATGAACGCGAGGTCGTCGTCGCGCTCTGGCAGCCCGGCCACGGGGTTGCCGCGCATCGGGTCGGCGAAACTCGGATGGACGATCTTGATGACGTCGGCGCCCCAGTCACCCAGAACGGCGGCGCATGCGGGGCCGAAGGCGTACATAGCCAGCTCTACGACTCGGATGCCTTCGAGGACGGGCGTCGGTTGATCGGTCACGCCGGGACCTTAGAGGCTGCGCGGGCCGGCGTACTCGCCCCGGCCCGGCACCAGGTCACTTCGGTGGTTCGGACACCGCGGTCGGTAGGTCGAAGCCACCGGAGGCGCCGTCGACGTGGTCGACTTCGTCCTCCCAACGGAGTCGGTCGCGATGGGAACGCCGTCGAAGCTGACGACCATGGCTTCACCCATCGAGTCCACGCGTGATCTACGCACGCTCGCTGCAACCGGCGCAGATGCCCGGTGCCCGCGTCGCGCCAAGCCTTGAACTGACGCCACAACTGGTAGTTCCAAGGCGCGCCCTGCCGCGCATTGGAACTACCAGTTCGGCCGTTCGCGGGGAACTACCAGTTCGGCCGTTCGCGGGGAACTACCAGTTCGGCCGTTCGCGGGGAAGGGTCAGCGCAGGACGAGGAAGCCTGTGCCCAGCACGACGAGCGCGATGCCGTAAAGGCGCTCGAGTCGGAACGGGTCGGTGCGCAGCGCGACCCGAGCACCGAGGAACGAGAACGGTACCGACGTCGAGGCAAGCACCCCGACGACGGTCCAGTCGATGTGGCCGAGCGTGGCGTGGACCACGGTGCCGGGGAGCGCGAGCACCGATGCGACCGCGAGCGAGCTGGCGAGTGCGGGTTTGATCGGCTGCCGCAGCACGGTAATGAAGAGCGGCGCGAGGAGGAACCCGCCGCTGTTGGCGAGCAACCCCGACATGAGGCCCACCGTGCAGGCCACTGCCACGAGCGCGAGCGCGTTGGGTTCGACAATCACGTCGGCCGCAGCTGCCGCAGTTGCCGGAGCGGTGGCGGTGCTCGTGAGGGTTGGGGTCGGGAGCATGGCCGAAGCATGTTCGGCGACGACGGAGGGCTTCGTCGGCTGATCGTGAGCGGCCGTGCGCCTTGTCGCCACGAGGAGGCGGATACCGATCACCACGAGAATCACGTCCGTGATCTTCACGAGTGCATCGCCGCTGGTCCAGCGTGTTGCCAGTGCGCCGACGACGGTCGCCGGCGCACCGAAGCCGATGCTCCAGCGCACGATGCGCCAGTCGACAACGCGTTCCTTGGCGTAGACGTACCCTGCGGCCAAGGTCGACGGGACCGTTGCGGGCAGCGGTGATGCCACGGCGATGATCGCCGGAATCCCGATCGCATGGAGCATCGGTGTCGCGATGGAGGAGCCACCCTTGCCGAGCAGGCCGCTGAGGAAGCCGACGAGCAGGCCGATCAGAGCCACGCCGAGCAGGGTCACGGTTACTGCGCCGAAGCAGGGGTCATACCTCCAGGATGGACCCCCGGTCAGTGCGCCACCAGCGCGTATGTTCGATCATATCAATAGAGTAAATCTATGGATCTGCGCCAGCTCGAGTACGTGGTGGCGGTGGCCGATCAGCGCACGTTCACGCGTGCGGCTCGGTCGGTGCACGTGTCCCAGCCGTCGCTGTCGCACGGCATACGCACCCTTGAAGGCGAGCTCGGCGTCGAACTGTTTGCCCGCGTGGGCCGCACGGTGGCGCCCACCTCGGCGGGGCTCCAGGTCATCGACGCGGCCCGGCGCGTGCTGCGCGAGATGGCGGACCTCAGCGCCGTGGCCGCCTCGGCCGCACTGCTCGATTCGGGCACCCTCGACCTCGTGGTGCTGCCCACCCTCGCGGTCGATCCCGTTGCTTCGCTGATCGGACGCTTCCGCGTCGAGCACCCGGGCATCGTGATCCACGTGCACGAACCCGAGGAAGCAGCCGGAGTGGAACAAAGTGTCCGGTCGGGCCGCGCCGAGTTGGGCCTGACCGACCTCGCATCGCGCAGCGAAGGGCTCACGCAGATCCTGCTGTTCCGCCAGGAGATCGTTGCGGTATCACCACCCGGCACGGTGCTCGCCGACGAGGCGTTGACCCCGCGCCAGCTGGCGGCAATGCCGTTGATCGTGACCCCGGTCGGCACGTCGCTCCGAAGGCTGCTCGATCGATCGCTCGCTCGCGATCACCTCAAGCCCAACATCGCGGTCGAGATCAACTATCGGGAGGCCATCATCCCACTCGTGCTCGCGGGTGCCGGCACGTCGCTGCTGCCACAACGCATGGCCGAGGACGCGATCGCACGCGGTGCCGTGGTGCAGCGGCTTCGCCCGGCGCTGACCCGGCGAATCGGTCTGCTGCACCGTTCGACGCGTCTGTCCCCGGCGGCCGATGCGATGGTTCGGCTCGCGCAGGTCATGAGTGCGACACCGCAGGGTGGCAACACCGGGTGACGTGCACCGCAGCGTCGGTCATCTGCGCTTGGTGCGACCGCGCAGGGCGCCGAAGCACATGGTCATACTGATCGAGCCCAGCACTGCGATGGCGAGCATCGCCTTACCCAGGTCATCCCACGCCCAGCCGCTCGACACCAACGAGCGAAAACCTTCGAGGAGGTAGGTGGCCGGGTTGAACGACGCCACGGTGTCGAGCCAGCCCGAGAGCTGTGAGCGCGGCACGTACGAGGTGGTGAGGAAGAGGAACGGGAAGAACAGGAGGAACGTGGAGTTCACCGCCGCCGGGTTCCCGGTCTTGAGGGCGATGGCGTAGCCGAACCCGGCGAAGGTCAGGCTCCAGAGGGCGGCGAGCAGGATGAACGCCACGACGCCGAGCACTCCGGTCTCGAATCGCACGCCGAGTGCGAAGCCGAGACCCAGGATGGGCAGGGTCAACGCCATGGCCACGGTGACGTCGGCGACCATGTGGCCGAGCAGGATGGCCAGGCGTCGGATGGGTGTCATGAGCAGTCGGTCGAGATAGCCGTTCTGCACGTCGAGCACCAGCGCCGGGGCCCGTGAAACACCGGTGACCCCGAGAAGGATCGCCGTGGGCATCTGGAACGCCGTGTAGTCGAACCCCGAAGCACCCGACTGGGTGACCCGCTCGAGCGTCGCGATGTTCACGATGAAGAAGAACAATGCGATGAAGATTGGTGGGGTCACCGCCTCGAGGTCGCGGGGCACGCCTCGGAGTGCGCGACCGGCGATGGATGCGACGTCGCGGGCGAACCCGGCGGGGCGGGCGCGCAGCGAGTCGGAACTGGCTTTGGCGCGGTCCGTGGGCGACGCACCCGCGTCGGCGGTGCTCATCGGTCGGTCTCCGTGGTGTCGGCGCGTTCGATGTGCGTGCGGGTGAGTTCGAGGAACACGTCGTCGAGCGTGGGCGTGCGTAGCGTGAGCTCACGAACCGCGGCGCCGCTCTCGTTGAGGGCGACGGCCACCGGGCTGATAGCGGCCGATCCGTTGTCGGCGGCGATGATCAGCTCAGTGCCGTGTGCTTCGACGCTCTGGATGCCGGGCAAGGCCATGATGACCGGACCGAGGTGGGCGGCATCACCCGCGACGCGAGCGATGATGACATCGGCGCCGACCGAGCGCTTCAAAGCGTCGGGGGTGCCCTCGGCGACGATGCGGCCACGATCGATGATGCCGACGCGGCCGCACAGCTCGTCGGCTTCTTCGAGGTACTGCGTCGTGAGGAAGATCGTCATGCCGAGCTGCTCGTTGAGCCGGCGTACCTCGGACCACACCGCGGCGCGACTGACGGGGTCGAGGCCAGTGGTCGGCTCGTCGAGGAACAGGATCTCGGGGTTGTGCACGAGCGCCGCAGCCAGATCGAGCCGGCGCTTCATGCCACCGGAGTAGGTGCCGATCGGTCGATCGAGCGCGTCGGTCAGATCGATCAGCTCGCCGAGCTCGGTGATCCGCGCCGGCATCGCCTGTTTGGGCAGGCCGTACAGCCGACCCTGGAGGCGCAGCAGTTCGCGACCTGTCTGCTTCGGGTCGAGGGCCGCTTCTTGTAGTGCCGCCCCGATGCGCAAGCGAACATCACCCGGGCGTTTGGCGACGTCGAACCCGGCGACGGTGGCTCGACCGCCGCTCGGTGCAAGGAGCGTGCAGAGCACACGAACCGTGGTGGACTTGCCGGCGCCGTTGGGGCCGAGAAAGCCGTAGATCTCGCCCTTCTCGACTTGGAGGTTGACCCCGTTGACGGCATCGAAGTCGCCGAATCGTCGAACCAGCGATTCGGTCTGGATGGCGAAGTCGCTCATGGTCGAGTGTCCAGCCGTCCTCGGACCTCGAGCGATGAGAGAGCAATCGCACACATGGTCGTGACCCTAGTTGTTGGGTTCGGGCGGGCAATTATGCGCATCGGGTTGGACGGCGACGAGGCGACGGCGCGTCTTGCGGGTGGCGTCAGTTCTCGGAGAGCTGATTGGGGTCGGTGATTCCGAGGATGTTGAGGTGGCGCATCATTCGGGCCTCGTCCTCGGGGAATGATTCTCGGCCGTGGAGCGTCTGGATGTTGTGCCAGAGACACGCGTCGCCCGATTGCCACTCGTGCTTGTAGCGGAACCGTTCGTCGGTGCAATGCTCGAAGAGCTCGGTCAGGAGGGCCCGGCTCTCGTCGGGATCCATGCCCACGATCTGCGCATGGTGATTGGACTGGGGCCCGGCGTTGGGCCACACGCTCTTGCGTCCGGTGCGCCCATTGGTCTGCACGAGGCGCACCTGCGTGCTCTGGCGGCGGGTCGCGAGCACCGTCGCCGAAGCCTTGAAGTACGTGTCGAAGTCGAGGTCCTTGCGCAAGCCGTATCGGACGACAAGGTGGTCTATGCGCGCCTGCGCTTCGGCACTCAGCGCGTCGTAGGCGGCGCACAGGTCGACCCACACGGTGGCGCCACCGTGGGCGGGCACCTGCAGCGCATCGAGGAAGATGAACTCGATGAGCGGCGGCTCATGATGCAGATCGCTGTGGTAGTGGAGCGCGTCGCGGCCGCCGCTGCCCTGCACCGAGCCGATGTTGCGGTTGGCGACGAGGTTGATCTCGGGATGGTCGATCATTCGTGACTTGTCGGCAAGGCTCGGTCG
>WLNW01000190.1 GCA_009699605.1 Actinomycetota bacterium | reverse complement strand
TCGTCCTGGGGTTCTACTTCGTCGTCGCAGTCGTCGCCATGTGGCCCATGCCGATCAAACCGCTGGCGGGCTACTACGGGTTCGGCAACGACAACCTCGGCGGCGCCAACATCTACAACTGGATCCACGATTCGCTCTTCGGACCCGGCAGTCCGGGTTTCGATCCGTATCTCCAGGCACCCTTCGGTTACGACGTTCCGCTGCACGCGCTGCAACCCGTCGACTGGATCTATGCCATCGTCTTCGGCGGGCCGCGTGGCGGGATGGTGGTGCAGAACGCCCAGGTGTTCGTCGGGTTCGTCCTGGCGGGCGCCGCGATGTACCTGCTGGTCCGCCACCTCACCGCCAACAAGTCTGCGGCGCTCGTCGCTGGCTTCTTGTTCACTTTCTCGCCGTATCACTTGGCGCTCGGCCAGCAGTACGGGCCGTTGTCGTCGATCCAGTGCATTCCGCTGTACCTGTACACCGTCGTGCGACTCGTCGAGCAGCCCACCCGGCGCCATGCCATCCACGCAGGCCTAGCACTGGGGTTCGTCGGCCTGACGTCCTTCTACTACTTGTGGTTCGGCATCTGGTTCTCGATGTTGTTGTTCGTACTGATCACGGTGCACGCCGCGTGGCGTCGCCGGCGTGACGAGGGCCGCGTGACGATCGGTGATGCAAGGGGTTACGTCGGCCTCGTCGTGCGGCGGGGGTTCGCGGGCGGACTCGTGTTCCTCGCCGTGTTCCTGCCGTTTGCGGTTCCGACATTGCGCACGCTGTCGGGCGATGACAAGGCCTCGGTCGACCACCCCCTGGTCGAGGCGGTGCGCTACTCGGGTAAGCCGATCATGTTGGTCCTGCCGCCACATGACAACCCGGTGCTCGGTCGGTTCTCGAAGGACATCGTCTATCGGAACCTTTTCGACATGCCCGTCTACGAGCAGTCGACCTACCTGGGCATCGTGGCGGCCCTGCTCGTGCTCGTGGCGCTCGTGCCGTGGCGAATCGGCCGTAGCGTGCCGGTGCGTACTCGGTGGCTCCTCAGTGGCGGTTTGCTCATCGCCCTTGCGATGTACATCGGTCCGTACCTGCCGCTGACGTCGACGTACTGGAGGGACTACGCCGATCCTGACGCCTCGGCGAAGCTCCCGTGGATCGGGTTGCTGATGTTCCACCTCAACGGCACTTTCCGCTTCTTCAGTCGAAACTTCGTGCTGCTTTCGGCGTGCTTCACGGCGCTCGCCGGCATCGGCGCAGCGCGGGTGTTCGCTCGTGTGCCGCGCCGAGCGCAGTGGTCATTGGCGGCCGTCTGCATCGTGCTCGCCGGCTTGGAGTTCACGAACTCGCCACCGCAACGGTTCACCACGGCCACCTTTCCAACGTGGGTGCGCGAGGTGCAGCAACTCGAGCCCGGCGCGAGCGTCGTCGACTACCCACTTGCGCCCGAGAACTCCCCGCGGTCGTTCTACTACCTCTTCTGGCAGGCCCGCCACGGACGCGCCACCGTCAACCCCGCGGGGAGCAAACCGGCGAAACAGTTCGCGGCCACCATCGCGAACGCCGACAGCGCTTCTACGGGCCGCGCGTTGTACGACGCGGGAATCGACTACGCCGTCATGCACACCAAGCTGCCGTCCGGGACGACGCCGCCCTATCAGCCGGGATGGCCTGACGATTCCGTGTCGGCGGACCTCGGCGCGGCCAACCCATGGTTCGAGAAGCTCACCCAGACCGACGACGCGGTTATCTATCGGATCCGCCCGCCGGCCTGAACGCGGCGGTCAGTGTGATGCGGTCAGTGTGATGCGGTCATGGTGCCGCGGCGTGGACACGCCGGATGATGTCGTCGACCGCGTCGCCGACCTCCTGCCACGTCTGGGTCGGTACGCGCGGCGTGAGGGTGAGCTCGTGGTCGAAGAACGCCCGGAGTGCCTCGGCGAGCGCCGCCGGTGACTCCTCGACGACGTGACCCCCCGACATCGCGACGGAGTCGACGAGCCCGCACACGTTGTAGCCGATGGCCGGTGTGCCGACCTCGGCCGCTTCGCTCACGTTGAGCCCCCAACCCTCGCGAACCGAGGTGGCCACGAGCACATGCGCCCGGGCGAGGAGTTCGTTGCGCTCGTCGTGCGGGAGCCGTCCGTAGAACTCGACGTGCGGGGGGCTCTTGCGCTTCAGGGCATCGTGCATCGGTCCGTCGCCGATGATCCACAGCCGTGCTTCGGGGTGCTTCCGCTGCAGCAGGGTCAGCGCCTCGATCGCATGATCGGGTCGCTTGCTCGACACCAATCGGCCGAGGAAGACAACGGTGGGCACCGTCTCCTTCTCGACTTGGGGTGGGGCGATCGGGTCGCCGCCCGGGATGATCGCGTGGACGTTGCGCAGCCCGTACGCCCGAAGCGAAGCGGCGCTCGACGGGCAAAGAGTGAGCGTGGGCACGTCGCGGTACTCGCGAAGCCAGCGGGGCTCGAAGAAGTAGCGACCCATGACGGCCATCGGTAGGTGCGCCTCGTGGAACCACACCTCGCGTGCCACCTGATGTGCGATGGCCACGACCGGTGTGGCGCCGACGAACCGCGGGGTGAGGAAGGGTCGCGTGTTGATCTCGTCGAGCACGAGGTCGAACTTGTCGCCGGACTCGGCGAAGAACTTGCGGCCTTCGCGATAGACGCTGAGCCGACCGCCGCGCCGGACGATCGTGACACCTTCGACGACCTCGCGATGTAGACGATCCTTCACCGACGCGCAGAACAGGGTGACTTCATGCCCCTTCGACACCAGGTGACGCGCCACCATCTCGGTCCAGACCTCGGCGCCGCCTGCTGCCGGGTGGGCGAGGTCACGCCAGTTGTAGAAGAGGATCCTCATGCCGCCGACGCTGCGGTCTTTCGTGTCGCGAAGCGCAACGCGAACCGGGAGAACACGCCTTTCCACATGCCGCCGAGGTAGGCGATGCCGAAGGGGATGCTGAGCCCGGCGAGCACTGCAGCATCTGCCGTCTCGGCTCCTCGTTCCTTCGCAATGACCCCGGCGCCGACCGCACCGGCCACGGCCGCAGCGATCGTGGGCAACGGCCACAGCGCGGCGACGAGCAACCCGAACGGTGACGCGACCAATACGACGACGATTGCCTTCGCGAATCGCGCGCCGGGGTGCAGGTACCCGTCGATCAGTACGGATCCGCGATGGTTCGCATGCTTGAGGAAGGCCTTGAAGGTGGAGCGGGCGTGGTAGGTGCAGCGGTACCCGGGCCCGATGTTGATCGGCTGGCGTTCTGCGACGTAGCGCAGCAGCGCGGTGTCATCGTTGATCTTGCTGAAGTCGGCGACTGTCGGCGTGAACGCGTCGTAGGCGGCCCGCATGAGGTCGGTCGGACACAGCAGCGCGGTGGTGCCTTTCGGGTAGTAGTCGAACTCGTCGAGGCCGTACCGAAGATGGCGAGGATCGTTGTGGTACTTGCGCCACGCGACGTGTTCGATCGCCTTCCAGAACCGGGCGATGGGATTGCCCTGGGTCTGCGCGTGAACGTCGGCGGTCCACACCTGCGAATCGGGATCGTCAAGGAACGGGCCGACGTAGGCGAAGGCGTTCTCGTCGAGGAACACGCGGGTGTCGATGAAGAGCAGGAAATCGCCGGTGGCCTGATCGAGGCCACGCCGCCGAGCGAGGAAACGGCCCTTGTTCGCTTGGCGTTCGATGCGCAGCGGGATGGAGATCTCGGTGGACTCCACCTCGCGGATCGTGTCGTCGGTCGACCCGTCGTCGACGACGATGATCTCGGCCGAGGAGAAGGGAAAGGCGGCGATGGCCGCGTCGACCTTCTGGAGCGAGCGGCCGATCCAGCCCACGCCGTTGAACACGGGGAACACCACGCTCAGCGAGGGCTTGGAATCGGGGATCACACGCGCCACCGGTGCTCGGCGAAAGGGTTCGCTGAACCGAACGCGATCGATCGTCGGGCCCGGACACGGTGGGCGGGTGCGCCGATCGCCCGCACTATTCGATGACCACCACGATGTCGCCGGAGCCGACGGTGTCGCCGGGAGCGACGCGCACCTCTTTGACCGTCCCAGCCTTGTCGGCGGTGACGTTGTTCTCCATCTTCATGGCCTCGAGAACGCACACGGCCTGACCGGCTTCGACCGCATCGCCGACGGCGACGAGGACCTTGATGATCGTGCCCTGCATGGGTGCGGCGACCTCGCCGGATGCGGCGCCACCGCCACCACCGGAGCCGCCCGACCGCTTGGCCCGCGGCGCACCACTCGAGCCACCGGCCATGACCACGCCGGCTGATTCGGGGACCCACATGCTCACCGAGAAGCGCTTGCCGTTGACCTCGACGACGGTGTCGCGCCGGATCTTGGGCGTGGTGTCCTCTTCGGTGGGTGCCGGTGCGGCACCGGCCGCTGCGGACACGCCGGACAGGTCGAGCACGTCCTCGACCCACTTGGTGGAATGGGTGAACGCCGCGAAATCGGGATGGCGTAAGATGGCGAGGTCGGCGGGAATGGTGGTGGCCACGCCCTCGATCTCGGTCTCCTCGAGGGCGCGGATAGCCCGAGCGATGGCCGTGGGGCGGTCTTTGCCCCACACGATGAGCTTGCCCACGAGGTTGTCGTAGTACTGGCTGATCTCGTCGCCGGCCTCGTAGCCGCCATCCCAGCGCACCCCGAAGCCGGCGGCCGGGCGGAGTTTGGTGATCTTGCCCGGCGAGGGCAGGAACTTGCCGCCTGCCGGATCCTCTGCGTTGATGCGGATCTCGATCGCGTGACCGGTAACGGTGACCTGGTCCTGGGTGAGGGGGAGCACCTCGCCGAAGGCGACTCGGAGCTGCATCTCGACGAGGTCGATGAACGTGACGAGCTCGGTGGCCGGGTGCTCGACCTGGAGGCGGGTGTTCATCTCGAGGAAGAAGAACCCGCCGTCCTCGTAGAGGAACTCGGCGGTGCCGGCGTTGACGTAGCCGCAACCCTTCGCGACCTTGACGGCGGCCTCGCCCATGGCGGCAAGGGTGGCCGGGTCGATGTCGGCCGCCGGTGCTTCCTCGATGAGCTTCTGGTGGCGGCGCTGGGCCGAGCAGTCGCGTGTGCCGAGGTAGATGCAGTTGCCGTGCTGGTCGGCTAGCAACTGGACCTCGACGTGGCGCGGCTTCTTGAGATAGCGCTCCATGTAGATTTCGTCGCGGCCGAAGTAGTTCTTGGCCTCGCGCTGCGCGGACTCGATGCACTCGGCGATGGCTGCCTCATCGAGGACGACCTTCATGCCGCGGCCACCGCCGCCGTATGCCGCCTTGATGGCGATGGGATAGCCGTGCTCGGCCCCGAACGCGACCACGTCGTCGGGCGACGTGATGAACTCGGTGGTGCCGGGTACGCCGAACACGCCCGCGGCCTCGGCTGCTTTGCGAGCCGAGATCTTGTCGCCCATGATCTCGATGGCGGCGGGGGGCGGGCCGATGAACGCCACGCCCATCTCGGTGATGGCCCGGGCGAAGTCGGCGTTCTCGGAGAAGAACCCATAGCCCGGGTGCACCGCCTCGGCCCCGCTGCGAGTGATCGCATCGAGGATCGCGGCGGTGTTCAGATAACTCTCGGCCGCAGTCTGGCCGCCGAGGGCGTACGCCTCGTCCGCCAAACGGACGTGGAGCGCCTCACGGTCGAGCTCGGAGTAGACGGCGACGGTTTTGATGCCGAGTTCGCGACACGCACGGATGACCCGCACCGCGATCTCGCCACGGTTGGCGATGAGGACCTTGGAAAACACCCCATATGGTTAGTCGAATGGCGGGCCCGAGTGTGAACTCTCCCTTCAGAATTCTGCGAGTTTCGGTCACGGGCTCCACGAATGCCGACCTCCTCGCCCGCGCCCGCGCGGGCGAACCGGCGGGGCTGGTGCTGTTGGCGGATCACCAGACGGCCGGGCGGGGTCGGCTCGATCGACGCTGGGAGGCCCCCTCCGGCGCGAATCTTCTCGTGTCGATGCTCCTGCGCCCGCCGCGGCCCGTCGACCGCTGGTTCCACAGCACGCTGGCCCTCGGGCTAGCGGTCGTCGATGCCTGTCACACCTCGGGCGTCGACGCCACCCTGAAGTGGCCGAACGACGTGCTGGTCGGCGACGCCAAGCTGGCCGGTGTCCTGGCCGAGACCGACGGCTGCGGAGCGGTCGTCATCGGCCTCGGCTGCAACGTCGGTTGGCCGGGCGCCGGCGAGT
>WLNW01000019.1 GCA_009699605.1 Actinomycetota bacterium | reverse complement strand
GCCTCGCTTGCGCGCGATGACGCGGGCGCCGATCCCCGCAGTTCCGATCCCCGCAAAGGCCCACCGGCGTGACCGACCCCACCGATCCCCCTCGCGATTCGCCCCTCGACCCCTCTGACCCCCGATGGGTCGAGGACATCCTCGAACGAGCGCGCCGCCGAGCCGAAGAAGCCCGTCCCGCACCGGCCCCCGATCTCCAGCCAGCCGCGTCGGCCACACCTGCGTCGGCCACACCTGCGAGCGTCCCGGTCGCCGCGACCGCAGTGGTCTCCGCGGCGAGGGTCGCGGCGAATCCCCGGCCGCGCCCGGCTCCCGAGTCCAGCACCGCCATGCCCAACGCGGGCACGATCGGTGGCGCGGCGACGAGGCTCGACAATCCACGCTCCGGTTCGCCCGCCGATCCGATCCCCGACGCGTTCGTCAACCCGGCGTCCGCCGACATCGAGGACGAACCGACGGGTATGGACAAGCGCATGCGCAGCTGGCTCGAATGGGGCGGGGTGATCGTCGGCGCGCTGCTCGTGGCCTTCCTGATCCGAGCGGTTGCGTTCCAGGCGTTCTACATCCCGTCCGAGTCGATGGAGTCGACGCTCGAAGTCAAAGATCGCCTGCTGGTCAACAAGCTCAGCTACAAGGCCCACGACGTGCGCCGAGGCGACATCATCGTGTTCGAGAAGCCCGCGGGCGAGACGAGCAAGATCAACGACCTCATCAAGCGGGTCATCGCGCTGCCCGGCGAAACGATCGAACAGCAGGGCAACGCCATGTACATCGATCGCGGAGAGGGCCCCCAGAAGCTCACCGAGGGATACATCAAGGACCTGGGCGACATCGGTCAGAAAATCGGCTGGGTGCAGGGGTGCGCCAACCCGTCGACCGAGATCACCAAGTGCACGATCCCCGAAGGCCACGTTTGGGTTATGGGTGACAACCGCGGTCACAGCCATGACAGCCGCGTGTTCGGTCCTGTCGACGAAGACCTCATCGTCGGCCGGGCGTTCGTCAAGGTGTGGCCGCTGAGCAAGATCGGTTTTCTGTAGCCGCCCGTCGCCCGCGGTCCGCCTTCTAGCTCTTCCACTCGTCCCGCTCATCCCCCTCTGCCAACTCGATTCGCCGAGGACAGCGATGCGCGACGCGCACGCGGACCCGCCGGCAACGATCACGCGATAGCCCGGCTACCGCAGTGGGCGAGGGGAGCGGCGCGCCTATGCGCCGGGCTTCGGCCCCATGCCGAAGCGGGCGAACGCGTCGGCCATGCGGTCGGACCAGTCGGAGAACACGCCATCGATGCCCATGTCGAGAAGTGAGACGAGCACCCGGTCGAGCTGGGCATCCCATGCGAAGGCGTACCGGTTGAATCGGTGGGCCAGGGCCACGTTGCCGCCGGTCCAGTCAGAGGCCGGCATGTTCAACGCGTCGATCCCTTCCTCGGCGAGTCGCGCGACATGGCGCTCGAGGCCACCAGCGCACGACTTCTTGCGCGTCGAGTGCACGAGGCGCACCGTCGCGTCTTCGCTTCGCCAACGGCGAAGCAGGTCCACGTCGGGATGGCACAGCCACAGACACCCGTGCGCACCGTGACGTCGGGCGATGGCCACGGTCGGACCGAAGGTGTCGGGGTCCTTGAGATCGAGCGAGAGCGGCATGTCGGGCCCGACGTGTTCGAAGAGGTCATCGAGCGTGGGCAGGTGGCGGGGGAGCGCGGCGCGATCGACCGATCGGATGCTGCGCCGGTTCGGCCAGCGACCCACCACGCCGTCGTGGTCGAGGACGACCTCGCCGTCCCGAGTAAGCCACGCGTCACTTTCGAGCCCTGTTGCGCCCAGGCGTCGGGCCAGATCGAAGGCACCGATGGTGTTCTCGTCGGCGTGGGCTCGAGCACCGCGATGGGCAAAGCCGATAGGTGGTTGGAGAAGTGCTGGCAGGCGGGTCCGCATGGCGATCGGTCCCATTCTCGCGCAAGTCCCTGAGCCGGTCGTGTACGCGAAAGGTCCAGTCGACCTACTCAAGGTTCCGGATGCACTGCCGATGGTTTCGGGTACGTGAAGCCCCCCAGTGGAGGACCGGAGACCGATGGCAACGATCCGTGCGAGCTGCCCCACCTGTGGCGACGTGGAGCTGACGACGGCCCATGTTCGCGTGCGGGTCTGCGTCGATGACGACCGAGGCGAATACCTCTTCCGGTGCCTTATCTGCCGCATGGCCGTGGTCAAAGGGGCGGAGGCTCGCACGATCGATCTGCTCGTGGCGTCGGGCGTCACGGTCGACACGTGGTCGTTGCCGGCGGAACTGCACGAGCAGCACTCGGGCAATCCGATTACTCACGACGACCTCCTCGACTTCCATGCGTTGCTCGAGGACGACTATTCGCTCGCCCTGGCAATGGACTCGATGCTCGGTAGGTGAGCGTCGCGCGAGGTACGGTCGGCGCGTGGGCTTGCTCTTCGTGCTTCCTCTCCTCGCCACACTCGGGGCGTGCGCCGTGTTCGTGCGCGCGATCCGGGCGCTCGAGGCCGAATCCGCTGCGTTGATCGCGAGCGCAGAACGACTCGTGCCCGTCGCCACGGCGATCGGCGACGCCAGCCACCTTGCACACGCGTACGGCGCTACCGTCGCATCGGCGGCACGCCGGTACACTCCCCGCCATGGGAAACATCGGCGGCGGTGAGATCCTCGTGATCTTGCTCGTGGCGCTGATCGTCCTCGGTCCGGACAAGTTGCCCGAGGTCGCTCGCCAGGTCGGCAAGGTCGTCGGCGAGATGCGCAAGATCAGCACGGGCTTCCAGCGCGAGATCCAAGATGCCATGCGCGTGCCCGACGATCCGCAGCCGGTCGCCTCGGTGCCGCCCGTCGAGCCCGCCGACGCGTTCCTCCCCACCGAGCCCGCAGCGATCAGCGATGTCGAGCTCGCGGATGCTGCGATGCTCGGCGAACACCAGACATCCGATTCGCCAGCCGGTACGAGCGAATCGGGTGATGTCGTCGCCCCCACCACGGCCGCCGACCCCATCGCCATGACCGAGACCGCGGACACCTTCCTCCCCACCGAACCGACTGCGCCGACCGAACGGATTCCGACGGATGCTCCGCCGGCGACGATGTCGTACGCCGATGTCGTCACCCCACCCGAGGCACCGCCGCTCCCTAGCGACGCGGCCCTCGGCGGCGATCGCTGAGCCCGCCCATGGCTGTCACCCATGTGGAGGAAGGGCGCATGACGCTCGTCCAGCACCTCGTCGAACTGCGCAACCGCCTGATCAAGTCAGTGTTGGCCGTCGCGCTCGGCGCGATCGTGTGCTTCGTGTTCTACAGCCCGATATTCCGGGCGCTCGTACGGCCTTATTGCGAGTCGCTGTCCGATGCGGCGAAGGCCCGATCGGCTCTGCTAACCGGGGATGCGTCCACCAGCTGCAAGCTCATCGCCCGCGATCCACTCGAGGGCTTTGGCGTGCGTATGAGCGTTGCGGCCTATGGCGGTATCTCCCTCGCCATGCCGGTGATCCTTTGGCAGCTCTGGCGGTTCATCGCCCCTGGGCTCTACAAGCACGAGCGAAAGTACGCCCGTGGTTTCGTCGTCTCGGGTGTGCTGCTGTTCCTGTTGGGCGGCGGCCTGGCCTACTGGAGCATCCCGCACGCGCTCGAGTTCCTGAACGCCATCGGCGGCGATGATTTGGCTGTCGCGTACAGCCCTGGGCCCTACCTCAGCTTCATCGTCAAGATGATCGTCGCCTTCGGCATCGGTTTCGAGTTCCCCATCCTGTTGTGCTTCCTGCAGTTGATCGGTGTGGTCACCCCGCAACAGCTGCGCAAGTTCTGGCGGCACTCGCTGGTCGGCATCGTGATCCTCGTCGCCGTGGTCACCCCGAGCGGCGATCCCATCACCCTCACGGTGATGTCCGTGCCGATGTACATCTTCTACGAGCTGTCGATCTTTTTCGGACGCATGCAGCAACGTCGCAAACGCAAGGCCGCCGAGCGCACGAGCGACGTCGCGGCGTGAGCGAGGACGAACTCCTCGTCAACTACGCCTTCCCCCTCGACAACTTCCAGCGCGCCGCAATCGCCGAGCTACACGCCGGACACTCCGTTCTCGTTGCCGCCCCCACGGGTAGCGGCAAGACCGTCGTCGCCGAGCATGCGCTGGCCGAGGCGTTGCGCTGCGGCGAGCGGGCGTTTTACACCACGCCGATCAAGGCGTTGTCGAACCAGAAGTTCCGCGACCTGTGCCAGCGGCACGGTGCGGAACGCGTCGGGCTACTCACCGGCGACAACAGCATCAACGGTGACGCGCCGATCGTGGTCATGACCACCGAGGTGCTACGCAACATGATCTACGCGAAGGCCTCGGCGCTCGACGATCTGCGCTACGTGGTGCTCGACGAGGTCCACTACCTCGAGGACGCATACCGCGGGCCGGTATGGGAGGAGGTCATCGTGCACCTCCCCAAGCGCGTCCGGCTCGTGTGCCTCTCGGCCACCGTGTCGAATGCTCCCGAGCTCGCCGAGTGGATCACTGCAGTGCGAGGGCCGACCACCGTGATCGTCGAACACACGCGACCGGTCGAGCTCGTGAACCTCTATTGCGCGGCCGACCGGAGTTCCGACCGACTCCACCTCATACCGACGTTGCTCGACGGCCGACCGAACCCGGAAGGTCACCGGTTCGATGCCGACAATCACAAGCGGCGCGACACGCGCGGGCGCTCGCGCCGCATGTTCTCTGCGCCGTCGCGCGTCGACGTGGTCGATCGTCTCCGCGAGGAGCGCTTCCTGCCGGTTATCTATTTCATCTTCAGTCGCGCGGCTTGCGATGACGCAATGCGCCTCTGCGTCGACGCAGGTATTCGCCTCACCACGGCCGATGAGCGGACGCGCATCCGAGAGATCGTCGATGCACGTACCGCATCTCTGTCCGAGAGCGACCTCACAGTGCTCGGTTACGACCAGTGGCTGCTCGGGCTCGAGCAAGGCATCGCTGCGCACCACGCAGGCATGGTCCCGCCGTTCAAGGAGACCGTCGAGCACCTGTTCACCGAGGGCCTCGTCAAGGTCGTGTTCGCGACCGAGACACTGGCACTGGGCATCAACATGCCAGCGCGCACCGTGGTCATCGAGAAGTTGACCAAGTTCACCGGTGACACGCATGAGTTCCTCACGTCGGGTCAGTACACGCAGTTCACCGGACGAGCAGGTCGGCGTGGCATCGATACCGTTGGTCAGGCTGTGGTGCTTTGGTCGCCGTTCGTCACGTTCCAACAGGTTGCCGATCTCGCGTCGAGCAAGTCGTTCGTGCTCCGCTCCTCGTTCCGCCCCACCTACAACATGACCGCGAACCTCGTGCGCCGTTACCCTCGGGACGAAGCGCACCGCATGTTGAACCTGTCGTTCGCACAGTTCCAGACCGACGGCGCGGTCGTGCGCATGGAGCTGCGATTGCAACGTCGCCAACGCGAGCTCGTAGAACTGAACGACACGCTCACCTCGCTCGGCGCACCTCGCGCGCACGTCGAGAGCCTGCGCGAAGCGCAGCAGCTCGCGCGTGGCGATACCAACCGTTCGCACAGCGTCGAAGCGATGCTCAGCCGGCTCAAGCCGGGCGACGTGATCGCGCTTGCCGGCGAACGTGCCGTGGTGCTCTCGGTCGCCTACCGACGAGCGGGCAGCGTCCGGGTACGTCTCGTCGATCAGGACGCCGGCCTCATCACCATCGGCTCCACCGACATCGAAGAAGCGCCAGTGGTCATCGCGACCGTCGAGTTACCGATGCCGTTCACACCGAACAACGCCACCTTCCAACGCGACGTCGCCGATCAGCTCCGTCGCCTACGAGCCAGGAAGGTTGCGGCACGCGAACCGCGCGAACAAATCACGCGTCCGCGCGACAACCGCGGTCCGCACGGCAAGCAGTTCCAGATCCTCGATCAGATCGAACGCACGGAACGCGAAATCGCCGACATCACCAACCGTGTGCGCTCACAGTCCGAGTCGTTGGCCAAGCGGTTCGACGACATCTTGTGGCTGCTTTCGCAGTGGGGCTACGTGAACGATTGGCACCTCACCGATCGTGGGCAACAGTTGGTGCGGATCTTCCACGAATGCGATCTGCTCATCGCCGAAGCGCTGGCGCGCGGCATCTTCGACGGGCTCGACCCGGCATCGCTCGCGGGCCTGGCGTCCTGCTTCACCTACGAACACCGCAGCCCAAACCCACCGAACCCACCGTGGTTCCCCTCACAGGTGCTCCGTGAGCGCGTCGAGCAGCTCACCGCGCTCGCGGACGAGCTCAATGCCCTGGAGGGCGCTCGTCGCATCCCGCCTTCGCGCGGCGTCGATCCGACCTTCTTCGCGCTTGCGCACGCCTGGGCCGCGGGCAACACGCTCGAGACGGTGCTCGACGACGAAGAGGTGTCGGGCGGTGACTTCGTGCGCAACATCCGTCAGCTCGTCGACCTGTTGCGTCAGATCGGACAAGCGAGCACCGAGCCGGCCACCGCCGAGAGCGCGCGACGGGCGGCCGACGCGATCCAACGCGGCGTGGTCCTCGCGTCGAGCGTGGTCGACGCCTCAGCGGACAAAGCCCCGGGCAACGATCCCACCCAACCCGCTCCGGCGCCGTGAGCATCCGACGCGGCGAAGCATGGGGCACCAATGGCCCGCTTCCGGGCAACGGCGTGACCGTTGCGTCCGATGCCGACGCGGGCGCGCTCGTCGCCGACGCGCGCCGCAACGGCACGGAGATCGCGCCGATGGGGCTGCTGGGCGGTGACCTGTGCGCCACACTCGGCGGCCGCGGCGACGAGGTGCGGCTTCGCTCCGAGGACGCGGCCCGGCTCACGGTCGATGTCGGGCGAGCGACGCTCGACGGCGGCGAGCCGAAGTACTTCGTCGCGCACCTCGTCGCCCGCCGACGTTGGTGGCTCGGGCGCACGGTCGCAGTCATGAACGCCGCGTGGCTCGGTTCATGGAACGTCGCGCCACGGGCGCACCCCGGCGATGGCCGCCTCGATGTCATCGACTCTCGGTTGTCGCTCGGTGACCGGCTCAAGGCCCGACGCCGTCTTCCCCTCGGCACCCACGTGCCCCACCCGGCCATCTCGGTGCAGCGCGTCGAGGGCATCGACTTCACATTCGCCAAGCCCACCCCGATCATGCTCGACGGCCGTCGGGTGGGGACGGCGAAGACGTTGCGCGTCGACCTGGAACCCGATGCCCTCAGCGTCGTGATCTGAGGGCCCCTCTGGGGCGGCGCAGCCTCTAGCCTTGACCCATGGATACCGAAGCGATCCGCCGCCGAGTGCTCGAGGACATCGACCGACGGGCCGACCTGCTGCTCGACGTGTCGCACCAGATCCACGCCCACCCCGAGCTCTGTTTCGAGGAACGGTTCGCCCACGACCTGCTCACCGACGTGCTCGAGCGTGAAGGTGTACCGGTGACCCGCAGTGCCTACGACCTGCCCACCGCGTTCGACGCACGCGTCGGCACCGAAGGGCCACAGGTCGCTGTGGTGTGCGAGTACGACGCCCTACCCGGCATTGGGCACGCGTGCGGGCACAACATCATTGCGGCCGCCGGCCTCGGCGCAGGGCTTGCTCTGGCCCCGTTGGCCGCAGAGCTCGGCGGCCGGCTGGCCATCCTCGGTACGCCAGCCGAGGAAGGCGGCGGCGGCAAGGTCTTCATGATCGACCGCGGCGCCTTCACCGGAGTCGACGCCTCGATGATGGTGCACCCGGCAGGCGCCGAGTTACGGTCCATGCAGACGCTGGCCAACCACCAGGTCATGACCCAGTACCGCGGCAAGGCAGCCCACGCAGCCGCGGCGCCGTGGCGCGGTGCGAACGCACTCGACGCGATGGTGCTCGGCTACAACAACGTCGCCGCACTCCGCCAGCACATCCGCCCCGACGAGCGCATCCACGGCATCTTCACGAAAGCTGGCGAGAAGCCGAACATCGTTCCCGACAACACCGAGGCCCACTGGTACGTGCGTTCGCCCGATACCGAGCACCTCTCGGTACTGAAGGACCGTGTGCTGTCCTGTCTCACTGCGGGTGCTCTGGCCGCCGGATGCGAGATGCAACACACCTGGCTCGACCCGGCCTACGACAACATGATCGACAACCACGCGCTGCTCGATCGCTACGTCGAACACGCGCGCCGCATCGGCCGCGACCCGGTCGAACCGTCCGGCGACCTCGTGGTTGCGGGCAGCACCGACATGGGCAACGTCAGCCACCTCATCCCGGCGATCCACCCGATGGTGCAGGCCGCGCCGACCGGGGTGGCCATCCACACCACCGAGTTCGCGGTCCACGCTCGTGCGGCCATCGGTGATCGCGCGGTCATCGACGGCGCGAAGTCGATGGCGCTCACCCTCCTCGATCTCTGGCTCGACGATGACTTGCGCAGGCGCGTCGCAGCGACGCGGCCCGCATGAGCGATGCGCAAATGTCCACTGGGCTTCCGCGCATGCTGGCTGGACCTCAGCGTGTGACCACGGATTTCTCCTTGGTCCCCCGACGCGGAGCGTGGGGGGCCTAGAGTTGACGGCTGTGACGACCTACGTCGCCGAGGAGTTCTCGGCGGAAGAAGCCGATGTCCTGCGCCGGTACTTCACCAATCTCGACCAGCCTGTTTTCGCGCTCGTCAACCTGCCCGAGGTCGTGAAGGGGGCACTGTTCGCTCGCTACTCTCGGTCACCGAAGAGCTTGCGACAGTTGTTCCTCGAGGAGTTCGTCGGGGACCTCGACATCAGCGGCGACGAATCCATCGACGCGACCGTCGGCGTGCGCCGCGCGGAAGAGCTATACGACCGGGTGTTCTTCGAGTACGGCGACGACAGCGTCGCGCAACTCGGAGGCGTACACCTTGCGTGCGAGCAAGCGTCCAACCTGCTCACCAAGGTGCTCGAGTGGGGCCGGCTGATGTCGTACCTCGAGCAGTCCACGCGGTACATCAGCTACGACTCGCGGCTTGGCGGGCGCTACCGCTACTACCGCGACCCCGAGGTGCTCCGCTCGTCCTACGGAACGCGCTACATCGGCGAGATGGACCGCATCTTCGACGCGTACGCCGAGCTCGTCCCTCGCATGGAGCGCTTCTATCGCGAGTCCGTCCCCAAGCAGCCGGGCGACAAGGACTTCGTGTACCGCCAAGCCATCAAGGCCAAAGCCTTCGACGCGGTGCGAGGCATCCTGCCCGCGGCGTCGCTGTCGAACGTGGGCATCTACGGCACGGGGCAGGGTTACGAGATGCTCCTCGTGCGCATGCGGTCACATCCACTGCCCGAGGCGCGTGCCTACGCCGACATGATGCTCACCGAGCTTCGCAAGGTCATCCCGTCGTTCCTCAAGCGCGTCGATCTTCCCGATCGAGGCGGCGAGGCCAGTTCATACCTCGACGACACCCGCTCTTCCATGGAGGCGATTGCCGCACGGTTGTTCCCCGAGGACAGCCAGCCGGTCGATGCCCCCACCGTCGAGCTCGTCGACTGGGATCCCGACGCCGAGATCAAACTCGTCGCGTCGATGCTCTACCCGTACATGAACCAGCCCGAGACCACCATCGAAGCGCGTGTCCGCGCGATGAGCGGCGAGGATCGCCTCTCGGTGATGCGGGCCTACACCGGCCAGCGCCGCAACCGGCGCCACAAGCCCGGTCGGGCACTCGAGCGCCCGACCTACCGTTTCGACGTCCTCGCCGACTACGGCGCGTTCCGAGACCTGCAGCGCCATCGCATGCTCACGATCGAGTGGCAGAAGCTCAGCCCCATCCACGGCTACACCCGGCCCGAAGCCGTTGATGCTGCGGGCGAGCAAGCGGGGTTCGACGATGCGATGCGGCGCAGCGCCGCGCTGCACGATCTGTTGCACGACGAGTTCCCCGAGCAGGCGGGCTATGCGGTCGCGTTCGCCTACAAGGTGCGGTTCATGATGCAGATGAACGCCCGAGAGGCAATGCACACGCTCGAGTTGCGCACCGGCCCTCAGGGACACCCTTCGTATCGCGACATCGGTCAACGCATGCACCGCCTCATCGCCGACAAGGCTGGCCATCGTGCCGTCGCCGAGATGATGCGCTTCGTGGACCACACCAACGAACCGGCCCTCGAACGACTGAGCGCCGAACGTCGGGCCGACGAACGCCGTTCCGCTCGCCCCTGACATGTCGACCCGGTACCACGGGGTCGACATGCCGCCCTATGTCATGCCGGCAGAAATGCATGACGGCCATCCGGACAACATCGAGTATCGGAACTTGCGCGATTGCTCGCCCGAATCTCTTGAGCGAGCAAGGGCCACGTTGTAGGTTTCCGGCTCTTGGGCGGAGGTGTTCCGAAAGGACATCTCGTGTTTGTCGTTTCCAATACTCCGGATGGCGCCCCGGTCACGACCCTCGAAGCTCCGTCTGCCGATGCGTCCGACGCGACTCGTCCCGGCCCCCGACGCTCACTCTTGGGCGCGGGCCTGACCGTCGTCGGTCTCGCCGTCTACGCGCTGAGCGCGCAACTCGCGACCAACGAGGTCGTCGTGAAGCCCGGTGACACGCTCACGAAGATCGCCAACGACTACCACGTGTCGGTGGAGTCCTTCGCGTCGTACAACAGCATCGAGGACCCAAACCTGATCGCGGCCGGACGTGTGCTGGCCGTCCCGTCCGCCACGGGCGAGGTGCGCCACCAGGTCAGCCTCGGCGAGTCGGTCACGAGCATCGCCACCACCTACAACTCGACCGCGGCCAAGATCATCGCCCGCAACAACCTGACGAACCCGAACCTGATCCGCATCGGCCAGGTGCTCATCGTGCCGCGGCCTGGGCCGGTGGTCACGACCACCATCGTGCCCACCACTACCGTTGTGCGCGTGGCAACGCCCGTCACGCTCGCGCCGGCCAGGGCGAGTGCGCCCACCGCGGCGACGAGCGCAGTCGCGTCCACGACGACCACCACGGTCGCCGTGCGGACCACGATGGGCACACCGACGCCGACTCCACCGCCCGGCACCATCCCGCGGGTCACCGTGCCGAGCGGTGGCGTGGTCAGCATGATGTGGGTCGTACAGAGCGGCGACACCATTCAATCGATCGCTGACAAGTTCAGCCTCAGCCTGCGCCGACTCGCTTCGGCGAACGCACTGAACGAGGGCGACGCGTTGATCCCCGGGCAGCGGATCTACGTCCCGCAGAGCTGATCATCGAGCACTTCGACACAAGGTCGAATGTCGCATGACGCCATCACGTTGCAGACGCGCATACAGCTCACCGCGACACATCGATCGTCAACCGTGTGACCACTGACGAGTGAGACCAACCGGGGCATTTGCCGAAAACTCAGAGGGTTCCATCGGTTTTGTGTCCGCGCTGTCTATGATCCCGCCCGCGGTTGAGAGCACGTACACACCAGCAGAGGCAGCATGGCTGACGAGGCGTTCGAAGACGATTTCGAGGACTCGTTCGAGGAGTTCGAAGAGGGCGAATCAGAGCTTGATGAGGAGCTCGATGCCGTCCTCGATCCGGACGCGCTCGAGGACGAGGACCTTGTTGACGGCCCTATCGAAGATGACACGGTCGTCGAAGATGAAGAGGAAGACGAAACCCCGCTCGTCAAGAAGCGAGCAGCGTCCGACGACGACGACGACGACGACGAACTCATCGACCCCGACGATGTCGAGGCTGACCTCGACATGATCCTTAAAGATCGCATTGCTGCGGGCAGTGATGACGACGAAGAAGACGAAGAGGACAAGCCTGAGGTCGACACCGGCGGCGACTCCGGTGATCGCGTCCAACCGCGTCGGGCCGACGAGTTCGTCTGCCAGTCGTGTTTCCTCGTGAAGCACATGCGCCAACGCGTGACTGCCGACAACCTCTGTCGAGATTGCGTGTAACGACCCATGACTACTCCAGATGCACCCGATCCCCGCAAGGTGGCCGAGGCTGCGCTGGACGTGTTCGTGTACGCGCCGATGGGCCTCGCCCTCGAGGCGAAGGATCTGCTACCCAAGCTTGCCGAGCGCGGCCGCAACCAGGTCGTGCTGGCCCGGCTCGGTGCCCGGTTTGCGAAGCAGCGGGCCGAGGCCGAGGTCGACAAGTTCCTCGAGCGACTCCAACCGCACCCGACCGCACCGCCTGAGGCACCCGCAGCTCCGACTGAAGAGGCCGAACCCGTAAAAGACGAGCGGCAGCCTGCGCCCGCCCCGGAACGCGCCAAGGTGGCGCGCCCACGCCCGACGGCCGCGCCACGAGCTCGCAAGTCCACTTCACGCGTCGAGCCCGTGGTGCCCGAAGCGAAGCGCAAGGCATCGACGGCGCTTGCGATTCCGGGCTATGACACGTTGTCGGCGTCGCAGGTGGTGCCGCGGCTCGACGCGCTGCGCCCACGCGAACTCGAAGCCGTGCGCCGGCACGAGGTCGCTGGCCGCGGACGTCGAACCATTCTCAACCGCATTGCCCAACTGCAAAGCTGACATGGAAGGGGCCCGGCGCGCAGTCGCCGCCGATCTCGCCTCATTGGTCTCGCTCGTCGAGGCTGAGCACGCCGAGTTGGCCGCGCAACGCGGCGGCGAACTCTGGGCCGCCCACTCGGCACCGGCAACGGCCGAACGTCTTCTCGCCGCGCTTCGTGCATCTGATGCGGTCGTGCTCGCTGGCACCATCGATGACGTCGTACTCGGCGTGGCCACGGCGAGGGTCATCGTCGCACCGGGCGTGGGGCCGATCGCAACGCTCGAGGACCTCTACGTCGAGCCCGAGGCCCGAGAGGTTGGGATCGGCGCCGCGCTACTCGACGCGCTGGTGCAATGGGCGCTCAACACAGGTTGCGTGGGCGTCGATTCTGTCGTGCTGCCCGGGAGCCGGGCGGCCAAGAACTTCTTCGAAGCGCACGGGCTCATCGCCCGGTCGATCACCGTGCACCGCCGCTTCACTGCGAGTGACACGACCGAGACCGACCCGCTGACCACGCACCGGAGCGCCGAGTGACACCGCAGGTGTGCGTCGGCGCAATCGCGATCCACGCCGGGCGACTGCTGCTCATCCAGCGCACCAACCCACCCAGCGCGGGGGAGTGGTCGGTACCGGGCGGGCGGGTAGAACCCGAGGAGCTGCTCATCGAAGCGGTGGTGCGCGAGCTGCGCGAGGAAACCGGCCTCGAGGGCGTGTGCGATGCGTTCATCGGCGTTGCCGAACGCATCTCCGAACATGGTCACTTCGTGATCCTCGACTACGCCGTCACGGTGCTCGACGATCGCGTGCCGCACGCGGCGGGCGACGCATCGTTGGCGGCGTGGGTGCCACTCGAAGACGTGTGCGAACTACCCCTCGCCGACGGTCTCGCCGAGTTCTTGCACGACCACGGCATCCTGCGCACCATCGTCTGAGGCCAAGCTGGCCAGCGCCTCGACGTCGGTGGGAACAACGTCGGTGGGAACAACGTCCGGCTCGACGGCGGCTGCTTCGACGGTCGCGGGGGCTACTGCTACTGCGGGCCGGCCCGAGGCACCGCGCGAGGGCGCACCGAATGCCGCTCCGGTGGTACGGCGGGTACGGCCCCCCGGGCCGCCCGGACCGCGCCGCGGCGCTGCCGCCTCAGGCGAGACCCCGAACATCTCGGCGATCTGGGGCACCCGCGAGCCGATTCGTTCGATGGTGGCCTTGAGCTCGTCGCCCACCGTGGCGGGCACGCCGAGTGGATTCACTACGAGACGTACGGGCGAGAACGCCACCGCGTCGACGAGTGTGGCCCAGCGATCCTGCGTGATCTCCGCAGTGAGCCCCGCGGTGGCCGACGCGGCGAGGCGCTCAGTCAGCTCGGTCGGAAGGGGAGCGCCGGCTTTCGGTGGACGGGAGCTGAGCCGTAGCGCCCGCACGGTGCGGCCATCGCCGACCAGTTCGGTCAGCTCGGCCAACCACTTTGCATGCTCACCGTCGACGCGAGCGCCGAGCCCGTCGCGCAACTTTTGGGCCACCTCGCGCGTCTCGTCATCGCGACCCGCGGCATCGGCGGCCACGACCACCGTGCGCAAATCGCGAAGGTCGATCTCATCGATGCCCGCGAGGGCGGCGTCGGCTTTGTCTCGCCACTCGGCCGCGCGCAAACGCGGAAGGATCTGCTCGGCGAAGGCCAACAGGCTGTCGGCGCGTACCTCGGGCTGGCCCATGGCTCGAGCAGCTTCGTTCTGCTTCTCGATGGCCTGGCGTACTCCCGGGATGCCACCACGCAACAGCTGCTCGGCGATGGGCTTTTGCTCTTCGGGAAGCTCGGCGAGCACTGCGGTGCGGTGCACACGAGCGGGCCGCAAGCGGGCCGGCTTGGCAACCGGGGGAGGCGCTGGTCGCTCGCGTCGCGGCGGGCGAGCCGAAGCCCCTTCGGGACGTGGTCCACGCCGATCGGGGCGGGCGCCGCCTTCGGGGCGCGCTGGACGATCGGGGCGGGCGCCGCCTTCGGGGCGTGCTGGGCGATCCGTGCGGGCGCCGTCTTCGGGGCGTGCTGGGCGATCCGTGCGGGCGCCGCCTTCGGGGCGTGCTGGACGATCCGTGCGGGGTCGACGGTCTCCGTCGGGGCGCGCCGGCCGATCGCCGCGCGGACGACGGTCACCGTCGGGACGGGGTCCACGGTCACCGTCGCGCTTGCCACGCTTCTCCACGAGCGTGCTCGTAACGAGCTCCTCGTTGCGTCGGGTGCCGACCACGTCGATACGGGTGGGCTCGATGCGCGGGCGTTGCGAAGGAAGTACGGCGACGACGTTCATACCGTCGAGGAACTTCTCGACGTCGACCTTGAGAACGTCACCGACCTTCGAGTCGCCCGGCAGCATGGAGCCGTCGACATCGCCTTTCGGTTGCTTGGCCCCGGCGGCGCGCCAGGTCCAACTGCCATCGGGGCGCGTGCTGGTGAGCTCGATGTCGATCCTGCGGGACATAGGGCTGGGAATCTACTGCCCGAACCTTCAAAACAGCGAGCCGGTGACCACTCCCCCCAAACCGCCGGAAATATTGGTTATGTAATGTAACCGGGCGATGGGCGGCTACGGCTGGATCGCTGGTCTTCCGAGCACCTGCACGCTGCGCCGCGAACCAAACTCCATCGAGGTGGCAACGCGCCCGCGGGTCCAGAAAAGCGCGACAGAATTCAGGCATGTACTCGCTGCGTGGACGATTACTGGTCGCCGGGCCCACGTTGCGCGATCCGAACTTTTTCAGGACGGTCGTGCTCATGCTCGAGCACGACGAGGACGGCGCCCTTGGGCTGGTGCTTAATCGACCGACTGATTACCCGATCGCGTCCGCGCTGCCGCCCTGGGCCGGCGCGGTTTCGGAACCCGACGTCGTGTTCGTCGGGGGACCGGTCGCTCCCGAGACCGCGCTCGCGCTCGGGCGGCTGCGGGCCGGGGCGACCGACGTACCCGGGTGGTTGCGCCTTTTCGGCTCGGTCGGCGTGGTCGACCTCGAAGCCACTCCCCTGTTGTGCGACGTCCGCGACATGCGCATCTTCGCCGGCTATGCCGGCTGGTCGGCCGGCCAGGTCGAGGGCGAGTTGGCTGAGGACGCATGGTTGGTGCTCGACGCGGCGACCACCGACACGACCACGACAACGCCAGACGAGCTGTGGAGCGCAGTGCTACGCCGCCAACCCGGCACGTTGTCGTTCCTCGCGTCGTACCCCGATGAACCGTCGTGGAACTGAATTTTGAAGCTGGCGCTCGATCCCGCCGCGACGAAATAGACGAGACGAACTAGGCGCGACGGACCTTGGGCGCAGTGAGCTCGAGCACCAGGCCGTCGGGGTCAGTGAGCCGAGCGTTGTAGCTGACCTGCTCCTCGAAGATGGGTCCGACCGCGACGCCATGGGCGAGCAACGAGTCGCGCATGGTCTCGAGCATGAATCGATCGGCGACCGCAAACGAGAGGTGTTCGATGGCACTCGATGCCAACGTGGCGGCCTGCTCGCTCGTGGCGGTCTGCAAACCGATCACAAACTTGGCGTCGGGATGGCGTAGTCCGACATACGGGCCCGACGAGATGATCCCCTCGACGAACTGCTCGAGGCCGAGCGTCGTGCAGTACCACGCTGCACTGGCCGCAACGTCACGAACGACGAGTTGGGCATGCGAGAAGCCGAGTATCACGCGGCCGAGCGTACTCAGGGCCGGGCAGCCCAGCCCTTTTCGGTCCGCGGCGACCTAGCGTGATGAAGCCCGGTCTGGAATGTTTTGCGCACGAGCAGGATGTCCGATCGATGTGGCACGAATGCGTTGGTGCGCCAACCGGAGGACCTGAACCGATGACCCCCGAAACCGAAGGGCCCGTGGGCTTCACCGAGTTGGGACTGCGGCCCGAACTGCTGCGTGTGTTGAGCGAGCTCGGCTACGAAGAGCCGACCCCGATCCAGCGTGAGTCGATCCCACCATTGCTCAATGGTCGCGATCTGCTCGGGCAAGCTGCGACAGGCACGGGCAAGACGGCGGCGTTCGCACTCCCCCTCCTGCAGCGGCTCACTCGAGCTGAGCGCGGCACAGGCCCCACTGCGCTCGTACTCGTGCCCACCCGCGAGCTCGCGATGCAGGTCTCCGAGGCCGTGCACAAATACGGTCGCGACCTGGGTGCGCGCGTCGTCCCGATCTACGGCGGGCAGCCCATCGGTCGGCAGCTTCAGGCGCTCGCGCGCGGCGTCGACATCGTGGTCGCCACGCCGGGTCGGGCCATCGACCACATCCGCCGAGGCACCCTTGCACTCGACACGGTCGAAGCCGTGGTGCTCGACGAGGCCGACGAGATGTTCGACATGGGGTTCGCCGAGGACATCGAACTGATCCTCGAAGCAACACCGTCGACGCGCCAGACCGTGCTGTTCTCGGCCACGATGCCGTCGCGGGTCAGCGCGGTGGCCAAGCGGCACCTGCGCGACCCGATTCGCATCCACATCAAGGCGATGCACCTCGCTGCCGGCGAATCGCCTCTGGTCCAACAGCGGGCTTATATCGTACCTCGCGCCTACAAGGCGGCGGCCCTCGGCCGCATCCTCGATGTCGAGTCCCCCACGGCCGCCATCGTGTTCTGCCGCACCCGCACGGAGGTCGATCAGCTCACCGAGACGCTCAACGGCCGCGGTTATCGCGCCGAAGCGCTGCACGGTGGCATGAACCAGGAACAACGCGATCGTGTCATGACGCGTGTGCGCTCCACCACGACCGAGCTGCTCGTGGCCACCGATGTCGCGGCCCGCGGTCTCGACATCGACCACCTCTCCCACGTCGTGAACTACGACGTCCCGTCGGCCCCCGACTCGTATGTGCACCGCATCGGCCGTGTGGGTCGCGCCGGGCGCGAAGGCGTGGCGATAACGCTCGCCGAGCCGCGCGAGCACCGACTGCTGCAGAACATCGAGCGCATCACCAATCAGCGCATCTCCATCGAGAAGGTGCCGACCGTCGCTGATCTCCACGCTCGTCGCATGGAGCTCACGCGCGCCACGCTGCGCGAGAGCATCATCGGAGGCGACCTCGAGCGCTACCGCGCCATCGTCGAGTCGCTCTCCGACGAGTTCGATCTCGTGCAGGTGGCGCTCGCCGCAATCAAGCTCGCGCACGAGGCCGACGGTGCGGTCGAGGAAGACCAGAACGAGATTCCCGACGCTGCGCCACGACCCTCTCGCGACGACGGCCCTCGCCCTCGTGCCGGTCGCCGCGAGGAGCGCCAGGGTCGCGCTCCGGCGGGCGGGACCACGCGCATCTACATCGGCGCCGGCCGCAGCGTCGGCATCCGCCCCCAGGATCTTGTCGGTGCCATCGCCAACGAGGCCGGGGTCAACGGCCGCCAGATCGGCGCGATCGAGATCGCCGAGCGGTTCTCGCTCGTCGAGGTACCCGAGGAGTCTGCCGATCACGTCATCCGGTCCTTGAAGGGCACCACCATCAAGGGCAAGAAGCCCACGGTGCGTCGCGAGCGCTTCTAGCGGATCCAACGCTCGCGCACATCGCCGAAGTAGGCGGCGACCAGCGCGTTGAACACGTCGGCGCGCTCCCATTGCAGGAAGTGGCCGGCACCCGGGATCACCACCGGCCCGGTTCGATCGCGGAACGCGATCTCACAGCAGTGCACGAAGTCGGGGCCGACCACCTGATCGTCAGGGCCATAGAGGATGAGGGTGGGCAGCTCCACGGCGCGGCCCATCAGCGGCGGCTCGCTCATCGGACGACCATGTGCGAGCTGGTACACCGCCCACGACGCGCGCAGGTGCGCTTCATCGGCGAACGGCTCGGTCATGAAGTCGACATCGGTGTCCGTGAAGCCACCCGGTGAACCCCACAATCGATGTCCGTACATGCCACCGATGTAGCGGCGGCGCTTGGCCTCCGTATCGAGCTCCGCGGCGAGCGCGTCGGGTGTGGCGCCTTGCAGGTAGCGGTAGTCGCTCGTGGGCCCGTTGTTGATCGCTCGGATGTTCGCAAGATCAATGCCCGCCGCAACGTACTCCTCGATGAGCATCGGCGGAACAGTGTTGAAGAACACGAGCTTGTCCGCGTAGCCCGGGTACCGGTTGACGAAGTCGACGAGCACCGCTCCCCCGACGTCGCCACCGACCACGCCGACGTGCGCGTGACCGCACACGTCGTGCACGAGCGCATACAGATCGCGGCTGTACGCAACGATGTCGTATTCATCCTTGATGGACAGGTCGCTGTCGCCGAAGCCGCGCAGGTCGGGCACGATGACCTCGTAGCCCGCCGCGACGAGCGGCTCGATGTTGCGCCACCAGATGCGCTTCGTCTCGGGATAGCCGTGCACGAGCAGCAGGGGGTAGCCGCCGATGCCCTCGCGGACGTAGGCGAGCGACAGTCCGTCGCGCACCTCGGCGCGATGAATGACGAACGCGTCAGCCGCCGGGGTGGACGACTGAGCCGGCCGAAGTCGAAGGTCGTAGTGCATGCGGCGAGTCTGCCTGATCTGCGGGTTCGTCATCCGATGCGCTCGATAGCGCGAACCCCTGATGTCGTGCAAAAGAATGAACGTCTGTTCGATCCTGGGCGCTACTGCTTCACGATCTGGTGATCCACCGAGATGAAGATGCCGGTCGCAGTGGCAGTGACGATGGCGCCGTTTCGGAGCTCCCCCGACACAAATGTCTTGCGACCGTCGACGCGGTCGATCCATGCCTCCATGGTCAAGGGCGTACGAATCGGCGTGCCCCGCAGGTACTTCACTGTGAGCGTGCCAGTGAACCCTGGGCACTGGTTCACGACCGCACACGCGCCGAGCAACTCGTCGAAGATGAGTGCCAGCACGCCGCCGTGCACGAGCCCCGGCGGCCCGTTGTAGGGCGCTCCGAGGGTGACCGCACCGTGCACCCGGAGCGCGTCGTCGGCCCACATGCGCACCGGTGGGGCCACCGGGTTCAGCGGACCGACGATCGGTGAGTACGGAAAGAACTCGTTCGGCGTACCGACGAACGGCGTCCGCAGCCCAATTCCTTCCCCCTCGAGCGCGCCCTGCGCGACCTGACCGACGTAACGATGTGGATCGAGTACGGCGCGTGCGTCGTCGATCAGCAGGCGGGCCGCGGAGAGGACCTCGATCGGCGCGTCTACGACGCGCACCGTCGCAATGAGCTCACGCAACGCGCCGACGAGCTCGACCGCTTCTTCATGGGGGAATGTCGTCACACCACGCGTTGTATCACGCGCTGGATCATGCGTTGTAGCCGACGCCTGCGATGGACAAGCCGCTGCCCGGAAGCTCCGGCACGATGCGGCCCGCCATCCAACCGCCGTCGACCGCAAGCTCCGCCCCGGTGATGTACGACGCGTCGTCGCTCGCAAGGAACAGCGCGGCCGCGGCGATCTCACTGGGCGCGCCGATGCGCGGGAGTGCCTGGTGCGTGAAGGCCATGTTGACCATGCTGTCGTCGCCCATGGGGTTGCCCATAGGCGTGTTCACGCCGCCGGGGTGGATGCTGTTGACCCGGATGTTGTGCTGGCCGAGCTCGAGCGCCGCGGTCTTGGTCATGCCGCGCACCGCCCACTTCGAAGAGTTGTACGACACCAGGCCGTTACAGCCCTTCATGCCGTCGACCGATGAGATGTTCACGATTGCGCCGCCGCCATTGGCCCGCATGGGCGCGATCGATTCGCGCATGCCGATGAACGTACCCACCTGGTTGACCATGATCACCGAGAGGTAGTCCGCGGTGGAGGTGTCCTCGATGGCCGCCGGGCGGATGATCGCGGCGTTGTTGATGAGCACGCGGTACTGCCCCATCGACTGCGCGACGGCAATGGCGTTCCGCCATTGCTCCTCGTTCGAGATGTCGAGGTGCACGTAGGTCGCGGCATCGCCGATGTCCTTCGCCACTGCCTCGCCCAGGTCGTCGAGGACGTCGCCCAGAACGACCTTGGCGCCTTCGCTCGCCAACAGGCGCGCCTCGGCCTCGCCTTGGCCACGTGCGGCTCCCGTGACGATCGCGACCTTGCCATCGAACCGACCCATGACCATCCCCCTCGTTCCTCGCCATCCGGCGAGTCGACCGGAGCTTACGCGGTCAGCGTGATCGTGGGTATCGGCGTGACGTGGCCGGTGAGGTCGACCGGACCGCGGTAGAGGATGTCGAACTGGCGCCGGGCGAACCGCCACGAGCCGTCCTCCACCACCAGGTGGTCGCTGTAAATGCCGAGTACGCAGCTGACAGGCGCGTCGGTCTTCCACTGCAGCTCACGAATCTGCCATCGGGCGTGGGCCGCGGGACCGTCGACGGAATGGAACGGGACGACATAGCCCGACATCAGTTCCTGGGTGCACAGCACATAGCCGCCCCGCAGCTTGGCGAACACCCGGGCGATGCGATCGCGCCCCGACGTGACGTGGCCCGCGGCGACCCAGTCGGCGCCGGAGGTCCAGAGCGAGACGAACAGGTCGCCGTCGTTGCGGGCGACTGCATCGCAGTACTGCGCCGTAAGGTTCCGCACTGCGCAATCGACCACAAGCGGGTCGACACGTTCCTGATCAGCCATCGCCCGAGCGTACCGGCGGCTAACGTCCGCGCTCGTCCGACACGCGTGTGCCGGGTACGAGAGCGAGGCAGTCATGGCACGGTTCGATGGCAAGGTAGTGCTGCTCACCGGAGCGGCATCAGGAATCGGACGCGCTACCACCGTGCGCCTCGTGTCCGAGGGCGCGCAGGTCTTCGCAGTCGACGTGAACGGTCCCGGCCTCGACGAAACTGCGGCGCTGGCCACGGCCTCCGGCGGCCCCGCAGTCACCACCAAGATCGTCGATGTCTCGCAGCGCGCCGAATGCCAGGCAGCAGTGGCCGACTGTGTCGCCGCGTTCGGACGCCTCGACGTGCTCGGCAACATCGCCGGCATCGCGCGGGCCGACAACGTCGTCGACGTAACCCAGGAGCACTGGGACCGCATGATCGGCGTCAACGTGTCGGGGTGCTTCTGGATGGCGCAAGCCGCTATCCCCCACCTGCTCGAGACCACTGGCAACATCGTGAACATCGCCTCGAACGCCGGTTTCATGGGCCAGGCATACACCGTGCCTTACTGCGTCACGAAGGGCGCGGTCATCCAGCTCACGCGCGCGCTCGCCATGGAGTACATCAAGACCAAGTTGCGCGTGAACGCGATCGCACCCGGCGGCGTGAACACGTCACTCGCGCAGAACTTCCACATTCCGGCCGATGTCGATTTCGAGCTCATGGCCCGATACACGGGCTTTCGCAGCATGGCCGAGGCCGAAGACATCGCCTCGATGTTCGCGTACCTCGCGTCCGACGAGGCGCGCAGCGTGCACGGTTCGATCCACTCCGTCGACAACGGCATCACTGCGGGCTGAGTCGACGACTACGTGGCAGATACCGAGCAATTCATCTTCGGCGTCGACCTCGATGGCGTCTGCGGCGATTACACCAGCTCGTTCCGCGAGGTCGCGGCCGACTATCTCGGCGTGCCCATCGAAAGCCTTCCGCTCGAGCGTTCGTGGGACTTCCACGAGTGGGGCTTCGTCGAGGGCGACTACGAACGCATCCATCGCATCGCGGTGCTCGAGCGACGCATCCTTCGCGACCTCCCGGTGATCGACGGCGCAGCCGAGGCCTTGTGGCGGTTGTCGGACGCGGGCATCTGGATCCGTATCATCACGCACCGTCTGTACGTGCACTGGAGTCACGCAGCGGCCATCACCGACACCGTCGAGTGGCTCGACTTCGCACGCATCCCTTATCGCGACCTGTGCTTCCTCGGCGCCAAGCCCGAGGTCGAAGCCGACGCGTACATCGACGACGGACCGCACAACGTGATCGCACTGCGCGAGTACGGCAACGACGTCATCGTCTTCGACCAGCCGTACAACCGTCATCTGGCAGGTCCACGGGCGCACAATTGGGCCGAGGCCGAAGAGCTCATCTACGAGCTGGTGGCCCGCAAGCGCGACAGTGTGCAGCAGCAGTTCCCCGGGTTCGACGCGGGATCTGACCGACTGAGCCGCAACATCACGCCGCCGCCCGACTGAGCACCCGCTCCTGGTCTGCCGCGTAGCTGACTCAGCGGTCGGCCGGCAGCACCTGAAGGTTCTGGAAGCGCACCTGGCCGCGGCTGACGAGCTTGCCGTCGCTCGCCCGTGAGATCTCGACGGTCCACAACTGTTGGGTGCGCCCAACGAATATCGGACGTCCGACCGCTTCGACGCGTCCCTCGCGGTGACTGCGCAAGAAGTCGGTCAGGTTCGACGTACCGACGACGCCCGCGATCCCTTCTTTGCCCATGACGGCATGGGCTGCGCCGTGACTCGCCACCGATTCCACGATCGATGCCCATGCACCGCCGTGCACGATGCCGTACGGCTGATGATGGCGTTTCGCGATGTCGAGGTGCGCGATTACGCGATCGGGGGTGACCTCGTCCCACACCAGCCCGAGCACTTCTTCCCACGTGCCGCTGATCTCCATGCCGTTGTTCTCCTTCTCGGCCATGCGCACTTCCCAAAACCGTCGGTAGCAGGTCCCGACCGTACCGCTCCGTTCGCGAGGCTACGATCCGCGTCATGGCTGCAACCGCAATGCTGATCGTGCAGGTCGACATCGACCCCGAGCGCGAGGACGAATTCAACCGTTGGTACGACGACGAGCACGTCCCCGAAAAGCAGGCCACCAAAGGCTTCTACTCGGCCCGGCGCTTCAAACACTTCACGGTTCCGCACCGATACCTCGCCATCTACGAGGTCGAGAACGGCGACCTCGTAACCAACCCCGAGTACATGACGCAGGCGCAGAGCGAGTGGAGCACATCGATCATGCAGGCGTGGCGAGACTGGGATCGCAACGTGTGGGTCGAACTGAGCGCGTCGTGATCCGGTCGGTGCGTTGAGCACGCCGCGCTTCGCAGGCAAGGTCGTCGCGGTCACCGGCGGTGGTGCCGGCATCGGCCGCACGTACGCCCACCGTTTCGCCGCCGAGGGCGCCGATATCGTGATCGCCGACGTCAACCTTGGCGCGGCCGATCGCGTTGTCAAGGAACTGGCCGCCGATGGTCATCGCGCACTTGCGATCGAGATGAACGTCACCGATGCGGGCGAGGTCGCCGACATGGTCGCCGCAACCGTCGCCACGCTCGGCGGCATCGACATCCTCATCAACAACGCAGGCATCCACCTCGAGCATGCGCAACTGGCGTTCACAACCGAGGCACTCCCTGCGTGGCGCAACGTGCTCGACGTCAACGTGCTCGGCGCATTGACGTGTGCGGTCGCCTGCCGGCCGGCAATCGCTGCTCGCGGCGGCGGCGCCATCATCAACATGTCGTCGATGGCCGCCTATGGCAACGGCAGTGCATATGCCGTCTCGAAGCTCGCACTTAACTCGCTCACCGTGGGTCTCGCCGAGGAGTTTGCGTCCGATGGCATACGGGTGAACGGCATCGCTCCGGGCCTCGTCGACTCCGAATCCGCCATGGCCTGGTTGAACGACCCGTCGCGCGCCGCGATCGGGCCCATGTTGATCAACGGACAGATGATCCGTCGCCAGGGACGCATGGCCGACCTGGCCAACGCATGCCTGTTCCTGTGCTCCGAGGAGGCCGGCTTCATCACCGGCCAGACGTTGCTGGTCGACGGCGGCTTCACCAAGAAGCCGTTCTGAGCAGTCGGCGTCGTGGTCGACCTACGCTCTTCGAGAGTTGCCGGCGCTCGCGCCGAGTAGCCAGGACGACGTCCGGGGGATGCCATGCGAGTGGTCCAGATCACCGATACCCATGTGAAGGCCGACGCCCATGACCTCGCGGTCATCGAGTGGTTCGGTGGCGTCACGCTGCACGACCCCGCCGACTCGCTGGCGTTCGTGCTCGCCGACATCGATGCGCTCGATGTACGGCCCGATCTCGTGGTGGCCACCGGCGATCTCGCCGATCGTGGTCACCCCGCGGCCTACCGCAAGCTCAACGGCATGCTGAACGACCTCGGTCTGCCGGTGCTCGCGATCCCGGGCAATCACGACCTCATCGACAACTTCGACGCACACCTGCCGGGCGGCGTCGTCGAGCTCGGCACCATGCACGAGACGCACGGCTGGACGTTCGCGTTTGCCCGTACCGGCAACACCGAATGGGGCGAGCTCGGAGCTGCGCAGATCGCGCGCCTCGACCAACAGCTCGCGGCGCGCGCCAACGAGAACGTCTTCGTGTGGATGCATCACCCGCCGGTGAACCTCATGGGTCCGTACGGACCCGAAGCGCCCTTCCTCGCCGAGGACATCGGGTTGCTGCACGAACGGCACGGCGTGCGCGGCATGGCGGCCGGTCACGTGCACGGCGAACACAACGTGCAGCTCGGTGACATCCCCGTTCACGCAACACCGTCAACGTTCATGGGCGCCGGCGGTCCGGGCTATCGCATCTTCGACTTCAGTGGCGACAGCTTCAGCACGACCGTTCGTTCGTGGCCGGAGCGCTCCACGATGACCGACGAAAAGCGCGACACCCTCGTGGCCAACATCGGTGAACGCAAGCGCCGCCAGGCTGCTGAGCCTGTCGAGCGCGACCTCGAGGCACGCGCTCAGGCCCATGTGCTCGAATGGTTCGAGGAAGCAGAAACACGTCGCGGCCGCCCGGCCGCGGCGCTCTGGTCCTAGCTCGTTTCCATCGCCCGAAAGGCACTCTGATGCGCGCAGCCATCTTCGTCGGCCAAGACCTCGACCTCTCGGTCGAGGACGTCACCTCCACTCCGCCCGGCGCGCGTGACGTCGTGGTCCGCATCGAGGCCAGCGGCGTGTGCCACAGCGACCTATCGGTTATCGATGGCAAGTTGCCCGTCGGCGCACCGTGCATCCTCGGCCACGAGGGTGCCGGCACCGTCGAGTGGACCGGCAGCGAGGTCACGCGGTGCAACGTCGGCGATCGAGTGATCCTGTCGCTCACGCCGGTGTGCGGCGCCTGCTGGCATTGCCTGCGCCAGGAGACGCACCTGTGCGAGATGGGTAGCGGTGTTACCGCTGTGCAACGCGCCGTGCGGGCCGACGGCTCCACTACCGGCGCGCTTTCCGGGCTGGGGACCTTCAGCGATTCGATCGCGGTGCACGAGGCGTCGTGCATCCCTGTGCAGACCGATCTGCCGGCCGATCAGTTGTCGCTCATCGGCTGCGGCATCACCACGGGTCTCGGGGCGGCGCTCAACACCGCGGCCGTGCACTTCGGCGCCACCGTCGCGGTCATCGGCTGCGGCGGCGTCGGGACTTCGGTCATCCAGGGGGCGCGCATCGCCGGCGCCTCCCAGATCATCGCCATCGACCCGGTCGAGTTCAAGCGTTCGTCAGCCGGCCACTTCGGCGCGACCAACACCATCGATCCCACCGACGGCGACCCGGTGCAGCAAGTGCTCGCGCTCACCGGTGGGCGCGGTGTCGACTACGCATTCGAAGCAGTCGGCGCGCACGACCTCATCGTGCAAGCCATCAGCATGACCCGCAAGGGCGGCACCACGGTGCTCGTCGGCGTGCCGCACTGGAGCACCACGGTGGCCGTGCCGATCCTGCCGCTGATCATCCAGGACAAGTCGATCAAGGGCAGCTACTACGGCTCGTCGCGCACTACGCGCGACTTCCCCCGCTTCATCCAGCTCGTCGAAACCGGGCGGCTCGACCTCGGCTCGATGGTGTCGCGCCGCCTCTCGCTCGACGAGATCAACGATGCGTTCACGGCGATGAAGAACGGCGAAGTGCTCCGCACCGTGATCGTCTGACGGCCCGGGGTGTGGTCGATGCGTGCTACTTGCGTTGGAAGTTCGGCGTGCGCTTCTCGGCGAAGGCCTTGGGGCCCTCTTTGGCGTCGGCGGATTGGAACACGGCTTGGCCGTACGGCTGCTCGTACGCGAACGCTTCCTCTTCGCTCATGCCGATGGTCTCGTGCAGGGTTTTGAGGATCGCCTCGACGGCGAGTGGGCCGTTGCCTGCGATGACCTCGGCGATCTCGCGGGCCTTCGCGAGCGCTTGGCCGTCGGGCACCACGGTGCCCACGAGGCCGATGTCCTTTGCCTCCTGACCGCTCACATGCTTGCCAGTGAGCAAGATGTCGGCCGCAACGGCGTACGGGATCTGGCGCGCCAGCCGCACCGCCGAGCCACCCATTGGATAGAGCGACCAACGAGCTTCGCTCACGCCGAAGCGTGCCCCCGCGGCGGCCACGCGGATGTCGGTGCCCTGCAGGATTTCGGTACCGCCGGCGATGGCCACGCCTTCGACGGCGGCGATCACTGGCTTGGTCGGACGGTAGGTCTTGAGCAGACCGTCGTAGATGAAGCCGTTGTCGCCCGCCTTCATGCGGGTCTCGATGTCGTAGTCGTCGGTCTCGTCAACGTCACCGGCCATGGCCCGCAGATCCATGCCCGAGCAAAAGTTTCCCTCGGCGCCGGTGAGGATGATGGCCCGGATGTTGTCGTCGGCCGAGGCCTGACGCCACGCATCGGCCATGCGGGCGAACATCTTCAGGGTCATGGCGTTCTTGCGCTTCGGACGGTTCATCGTGACGATCATCACGTGGCCGTCGACTTCGACGAGCGCGTCGGGCATCGAGTTCCTCCTTGTGCGACCGCTCGGCGACCCGACGGACGGCCGTTGACCGGCGCCGCGCAACCTATCCCGCCGGCCATCTCCGTGCGCAGGCAGAGCCAGGTCGAGGCGCAAATCGGTTGCCGATCAGAGACTGACGAGCAGTGCGCCGAACGCCATCGCGCTCATGGCCGCGTGGGCCACCTGAAACCTCGCCGTACGCCCCGTTCGGTGGGCGCCAACCCCGAAGATGACGCCAACGACGAACAGCGGCACGAGGTACCACGCCGTGATCATCGTTAGCTTTCCGACCCCGTGATAGAGCGCGAACACCGCGCCCGGCAATCAGGATGCGGCCAAGGCCGGCATCACCTTGTTGTGCACCAACTCGAGTGACTCCCAGCCAATCTCGGGGTCGATACCACCGCAGATCGGGTGAAGGAGCACGGCGCCATCGCGACGCGCGAGCTCGATGCATTCGTCGGGGGTGATGATCGCGTGCTGGCCCGCGGCACGCAGTTCGGCGACGGTGGAGGCCTCGACGGCCCAATCCGATCGCTGATCGGCGTATTGCCAGTTCGCATACTGCTCGGCGTCGAACAGCAGGTTCGGACCGATTCGTGCCCACACCGCCTCGGGGTCCTCGCTCACGATGACCAGGCCCGGGCCATTGCTCATGGCGGCGAATGGCGTGTCGAACCCGACGGTCCTTGCTTCGTCGTAGTACGCGTCGGTGAGCGCGGGGTCATACACCATCGGCTGGAACGGCAACCCGAGGCGAGCGGCGCGACGCGCCGACTTCTCGACCGATCCGCCGATCCACAAGTGTGGATGTGGCGCGGTCGTGGGCCTGGGCGTGATCCAGCATGCCCGTCCGTCCCATTCAAACGGCTCGCCCCTCCAGGCCGTCTGCATCACGTGCACGGCGTCCTCGAGCAACCGGGCGCGTTTCGGCCGTGCTTTGGCGAACATCTCGAACTCGTTCTCGCGATAGCCGAGCGCGGCGACCACGATGAGGCGTCCCGGGGCGAGGTTGTCGATGGTCGCGATGTCCTCGGCGAGTCGAAGCGGGTCGTGCAGCGGTACGAGCAACGCGGAGATCATGCACGTGAGGTTGCGGGTCGAACCGAGGATCGCCGAGGCCACGATCAGCGGTGAGCACATGAACCCGTCAGGCGTACCGTGGTGTTCGGACACGACGGTGCCGGCGAAGCCGCGGGTGTCGGCCCATCGCACCATCTCGAGCATCGTGCGGTACTGGTCTGCGTGGGTCACGTTCGCCATCGGCGGCACCCGGAGGTCGAATCGCAGTTGGAACATGGTGCGAAACCGTAGTCTGACGATCCGTGGACAAGCCGGAGCGTTCTGCGTACCGCTGGGTCGCATTGTTCACCGTGCTCTTCGGGCTCTTCACTTACGGCACGATCACCACGGTGATCAGCGCGTCGCTCAAGACCGTCGCCGACGACCTGGACACGTCCACCAACTCGCTCGCGTGGGTCATCACCGGCCCTTTCCTGGCCCTCGGCGTCGGCAATCCGATCTTCGGCAAGATCGGCGACATCTACGGACGCCGCAAGTTCTTCCTCATCGGCATGGTCTTGTTCACCGTTGCCTCGCTCGGTTGTGCCATGGCACCCAATGCGGGCTCGCTCATCGCGTTGCGCGCCTTGGCGGGCGTCGGCGCGTCGGCCGCGACGCCGAACGGAATAGCGATAGTGCTCGACGCGTTCACCCTCGAGGAGCGACCGAAGGCTCTCGGCTGGTTCAACCTGTTCGGTGTGGGCGCACCGGCCATCGGTCTTGCGGTCGGGGGCCTCATGGTCGACGCGCTCGGCTGGCGTGCCGTGTTCTGGATCTACGGCGCAATCTCCGTGGCGGCCACCTTGGTCGCGGTGTTCGTGGTGCGCTCCACGAAGCCGGGGATGTCCGAACCGATCGACTACGCCGGCGCGGCCGCGCTTGCCGTCGCCACGCTCGGCGTCGCGCTCGGGCTCACGCTCGGCGGTAGTCGGGGTTTCGGAGATCCGTTGGTGCTTGGCGTCCTCGCCTGCGGCCCACTCGGCATCTGGCTTTTCGTCACCATCGAGCGGCGCATCGAGTTCCCGCTCGCGCCGCTCGCCTACTTCTCCGAGCCGAACTTCGCCGGGCCGTTGTTCGGGTACTTCGCCGGCCATGTCACGTACATGGGTGCGTTCGTGATCACGCCGATCCTCTTGCGCGACGGTTTCGGCTACAGCGAAGCTGCGGTGAGTGCGGTACTCATCATGCGACCGCTGTCCTACAGCCTCACGTCGCCGTTCGCCGGCACGTTCACCGCGCGCGTGGGCAACCGCCCTGCCGCGATGACCGGCGCGTTCCCACTGATCGCGGGCGCGGTCGCCTTCGTGGTGGGTGCGCACACAACGTCGATCGCGATCATCGTGATCGGCCTGGTTTTGTCAGGCATCGGCCTCGGCGTCGTCACGCCGCCGTACATGTCGTCGCTCACGGGCGCGGTCCGCACCAGCGAACTGGGACTCGCCAGCGGCATGCTTCAGATGTCTGCGAGCCTCGGCACGGTGGTCGGCATCCAACTCGCGTTCATGCTGCTCGGCGATGCCAAACCGCACGAGTCGAGTGACTTCCTCACCCCTTACGCGGTGGGCATCGGTGCGGCGGTCGTGATGCTCTGCTTCTCGTCACTGGTGCGCCGGAGCGCCAGGGCACGGCGCGCCGGCTGAGCTCAGCCGAGCGATCTCAGGATCGCTCGAGGAACTCGACGTGGTTGCCGTCGGGGTCCTCGACCATCGCGATGCGGACCGACGGTGCAACCGCGAACGGGGTGAGCACGACCGCGGCGCCGGCCGCGCTGCATGCGTCGAACACCTCGTCGAGGTTGGTGACCGTGAACGTGAAATACCGCATGCCGGATGCCGCCCTGAGACCGCCCGGCGGATTCCCCGCAGCGGGTGCCGGGTCGGGTGCCACGAGCTTGACCATGGTCTCGGCCGCCCAGAGCCGATGCATCTCGCCGCCGCCAGGGACGGGGTTCGCGCCTTCGTAGTAAAGACCGAGTGTGTCGCGATAGAACGCGACCATCGCTTCGACATCGCGCACGACGATGCCGAGGTCGATGCCTGCCTTGCCGAGCTGCATGGTCATGAGCGTCTCCGCACCTGTTCGTCTATCGGCTTCGTCTATCGGCCGCCGCGGGGCGACCATGAAGATCATTCAACGGCAGGCGGGCCGGTTCGAGGTGCGATGAACACCGCTTCGGCCTCGGCACACAACCGTCCCGTCTCGGCAACGGTGAGCGCACCCTTGGCAAAGGTCTTGCGGCCCTCGACGCGGTCGAACCAGGACGCGTATTGCAGCGGCTCGTACAGCGGCGTCGGCGAGACGTAGCGAACCGACAACGACCCGGTCATGCCACCGGTACCCGACAGCGCCACGGCCTGACCGAGGATGAGGTCGAACGCCGCTGCGATGAAGCCCCCTTGCACCAAGCCGGGTAGTCCCTCGAAGCGCAGATCGTAGGTGACGTCGCCGTAGGCGCGGTCAGCTTCGTGTCGGAGCACGATGGGTGGCGCGGTCGGGTTGACCGGCCCGGCCAACGGGTGCTTGCCCGTGGCGTTGGGCCGCACCTTGTGACCGACCGGAAGGTCCTGGGGGCGATAGCGCGTCGCCCGACGCTCGGCGATCGTCGCGGTCATGGCCTCGAGTTCTCCCGCCAGCTGCTCGATCTCGGCCTGCGGGGCGTCGACATCGAGTGCTCGATTCGTGAGCCGGACGATGGCCCGGGCCAGCCGGTTACCCGCATCGCCTGGATCGGCCCACGGACCATTCGCTATGGAACCGAAGAACGCAACGGGGTCATCGAGCGCCGGGTCGTTGAGTACCCGATCATCGGGCGCGTCCGCATGTGCAGCCATGGGACCCGACCATAGACCCGATGCTCGTCCGCGCTCGTCGTGCCGCCGTCGCCCTGGTTGTTCCGCACTCAACTCGGGCCACATCCGTCCGATGATGAGGCGAGAGGAGCTTCGATGTCCCAACGTGACCGTCAACGCATTCAGGTGCACATCGTGCAGATCCGCGCGCAAGACGTACTGCCCGGTGATGTCGTCAACCGCAGCGGTCCCCTGCGCGACGGGTGGATCGACATGTCCTACATCGAACAACTCCCCGACGGCCGGCTCAACCTCTGCGATGAGTCCTATCGCAAGAGCTTCGTCAGCGAGCCCCTCGATCTCGTGTGGCTCCAGATCGCCGTGAACCTCAAGGGCAACAGCCACATACCCGTCGACATCCCGATGCACCACGAGCCGGTACCGGTCCAGGCGGCGCTACCCGCCGGACGTGCGACCGAGGTCGAGGGCCACGCGGGGCCCGCGCAAGCTTGATGACTCTGGCCTCGACTGCTCACGGTAGGGTGCGCCGCCGGAGGCCATGAGCGTGAGCAGATCTGTCGTCAACCCACCCGGCCCGAGATTGCTCGAGTTGCGCCTCGACGACGCGCAACGAGCGTTCCGAAATGACGTGCGCTCATTCCTCGCGGCGGAGATGCGTAACGCCGTGGCCCACGCCGATCCTCGCGATCTCACCGGTTGCACGCTCGATTTCGAGCTCGCACACCAGCGTCGAGCAGGCGAACGTGGCCTCCTCGCCGTGTCCGCACCCGAGTCGCACGGTGGCGGCGGCCGCCCACCCAGCTACCGCGCGATCTATACGTACGAAGCGGCATATCACGACGCACCATCGATCGACACGGCAATGGTGTTGTGCGCGGCGCCGCTGCTCGCGTACGGCACCCCGGAGCAACAAGGCACGTTCCTGCCACCGATGCTGCGCGGCGAACTGTTGGCCTGCATCGCCTACACCGAGCCGGGGGCTGGGTCCGATCTCACGGCCATCGAGATGTTCGCGGTGCCCGACGACGCGGGCGGCTTCGTGCTGAGCGGCGAGAAGGCGCTCGTGACCGGTGCCCACAAGTCTCAGTGGTGCATAACCATCGCCCGTACGGATTTCGACGCGGCGACGCGCGATGCGTTCACCATGTTCCTCGTCCCCCTTGACGCTGCTGGTGTCACGGTTCAACGCCGGCCCACGCTCAACGGGTGGACGCTCAGCGAGATCCGCTTCGACGACGTCGCCGTGAGCCCCGGTGCAGTGCTCGGCGAAATAGGACGCGGCTGGGCACAGATGACCACGGCGCTCGTCGACGAACGGTCAGGGCTCGCGTGGCTTGGTTGGTCCACGAGGCACCTCGAACGGCTCGCCGCATGGGCCTCGGCGCTGACCGACCTCTCGCTGCAACGCGACGCGGTCGACATGATCGTGAGCCTGCACACAGATCTCGCGATCGGCCTGCGGCTCGCCGAACGCGTACTCGAGATGCAGGACGCTGGCGAAAACGTCAATGCCGAAGCCGCTGCATCGAAGGTGTGGGCCACGGAGCTGCTGCAGCGAATCGCCCGGGAAGCACTCGAGCTCATCGGCACCGAAGCCCTCACGTGGACTCCGGTCATCAGCGAGGCCGCGCCCGTTGTGCCGCTCGGCGGGCGAATCGCATGGGAGTACCTCGAACGGATTCATCCCACCATCAGCGTGGGCGCGAACGAGTTGCAGCGTGACTCCATTGCGCGAGCAGCCTTCGCACGCGAGGCCGCCCGATGACTCGCGAACGAGTCAACCTCCACGACCTGGTCGCGCAGGCCCGCGCGACCGGGGCGCGCGGCGAATCTTCCAAGCTGCTCACCGCCGCGTCGTGCGCGTTGGTGCTCGACGCGCTCGACATCGATGCCGACGCGTCGTTCGACGCATTGGTCACCGCG
>WLNW01000189.1 GCA_009699605.1 Actinomycetota bacterium | reverse complement strand
GCGGATCAACGGGATCTGGCGCGTGGTGCGCTTCTCGTACTCGCCGTACCACGGCGAGTCGGCCACCACCTTTGGCCACAGTTCGAGGTATTCGTCGGGGTTCACCACCGATGCTTCGCACCACACGACCGAACCGCGATCGCGGATGACCACGGCCGAATTGGCCTTGAGGTTGTAGTACCACGCCGGGTTGGTCGGGCCGCCGCCGTAGGAGGCGACGAGGATGCGATCGCCGGCGTCGGGGATGTACGGCAGGCACACCGTGTGCGCCTGCCCCGACTTCGCGCCGATGCTGCGCACCAAGATGCCCGGCTTGCCAGCCAGGTTCGCGCCGATGCGCCCCGCGGTGAGCTTGTAGAGCGCGACGTGGGTGCGCGAGATCCACGGGATCATCCAGCGCGGCGGGGTCTTCATGGCCGCCTTCACCGCAAACGATTCGGACTTGTCAGCCATGGTCCCCCCTGGTCAGTGGTCTTGGAGATACTCGACGCGGAGGGACGCGAGCAACCCCGTGCACGACGAGGTGATCTCGTCGAGGGCTCGCTCGAAGTCGGACGCCGTGCCGTAGTAGGGGTCGGCGATCTCGATGGCGCTCTGCGCGTCGGGGTCGAAGGTGCGCAACAACCGCACCTTCGACGCTTCGTCGGCGTTGGGTGCCATGCCGAGCAGTTCGGTGCGGTTGTCGATGTCCATCACCGCGATCACGTCGAACTTGTCGAAGTCGCCGCGGGTGAACTGGCGGCCGCGGTGCGCCATGTACACGCCCTGCTTCTTGGCCGCCTCGAGCGCACGGGTGTCGGGCGACTTGCCGATGTGCCAACCCGACGTGCCGGCGCTGTCGACCTCGATCGACGCGGCGAGGCCTGCTTCGCGGACAAGGTCGTACATGACGGCCTCGGCCATGGGCGATCGACAGATGTTGCCCATGCACACAAAGCACACACGGAGAGGTTCGCCGGAAGAGGCTTTGCGGTTGGCCATGAGGCGGGAGACGTTACGCCGCTGGTACCCAAGTCACGGCGATGAGTCCGGAACAGGTACGAGGCATCTCGATCACGCCGCGATGCGTCCGAGGAAGCCGACCACCGCTGACGTGAACGCATCGTTGCGGTCGCCGGCCACCATGTGCCCGGCCCCCGACACGTCGACGAACTCGCACTGCGGCACCTCGGTCAGGAATGCCTGCGCGGCCTCCTCGGTGACGAGATCGCTGGCCCGGCCGCGTACGAGCAGCATGGGCACGTCGATGTTCTGGCTCGCGGCGGTCATGCGCTCCCGGTCGTTGATCTCGTTCGGTGCGTTGCCGCGCACGCCTGAATCGACTGGGCCATCCGACACGAACGCTGGGTCCCAATGCCAGTACCAGCGACCGTTGCGTTCCCGTAGGTTCTTCGCTAGGCCGCGGTAGTCGCGCGGCGGCGGACGATGTGGGTTGTACTCCGCAATCGCGGCGGCGGCTTCTTCGAGCGACCCGAAACCGATGTGCATCTTCGACGTCATGAAGTCACTGATGCGATCGGCGCCGGCTCGTTCGAAGTGCGGCACCACGTCGACGAGCACGGGGCTCTGGGCCGCGCCAGGCGCGACCTCGCCGAGCAGCAACAGCCCGGTGAGCCCACCGAGGGACGCACCCACGAGGTGCACCGGCCCCACGATGGCCTTTAGCACCGCGAGCGCGTCGCGTGCGAAGGCGCCGAGCGCGTACTGCCCGTCGGGCGCCCAGTTGGCTCTCGCCATGGCCGCGGGAGTCGAGGGTGTAGGCCCGGTAGCCCAGCTCGGCGAGCACGTCGGCGGTACCGCCCCACGAGTACCGGGTCTGGCCGCCGCCGTGCAGCAACAACACGGCCGGTGCGCCCTTGGGGCCCCGCGCATCGCCGGCGAGCCGGATCCCGCCGTGGCCTTCGAACTCGATGCGATCAGTCACGGGGTGGAAGATACGCCCCGGCGTCAGTGCGTGATGCGAGATGCCATATCGGCGTGGCCCTTGCGGCCGGGGGCCTCGACCGAATCACGTAGGGCACTCGTGACCTTCGCCGGGGCGCGAAGGTCGATCACGACTCGGCGTACGCACCAAATCCCTCGGTAGCGCTGAGGGCCCGTAGGCACTCGCCGAAGTGGTCTTCGTCGCCGAGCCGCCCGAGTGTCTCGGTGACGAACACCGGGTCGAGCCACGGCACGTTCACGTGGGAGACGAGTGGATGCAGGGGTCGTTCGTCGAGTTCGCCGTCGCCGAACAGTTCCTCGTGAAGCTTCTCGCCCGAGCAAAGGCCGGTGTACACCACGTCCACGCCGCCGCCCGCTTCGTCGATGAGCCTGCGGACGAGATCTTCGATGCGCACGGGTTGGCCCATGTCAAGTACGAGCGCCTCACCGTCGCGTCCGAGCGCGCCCGCTTGGATGATGAGCTGCACCGCTTCCTCGATCGTCATGAAGTACCGCGTGACGTCTCGGTCGGTCACCGTGACCGGGCCGCCGGTAGCGATCTGTGCGCGAAAAGTCGTCAGCGCCGAGCCCCGGCTCCCGAGCACGTTGCCGAAGCGCACGCTGAGATACGTGCCGTTGCCTTGCCCGGACGCCCAGGCCGTGAGCCGCTCGCTGATGCGCTTGGTGGCGCCGAGCACGTTGATCGGGTTTACAGCCTTGTCCGTGGAGATGTTCACGAACCGCTGTACGCCCGCGTCGAGCGCCGTTTCCAGCAGCGCGAGAGTGCCGTAGATGTTGGTCTTGATGCCTTCGCTGGGATGCCGTTCCAGCAGCGAGAGGTGCTTGAGCGCTGCTGCGTGGAAAACGACCTCAGGCTGGTGCTGCGCGAACACCTGGCGCATCCGCCCGCGGTCGCGGATGTCGGCGATGACAGTGTCGTCGCCGTCCAATATTGCGCGTCCGTGGATAGACAGCTGCACGGCATGCAACGCCGATTCGTCACGGTCGAGGAGGATCAGCTCGGCCGGAGCGAACCGGCCCACTTGGCGTGCGAGCTCGGAGCCGATCGAGCCACCGGCGCCGGTGATGAGCACCCTTCTTCCGGTGAGGTAGCCCGCGACGGACTCGAGCGAGGTGTCGATCTCGCGACGGCCGAGCAGATCCGCGATCGAGGCGCGTCGCAGATCGCGGAGCCCCACCGCGCCATCGAGCAGTTCGCCGACTGATGGCAGCACGCGAACGGCCAGCCTGGCGTCGGACGCGAGGTCGGCCAGGTCGCGGATAAGCGGGCCGTCGGCGGAGGGGATGGCGATGATGATCGTGGTTGCGTCGTGCTCGGCCGCCACGCGGGCGATGTCGGTGCGATCACCGCTGACCCTTACACCCCGCACCGTGAGCCTGCGCTTCGACAGGTCGTCGTCGAGCAGAGCCACCGGGACGTACGGGCTGTGCGGATCACGCAACATCGACATGAGGAGCTGGTCGGCGCCTGCGCCTGCGCCGAAGATGATCGCGGGCTCCGAGGTCATAGTGGTGGGCCGGCTGAGCTTCTCGACGCCCGAACGCCACACGTAGCGCAACATGGCCATGCCGGTGCCGGTCAAGATTGCCGCGATCAGCGGCGTACTACGAGGAACGCTGGAGCCGAGCACGGTCAGGTTCAAGAGCGTGCCGACGGCGGCCAGCGCCACCGCTGATTTCGCCATCGCGCCGACCTCCTCGAACGACCCGTACCGGTAGCGACGGCGATACAGCCCGGTGCTCAGCCCGAGCAGCGCGTTCATGGCGGCGGACGCGAGTCCAAACAGCCCCAGGACACTCGGCTCAAGTTGCCCGAGCCACAGGTCGGACCGGAGGGCCGCAGCAACGAAAACCGCAGCCATTGCGCCGAGAAAGTCAGCCGCGACCTGGGCGAGAATTCGGTACCGGCCCGCCACCTGCATCAGGGCTGCCAGCATGCGCTCCCGGAAGTTCCGAGTAGCCCTAGGTCCCGACCCTAAAGTGCTTCTCATAGAAAGCTCCCGCAGCGCGCGGAGGTTGCCGAACGATTGCTACACGGTAGCTACTTGGTCGCAGAATATTGCAGAATATTGCAGAATATTGCAGAATATTCTGTACATCCACCTGATTGAGCGGGCGATTCGTCTACCGGGAATTCCCCAAAGTCATCTCGCCGCTACCCGCCACATCCATTCACGTAATTCATTTGGTTGTATTTCTCATGAGTGTTCCTGAATGCCTTCTCTGTCGAGTGCGGGTCAAGGCTTGGCAACACAATTGCCCGACCCGAGCGGCATGATGTGCAGGTGCACGTCGTTCCCCAAGGGCCACTGCATCCCGAGATTGCGTGGGTGTCGCTGGGCGTTGGGGCCGCCGTCACGGGGCTCGTCGTTCTGCACTCGCGTCGCGCCGATGACCGCGACCCGATCTCACGTGCACTCGTGGCATCAATGCTCGCGAGCCTGGCGGTCACGGCGCCGATCGGTCACGATCCGTGGACGCTCGTGCGGCGAATGGGTGGCCACGCCCGCTGGAGCGCGCTCGTCGCCACCCTCGCGGTCGGCGGGGCATTGGCCATCGTCAACTGGGCCTTAGGCCGCCGCGTGGCGTTGCTGCTCGGCCTCATGTCCATCGCAGTCGCGTGGACCACGGTGCCCGACACCGAGGTGTCGCTGGCCCTCGGCCTCGTGATGCTCCCCCCGATCGCGCTGACCTGCGCTCGACGTCGGCACGATGGCGCCGGAGCGGGCGCCGGAGCGGGCGCCGTGGTGGTGGCATTCGGTATGGCCACCGGCGGTGCGACAGGTCTCGGGGCGCGGGGCCGACCCGAGCGCATCTGGTTCACAGTCGTGGTCGCAGCCGTCGGATGTGCGGTCGCGCTGATCGTGCGAGCCGTATGTCGCTCAGCGACGAAGCGAACGCATCCAATCGACGGTGGCGCGTAGACCTTCGTCAAACGGCACCGGCGTCACGGTGGGGAACAACGACCTCAGCAGGGTGTCGTCGGCCTGTGAGTGCGGTACGTCGCCCGCCCGAGTGGGTAGGTGCTCCACCGCGACTGCGTGCCCGAGCACGCTCTCGAGTCGGGAGATCACGTCGAGCAGTTCGATGCGGCTGCCGAATGCGAGGTTGACCGGGCTGTCGTGGTCGACGCGATTCGCAACCGCCTCGGCGAGCACCTCTGTGAGGGTTCCCACGTAGGTGAAGTCACGGCTCTGGGTGCCATCGCCGTGCAACGTCAACGGCACCCCCCGAAGCGCCGCATCAACGAACGCCGGGATGACCGCTGCATACGCGTGGCCAGCAGCTTGCAGCGGGCCGAACACGTTGAAGAAACGAAACGCCAGAACTGGCATTGCGAAGCACCGGCGATACGCGAGCGCGTACGACTCGGTCGCGAGCTTCGAAACGGCGTACGGCGACGCCGGCATCGGCACCAAGCCCTCGTGCTTCGGCAGCGCCGGATTCGCGCCGTACACCGACGATGACGACGCCACCACCACATGGCGGCCGCCGGCCTGGCGCGCGGCTTCGAGCACGTTCAACGTGCCGGTGGCGTTGGCGGCGTGCGAGGCCAACGGGTCGGCGATCGATCGCGGTACCGATGGCCGCGCAGCCAGGTGCACAACCGAGTCAACCTCGTCGATCAGCGGGTAGAGCGCATCGAGATCGAGGATCGTCCCTTCGACGAAGCGCACGTCGAGCCCTTCGAGGTTGGCGCGCGCGCCGGTCGACAGATCGTCGAGCACCGTCACCGCGCCGAAGCGCTCATCGGCGACCAGCCGCCGCACCAGGTTGGCACCGATGAAACCCGCGCCACCAGTGACCAAGACATCCATGAATGCTCCAGAAGTGCGAATGCGGCGAGCCGATGACCGCTTGAAGCTACCCTCGAGCGATGGTGACGAGAGTGCTGTGGGTGGTGAAGGGCTTGGGTCCCGGCGGCGCCGAACGTCTGCTTTGCGAGCTCGCGCGCGTTCTCGAGCCCGACGACATCCAGGTCGAGTGCGCGTTCGTGCTGCCATACAAGGATCACCTCGTGGGCGAGCTCGAAGCGGCCGGTGTGCGCTGCACCTGCTTGTCGAGAAGCGCTCGCGATCCGCGGTGGCCCGTGCGGCTCCGCGCACTCATCGCCAGCGGTGGGTTCGACGTCGTGCACGTGCACTCGCCCCTGCCCGGCTCGGTCGCGCGCCTCGCCGCCCTCACCGTGCGACCACGACCACGGTTCGTCTCGACCGAGCACAACACCTGGCCGACGTTCGTGGCACCCACGCGGTGGGCCAACCGCCTGACATCGATTCTCGACACGGCGACCTTCGCCGT
>WLNW01000188.1 GCA_009699605.1 Actinomycetota bacterium | reverse complement strand
GGGCGACGGGTCGTGACCGAGTACGCCCACACCATGCGCGTCGTCGACATAGAGCAGAGCGTCGTACTTCTCGGCCAAGGCCAAGTACTCGCGAAGCGGCGGGATGTTGCCGCTCATCGAGTACACGCCGTCGGCGACGATGATCCGCGTACCCTCGCGGCTGGCCTGGAGCTTGCGCTCCATGTCGGCGGGGTCGCTGCTGCGGACGGTGACGACGTCCGCGCCCCGTACCTTGGCGAGTTCGGCGGCCTCGAGGATGGAGGTGTGTGCGCCGTCGTCGATGAGGATCGTTCCGGTGCCGGCGAGCTTGGGCAACACGCCGAAGTGCAGCAGGGAGATCGACGGGAAGACCACCGTGTCAGCCGCGCCGACGAGCGTGGCGAGATCGCGTTCGAGTCGGCGATAGGGGAGCGGTGAACCGACGGCGCGGGTCCAGCTGGGATGCGTGCCCCACTTCTCGATCAGGGGCGCAACCGCCCCGATAACGCGCTTGTCGAGGTCGAGCCCGAGGTAGTTGAGCGATGCGAAGTCACTGATCCAGCGGCCGTCGATGAACACCTGCCGGTCGCGCTGCTCGTCGATGATGCGGTAGGCCTGCGGGATGGACTCGACCAGGCGGGCCAACCGTTCGCGCACGCCGGTGCCGACGACGGAGGTTCCTCCCGACAGGGCGAGGAGGTCACCGACGGTTTTCACCTCGGCGAGTGCGGTTTCGAGAATGGTGATGTCGAGCCCGAGTTCGAGGTTGACCGCGACCTCGTACAGCGCGAGCGAATCGAAGTGGAGGTCCTCGACAAAGCGTGCATCGTCGGTGATCGGCATGCGGATACCGCGCATGCCCGCTGCTTCCTCGATGATGCGTTGCGCCTTGTAGCGCTTGTCGATCTGATCGATGTCGAGCAGCGTCGAGGACGACCTTTCACCGTCGGGCGGGTTCTCGACGACCGGCTCGGGCTGGGTAGAGAACGCGGCCGCGGCACCGAGCGGCACGCGCCCGACAATGCGTTCGTCGGTCAGGTCGCCGATGATGCCCCGCAGCGCGTGATAGCGCTTCTTTCCCGATGTGGTTCGAGGCATCGCGGTGCGTTGGAGGAACACGATCTCTTCGAGGGGCGGTTCGACCGTGCGGGCCATGTCGGTCGCCGATTCGATGACGCTCGTCGGTGTCCGCCCCTTAGGCAAGCAGATGGCAGCGATGATGCGTCCGAATCCGGGGCGAAGGTCGCTGTCGATGATCGCGATGTCGCCGATGGGCACGTCACTGCGGCGGGCAAGGTCGAGTTCGAGCACGTTCGGCGCGTAGTTGTGTCCATTACGGATGATCGTGTTCTTGATGCGTTCGACAACGAACAGGTCGCCGCGGTACCAGAACCCCACGTCGCCGGTGCGCAGCCCGAGCGGATCGAACTGCTCGATCGAACCGTCGGGCAGCAGGTACCCCGGCGTGACACTGGGACCGCCGACCACGATCTCGCCACAGCACTGGTCTTCGGCGACGATCTTGTTGTTCTCGTCGACGATGTGCACGATGGTGCCGGGCCCCGATTGGCCGACGGAGACGACGATGGCTTCGCCTTCGCCCACCGGCTCGTCGAGGAGATCGCTGATGTGACCCGAGCGCGTGACTTGCACGCGGTCGACTCGGGCGACGTCGCGGGCGTCGAGCGTGACGTACTGGGAGCGCTCGTGGATGCTGGGCATCGTCACCATGAGCGTGGCCTCCGCCAGGCCATAGGTGGGACGAACCGACTCGCGGGGTAACCCAGCACGCGCGAAGCGATCGGTGAACTGTGCGGCGAGGCGACCGTCAATCGGTTCGGCACCGCAATAGAGGCGACGCAGAGACGAGAGATCGATCGTCTGCATTTGCGCAGTGGAGACGCGGCGCATGGCGAGCGTCAGGCCGAAGTTCGGTGTCGCGGTGATGGTGCCGCGGACGTCGCTGATGGTCTTGAGCCAGCCGAACGGGTTCTTCGCGAAGTCGAACGGGCTCAGCATGAATAGATCGGCGCCGGCGACCAACGCGTCGAGTGCCATGCCGACGAGTCCGAGATCGTGGAACAACGGAAGCCACGAGACGAAGGTGTCGGAGACCTCGATCTCCATGCGCTCGAGCGCGGACGACGTATTGGCGAGCACGTTCGCGCTGGTAAGCGCGACCAGCCTCGGTGCGCCCGTGGAACCGCTCGTGGATTGGAGGTGCACGATGTCGTCGGGCGCGGTGGGTGCCGCTGGTGGTGGGTCGGTTGGTTCGAGCAGCGCGAGGTCGAGGGCTGCGACGCGGAACGAGTCGGGCAGGATGAGCGCGGGCACGTCTGCGTCGCTCTGCACCAACGTCAGCGCGCCGCCCGGTACTTGTGCGAGGAGCGCGCCGAGGTTCTCGGCGATGCGCTCGCGACTATCGAACCCTGGTCGAGAGGCGAACAGCAGCGGACGCGCCCCGTGCAGCACGCAACCGATGTACGCGGTGAGGGCCGACTCGGGCGACGGGCATGCGACGACGACGTTGTCGCCGGGCTCGACGCCCGAGTCGGCCAAGATCTCCTGCAACGCCGCGGCGCGTCGGACGAAGTCGCGTTGGGTGTGCCTCTTCAGGCGGGCTCGGGCGTCGGCGAAGCCGATCGTGCTGAGGCCGTCGCCTTGTGCGATGAGCGTGAACACGGCGCGCATGTCGAGGTCGCGCAACGAGACCGACGGATGCGCGCCGGACTGCAGGCCGGAGCCAGTCCATGTTCGTAGCGATGGCACGATCTGTACTCTGCCATGCCAATTGAGTAGTTACGGGGACTCTCGATGCACGCAGTGGCCTGTCGTGACAACGGTCATGCAGATACCACGGTGGGTGGGGTGACGAGGTCGGTGGCTGCGGCGACCGGCACGGGTCGGTACATCAAGAAGCCTTGTCCAAGCAGGCATCCGAGTTCTCGGAGCTTTTCGAACTGTTCTTCGGTTTCGATTCCTTCGGCGACGACCGAAAGGCCTGTGAGTTCAGCCATGCTCAGGATCGCCTGTACCTGCGCCGCGGTCCGATTATCCGAGTTGCCGGTGAGACCGTTCACCAACGAGCGATCGATCTTGACGCCGGTGAATGGAAGGTGGCTGAGCGCGGCGTACGACGCATAGCCCGAACCGAAGTCATCGGCCGCTATGCCGACACCGAGGGCCGCTATTTCATTGATGCGGTCGTGGCGAACCGTGTCCTTTTCGATGGCGCTCGACTCGGTGATTTCGATCGTGACCAGCTTCGGCTCGAGCCCATAGCGCTCGATCGCCGCCAGCACATCTGCGGCAACCGTGGGGTCCTCGAGTTGACGCGGGGAGAGGTTCACGCTCATGCCGAGCGGACGGAGCCCGGGGCGGACCGCGTTCCATCGCTTCAGCTCCGCGAATGCGGTGTCCATGAGCCAGCGACCCATGCCGACAATGGCGCCGGTCTCCTCGGCAATCGGGATGAACAGCGCCGGCGAGATCATGCCCCGGCTGGGATGGTTCCACCGCATGAGCGCCTCGAAGCCGCGGATGCTCCGGTCGCGCAGGTCGACGATGGGCTGATAGTGCAACTCGAGCTGGCCCAGCGCAACCGCGTGTTCGAGGTCGGCCTTCAGTGACAATCGTTCGGCGACGTGGGCGTGCATGTCGCCGGTGAACGTGGCGATGCAGCCCTTGCCGTTGCGCTTGGCCGCGTACAACGCCATATCGGCGTTCCGCAGCATGATCTCGGGCGTTGCGTCGTCACAATCGGACGCAAACACGATGCCGACGCTGGCGCCGAGGTTGATGTCGATTCCGGTCCAACTGCCGGCGGCGGCCAGCTCTTCGAGGATGCGGTTTCCGACGGTATACGCCGCATCGCGATCGGTCGAGCCTTCGAGAACGATGACGAACTCGTCGCCACCGAGCCGGGCGACGGTGTCGCCGTCTCGGAGGAACTGCTCGACGCGACGCGCGACGACCTTCAAGATGTCATCGCCCACCGAGTGGCCGACCGCATCGTTGATGGTCTGGAAGTCGTCGAGGTCGATGAGGAGAAGTGCAACGTCGCCTTCGCTGCGCTTGCGGAGTGCCTGCGCGACGCGATCGTGGAAAAGGGTTCGATTGGGCAGCCCGGTGAGTGCGTCATGAAGTGCCTGATGTCTCAGGTCTTCCTCGAGTTGTTTGCGGGCTGTGACGTCGTGGAAGTTCGCGACGAAAGCCCCGACCGCCGGCTCTCGTCGTTGGTCGGTCAGCGTGAGCTCGATGATGGACGGCGCGCCGCCTGAGGTGAGGAACCGCATCTCGGCGGTCACCGGAGCACCGGAGGAGTTGCGGGCGCGACGTTCGAGATCGCCGTAGGGCTCACGGTCGTCCTCGACGAGGATGTCTTCGACGCGGCGGTGCTCGAGCTCGCCGATGCTCAGTCCGAGCATGCGGACGAGTGTGGGCGTTACCCACGAAATGATGCCGTTCTCGCCGACTAATGCGATGCCGTCGGCGGAGTTCTGCACGAGCGCCCGGAAGCGGGCCTCGCGCCCCTCCAAAACCAACGCGGCGACTTTGCGCTCGGTGATCTCGCGTGCGGTGACCACGAACCCGCGGATCTCGGGCTCGGAGCGCAGGTCGCCGACGATGAGGTCGAACCAACGCGTCGTTCCGTCGGCGTGGGTGAGCTCGACCTCGCTTGTCCCGCGACTCGCGGGCTGCATGGCGTCGCTCACGATCGCCCGATAGGGCGAGCACACGAGGTCGCTGAAATCGGTCCCTAGGAGGTCCTGTTCGGTGTAACCGAGCACGCTCGTCACGGCGGGGCTCACGAACGTGATGTGCTGGGCGTCGTCGACGACCATGATCACCTCGGCCGCGTTCTCGACGAGCGAGCGGAATCGCCGCTCGCTCCGCGCCCGGTGCATCGCCTCTTCGATCGTTGCTGTCTCGAGGGCCAGCGCGAGATCTGCGGTGATGTTGATGATCGCGTCGCGCTGTTGGTGGGGGATGAGCCGCGAAACCTCGGCGACGATCAGCGTTCCGTGGCGGTGGTCGCGCGAGACGAGAGGAACCACGAGCACGCTGTGGGCGGTCGATCCGTCGGGCAGCTTCATGTTGAAGAAGTGCACGGGTTCGCGGCCGCTGATGGCCGCAGCGAGCTCGAGGTCGATCGTCTCGGTGCGCGTGGAGACCAGCGCGGACATCCCGCCCTGCAGGTCGAAGCGCCGCAAGCTGAGGCCGTCGAGCACCGTCACCGAGTTGCCCTTGTTGGCCTCGAGAATTTGGAGCACGCCGCCCGCTGCGGTCGCTTCGAGGTCTGACCGCTCGGTGGCGGCCACAAGACCGGCGGCGGTGCGGCTGATGATGAACTCGATCGACCCGGCGCGCTCACGCGCGCGCACCAGGCCCGACATGCGCCACACGACCATGACCCCGATCGCCATCCATGCACCGAGGATGGGAATCGTGAACAGCCGGTCGGCGTCGCGCCCGTGGGTTATCAAGATCGCGCCCGGAGCGGTGAGCGCCCCGAGGAGCAACGCAAGGCGCGACGGGTTCATGATTGCGATTGGCTCGTCGGCCAGCTTCGTGAGCTCGATCATCGACGGGTGCATCGCACCGGCGGCAAGGCAGATCAAGCTCAGGCCGCCGAAGATGACCGCGACCACGTTGGTGCTCGCGGCCGCTCCCGCGTGGCCAAGCTGGAGACTGATGACGATTTCCAAGAGGACCGCGCCCGCCGCCCCGGTCGCGAGGAGGTAGTACGAGGGGGTCTTCGCGCCGGGGCCGATCGCCAGACGGGCGATCGTGGTGGCCAGGATCAAGGCGGTGACGAGGAACACGCTCTCGATGATGCGCTCGCGGCTGGTGACGCGCGGGTCGGTCAGGTAGGGGACCACGATGATCGCCCACGCCAACGCACAGAACCCGGTGACACCGATCGCCGCGTCGAGCAGGTTCGTCGGGTCCCGGTCGTGGGAACGCGTGCGGATCAGGCGGGCCACCATGACCACGATCGCCAGGTAGGCGCTGATTTCGGTCGCGTCGGCGAGCGTTGTGATGATGCCGGTGGTGTCTCCGCCGATGCCGCGGAGCGCGACACCGCACCCGAAGAGGCCCGTGCCGATGCTGGCTGCCGTCCAGGGGATGCGATCCTCAGGCTGCCACCGCCGGATCGAGCGCCGAATGACCACGACCCCGGCGACAGACGCGATGAGGGAGCCCACGCCTGAGCCGACCTCGCCGAAGGCGGCGCAGACGGCGCTCACGCCCGTCAGAACAACGATGTATCGCCGCCAGGAGTTCCGGTGCACGACGATCCATCGGCTCGGCGGGCAGGGTACTTAGCGGGGAGTGCGGTCCACCCGCACCATTTCTGGAG
>WLNW01000187.1 GCA_009699605.1 Actinomycetota bacterium | reverse complement strand
TCGCCGCACCCACGCTGAACAGTCACGAGCATCTCGCAACAGTTCGCAAACCGTTCAGAAATCCGAGCCTGCCCCCATACAAGAAGGCCACACGTGACCCAATCAGCGACACCGCAACGGAACTTCGGGAGCACCGAGTCCATCGCCTCTGGCGTCACCCCGGAGCGCCTGGCAGATCTACGCCGGTGGAACCTCGGCCTCACGGTCCTGCATGCCGCGCAGGCGGTACTGATCCTGGTGATGGCGAGCGACTTCGCCATCGCTGTCACCTCCACCTACCCCCAAGGCCCGCCGGGCACGCGGCTGACCACCCCCGAGGCGATCTTCGACGTCCGTATCGGCCCAGCCATCGCGGTGTTCTTGCTGTTGGCCGCGTTCTACCACTTCGCCACTGCTACCTTCGCCCGCCGCACCTACGAGGTCGACCTGGGTCAAGGCATCAACCGGTTCCGATGGCTGGAGTACTCGCTCAGCGCCACCCTGATGCTGCTGTTGATCGCGTCCTACAGCGGCATCACCGACATAACCACCGTCGTGGCTATCGCCGGCGCGAACATCGCCATGGTCCTGTTTGGCTGGCTACAAGAACGTATGAACCCACCCGGCCGGACATCGACGACGATGCTGCCGTTCTGGTTCGGCACCATCGTAGGCATCGCACCCTGGGTAGCGATCTGGGTCAACGTCATCGGTGCCGACACGGTGCCCGGCTTCGTCTACGGAATCGTCATCGCCGAACTGGTCTTCTTCTTCAGCTTCGGGCTGAACCAGTGGCTGCAATACCGAGGGATCGGTCGCTGGCGCGACTACGCCTTCGGCGAAAAGACGTATATCGTCCTCAGCCTCGCGGCGAAGTCCGTGCTGGCCTGGCAGATCTACGGCGGGTCACTCGCCAACTGATGCCCATGTGCGGGCCGGTAGGTCGCGACCTGGGGAGTGGTAGCGCCACGCCATGTGCTCGATGATCCCCACCACGTGGTGGCCGTAGGGAAACGTCGGCGTGATCTGCTCGACATCAAGCCAACGCGGCTACCTCCGCGTGAGGTCCGGCCGGAGCAACCTGCCCGGCCTTGCGCCGGTCGGCTTCCCATCAAGCCAGGTCGGTTCTCCGGCGACCACCGTGGCCCGGAACCCGGCTGGTTCACGACGGAAGCGCCATGTCCCGAACGGGACGTCCCACACGCGTTCCTCGGCACCGAGGCACAACTCATCCAAAGCGAAGATGCACAGGTCGCCGGCCATTCCCTCGGCAACCACCCCGCGGTCGCCGAGCCCGAAGAAGCCAGCCACCCGTCCGGTGAGCGCGTGCATCGCGTGCTCGAGGGAGACAAGACCGGCGTCCCGCACGTAGTGAGTGAGCAGATACAGGTGCTCACCAGCGGCTGCGAACAACTGGAGGTGCGCGCCGCTGTCGGTGATATTCGGCAACGTCCGCGGTTCATGCAACGCGCGCACGATATCGGCCTCGTTATGACGCTCGGGCGACCCGGCGAGGAGCGAGCCGATCCCGTTCGCAAGTACCCACTCGGCAAGCGCATCCGACAAGTGCAGACCCGTCCGCTCGGAATAGTCGAGCAACGAAATGCCCAGCGGACCGGCGCCGCTCTCGGAGACCGCGAAGAACATCTCGTGGGGCCGATCAACGCGGGACATGCTGGAACGCGTCCGGGTGTCCCAGTCGTGACGGGCACGAGCGCGCCACTCGGGGTCGGCCAAGATGCGCAGCTTCTCCTCGGCGGGGCCGTTCAACACGTCGTTCCACGCAGGCACACGCTGGAACGCGATCGAGCGCTCGAAGCTGAAGAACGGCATCAGCGGCTTGAACGCCAGCATCGGCCACATGTCTGCGCCTTCGGCCTGCAGGCGGCGGAACAGCTCCCAGTACTCCGGACGGCGATCGTCGTCGGCAGAGTTGATCGGCAGGCCCGGCCACTGAACCCGAACCCTCGCGTCGCGCGCGATCGCGCCGAACCGGACCGCGTCGGCCATGTTGCGGTCGTGATCAGGGAAGAACGTGAGGATCTGCACCGTCGCAGGCTGGTGCTTCGCCACAACCGCGAACAGCGCTCGGTACTCGCGGTCGTCCGCGAAGAACCCGGGTACCGGCCGGAGCGTTCGGTCGCGGTCGAAGACGTTCATGCTGAGGCCGAGGGCGCCCGCGCGAAGCCCCTCGTCGAGCACGTGGCACATCCGCGCGACCTCGTCGTCGCGTGCTCCCCGCTCCCACGCTGCGTCGCCCATCACGAAGGTGCGCAACGCCAGGTGGCCCACGTAGCCGGCGAAGTGCACGGCCGCCGGACGAGCGCTCAGCGCCGCGGCGTACTCGCCCCAGGTCTGCCAGTTCCAAGGGATCAGGTCGCGGAAGGCCTCGGCTGGCAGGTCCTCGAGGAAGCACAACAGGTCGACGATCTCGTCTCGCTGGGTGCCGGCGAGCGGAGCGATCGAGTTACCGCAGTTCCCGAACACCATCGACGTGTTGCCAGACGCGGGGAGCGGGTCGACATCCGGGTTCCACCACATGGCGCCGTCGAGATGCGTGTGCGTGTCGATCACGCCCGGGGCCACGGTGCACCCGTGTGCGTCGATTACCCGCTCGCCGTCAGGCGCGAGCGCCTGACCGATCTCAACGATCACCCCGCCGCGCACCCGCACGTCGGCCATGAAGGCCGGTGCACCAGTGCCATCGACGACCGAACCACCGACCACCAGCACATCGCCCACGAGAGCCCCCTATCCGTTACCGAGTGTAACGTAAGCAACCATGCGCTCGAGGTCAAGACCCAGCGGCCGCCCCCTCGACCCAGCCATTGACGTCGCGGTGTTGGACGCGACGCGTCGACTGCTCGTCGAGGTCGGCTACGCCGGCCTCACCTATGCGCTCGTCGCCGAGCGCGCCCGGTCAAGCCGACCGGCGCTGTATCGACGGTGGCCGTCGAAGGCACACCTCGTCTACGACGCGATCTTCCCGAGCACGTCCGACGAACCACCACCGGACGATCCGTCGTTCCGTAGCCACCTACGCGCGACGATCGGTCGTATCGACGCGTCGTACCGTCGCCCGGAGGCGCGCGAAGCCGTCCCGTTCCTTCTCGCCGAGATACGCAACCCGCAGCGCCGGAGCAGCATCGTCGACGATCTGCTCGCGCAAGCGCACCACGACTTCGCCGCACGCATCGCGCAAGCCGTGCTCGAGGGCGAGCTCACGGCCGGCACCCGAGCCGACCTCCTCCTCGAGACCGTGCACGCCGCGGCGCTGCATCACGCGCTGGCACACGACGCGTACGACCCCACCTTCGCCGACCGACTCGCCACGCTCGTGGTCGAGGGGGCACGGTCACACCCCTCGCCCGCCGAGCGCCAGCCCGAGGTCCGACCGGAACGCATCGCTACAACGATGCGCGACCGCACCCTCACCACACGCGACGGAACTCGAATCGTCTACCGCACCGGCGGCCGTGGCGGACCGGCACTCGTCTTCGTGCACGGCTGGTGTTCCAACCTCACCCACTGGTCCGCGCAACTCCAGCACTTCGCGTCATCGCACCGGGTGCTCGCAGCCGACCGGCGCGGCCACGGACGGTCCGCGGCGCCTGCGCGCGGTTACACCGCGGCGCAACACGCCCAGGACCTCTTGCAGATCGTCGAGCGCGAGCGGTTGCGCGACATCGTGCTCATCGCCCACGCAGGCGGCGGACCCACTGCAGTCCACTTCGCGGATCGGCATCCCGGTCTCGTCCGCGGCATGGTGCTGGTCGACTCCAACATCAGTGGCCGCACCACGCTCGGTCGTCCGCACAGCGTCGATCGCAGCCCGCTCGGCCGACTGGTCGATCAGCTCACCGGACCCGACGCCCCGGCGCGCTTCGAAGCGATGTACCGAGGGTTCTTCGGCCCGCTCGCTGGGGCCGCCGGAGACGCGGCGGTGCGCGATGCGACGCAGGTGCCATTGCGCGTCGCTCGCGCCGACCTCGCAAGCCTCGCGGCCGACAGCGAGGGTGCGGCGCGTCGCTTCCAGCGACCGGTGCTCTGGCTCACCGCCGAAACCCCGGACGTTCGCGGTATACGAGCTCTCTTCGCAGACGTGCACTTCGGGGTGGTCGCCGGCTCCGGCCACTTCCCGCATCTCGAGGTTCCCGCGCAGGTGAACGCGATGATCGAGCGCCACCTCACGTTGATAGAGGCCCGCAGCGCAGTTCCGTAGGCGCCGGACGACTCCCCCGATCGGGATCGACGTGAGCCGACGCGTCGATCAACAGATCTCCTCGAACGGCGCGGGATGCGCGTGCTCGATGCGGTCGATGATCTGCGTACGCAAGAAACCGGCCAGCCACCAGGCGTCGCCGTCGCCCAGCCACCGGAGCAACTCGTCGCCGAGGTCGGTGAGCTCGACCTGCCGACGATCGCTCGGCGGCGCGCCGGCCGCCGCGCCCCTCGACGCCACGGAGAAATGATGCTCGAGGCCGAGAATGCGGCGGAGATCGCGCGCGCTGCGACCTATCTCGTCGAACCGAGGACCCCCGAGGATCGCGGAGTAGTCCTGCTCGACCGCGTCGATGCCCGCGACGTAGTCATCGAGAACCTTGCGCCCCCGGCGCGTCGGCACGAACACCACGCCACGCCCGTCGCTCGAGTCTTCGCGACGCGCCACGTAACGCAGCGCCTCGAGATCGTGGAGGACCGCACTGACAGCCTGGCGGCTCACTCGCTGTACCCGTGCCATATCGCTCGATCGTGCCCCGTTGGGGCCGATGTGGACCAGTACGAGGTTCTGCCCCCCGGTTATCCGACCATGCCCCGCCGACCGCATTGCGACGTGCAGCGAGCGCATCGCAGCCTCGGCCAGCGCAGAGACCGCCATGATCGACGTACCCGGAGCGAGGGTGGCCACGGGATCATCGCCGGTGGCGAGACCCTTCCCCCGACGGAGCCGAGCGAGGCTGCTGTCGAAGCGGGCGAACCGACGCGCGCCCAACACCTCGGCGTAGTCCGCGGCTCGCGCGGTGATAGCTGCCGCTCCGTCGGCGACGAACGCTCGACCGAGCTCGGAGAGCACAACGAGCTTCGACCGGCCGTCATCAGGGTTGGGCATCCGGTTGACGAAGCCGGCGTCGGCCGCAAGTCCAACCGTCTGACTGGCCGCCTGAGGGCTCACCCCGAGCGCCGTGGCGAGGTGCCCCTGCGGCACGCCGCCCTTCCAAACAAGCGACAGCAGCGGCGCGAACCCAGGGCGCCGATGCTCGTAGCCTCGTTCGGCGAGCGCGTCGTCGATGTGGTGCCGAAGGTCGTTCGCGATGACGATGAGATCGTGCACCAGGTTGTCCGCGCTCCGCACTGCGTCAACCACCGATACTCCAACTCGTCAATGTCGATTGACTACTCTACTGTCCTGTCATACCGTCCCGCCCATCCGCTGCGGGTCGACCGAGGGGTCTCCGTGAGCACACCACGCGATCGTCGCGTCCACGTCGCCGTCATCGGCGCCGGACCGGGCGGGCTCTGCATGGGCAAACGCCTGCTCGACGAGGGCATCGACGACTTCGTCCTGCTCGAAAAGTCCGCGGGAGTCGGCGGCACCTGGAACCTCAACCGATACCCGGGTTGCGAGTGCGATGTGCAGTCGGCCCTGTACTCGTTCTCGTTCGAGGTCAAGCCCGATTGGTCGAAGCCGTACGGCACCCAGCCCGAGATCCTCGCGTACATGCAGCACGTCGCCGAGCAGTACGGCGTGCTCCCCCACGTGCGGTTCGGCAACGGCGTGCACCGCGCCGTGTGGGACGAAGCGTCCGCCACATGGACCCTCACGCTCGACGACGGCGCCACCCTCACGGCCGACATCGTGGTGAGCGCGATCGGGATGTTCAACGACCTCTCGTGGCCCGACATCGACGGCCTGCGCGACTTCGCAGGCCCGATGTTCCACTCCGCGCAATGGGACTGGGACCACGACCTCACCGGTGAGCGAGTCGCCGTCATCGGCTCCGCCGCGTCGGCAGTGCAGTTCATACCGGAGATCCGCAAGCAGGCTGGCATGGTCCATCTGTTCCAGCGGACCGCCAACTGGGTGACCCCAAAAGTCGACACGCCGTACAGCGAGGAGCAGCTGGAAGCCTTCCGAAAGGACCCGACGCCCATTCTCCAGTTCCGCCGCGAGGTCGAGGACTCGATGAACAAGGGCATGACGTTCACCAACGCGGAGAAGCTCGCGCTTGCGGTCACCGCTGTCAACAAGTCGCTCGACCAGGTCGTCGATCCGGCCGTACGCGACAAGCTGCGTCCGCAGCACCCTTACGGCTGCAAGCGGCCACTGATGTCGAACGCGTACTACCCGGCGTTCAACGAGCCGAACCTCGAGCT
>WLNW01000186.1 GCA_009699605.1 Actinomycetota bacterium | reverse complement strand
TCGGCGCCGCGGTGCGAGGCGATTCGGTGACGGTCATGAGGCGTGTTCTCGAACGGTCGGGTTCTCGAGCAGGCCGATCCACAGCGCGCTGATCGCGAGCCCGGCGGGGAAGACGTAGGGATAGGCGTCGAGAAGCAGGAACGGCACCAAGAGCCCGGCGCCGCCGATGAGCAGCACCGGGCGACGTAGCAGGCGGCGCGCGAACCAGAGGCCGGCCAGCGCGACGATGACGCCGCCGGCCGCGCCGAGCTCCGCTGCGGCCTGCACGATGATGTTGTGCGGCGGCAACAGCTCGACTTCGGGTAACGACTCCTCGGCAACGGCGATGACGTAGCGCGCCGGACCGATGCCGGCGAAGGGATGATCGGCGGCGATGCCGAGGCCGTGCTCGGCCAACGTGACCCGCCCACGATCCGCGCCCGACCCGGCGGACTGTCGGGCTCGCGTCGTCCACCCGTCGGCGAACAACAAAGACGTACACGCGAGCCCGAGGAAGAGCGCGCCCACGATCGGTCGTGCCGACCGGCCAATGTGGTCGCGTCGGGCGAGGCCCCACACCACCGCGGCCGGCACCAGGCCGAGGATCATCGCGCGCGAGAAGGTCACGGCGATCCCGGCACCGAGGAACGAGGCCGTGCCGACCCATAGCCGAAGTTCGCGCCCCGTCGACGAGCGTCCGCCGATGAGCGCGGCGAACAGGGCGAGCAGCAAGAACACGGTGAGGTGGTACGGGTGTGCGAAACCACCGCGGCCGGCGTGCGTGTCGCCGAACGCCAGCAGTCCGCCATCGTGATCGATCGGGTAGAGCGCGAAGCCTCGCCCGTGGATGCTCTGCGCGACCGCAAGCACTGATTCGATCGCACCGGCGGCGGCGAGGACGATGCAGACCCGGCGGACCGCAGCGCTGTCCATCCGGCGTGCGACGTCGACGATTGCGACGCCGGCCAGCAGCCGGACGCTGTACTCGACGCCGCGATAGGAAGGGTTCGCCGCAAAAGCGATCGCGAACACCGCGGTGAACCCGACCGCGAGGAGCACACCCGTCGACGGCGAGGGCCGCGCGAAACCGGCCCGGACACGCGTCGACCCCCACCCGACGAGCAGACCGCCCAGCGCGACATCGAATGGCGCGAGTGCGACGCGCTGGTTGAAGTCGTTGGCCCCGCCCGGCGACCACCAAACCACCCAACTCGAAGCCAAGGGGATCAGCGCGCTCATCAGGACCAACAGGTGCTCGCGCGAGCGAGCTTTGGTATCTGGGGCACCGTGGCGGCGCCTCTGACACCAAATTTCGGAGGGGTCGGCCGCCGTGGGCGGATGGTGCACATCGATCATCCTCATGTTCATCGGCGTCCGGACGGCGGAGCTGAGGCTGAACGCCCCGACCCTGCGCTCAACTGGCCTCGCCGCAGGCCGATACGTGTGGGGTGAGCACGCTGCAGGCCGATCGATGGGTCGACGAGGTTTCGTCACCGGAGCGCCTCCCCGGGCGTGCGCCGTACCCGTTCATTGCGCATGTGCTCGCCCTCGCGGCGGTGCTCGCGGTGATCTTCGTGCTCGTCGACCCTCGTCGACTTCAGCAAGCCGACGAGGGCGCGGCCATCGCCCAGGCGAACCATCTGGCATCCGGCTCGGGTTGGCGGATCGCGCACCCGATGCCCCAGATCGATCCGGAGGGCGACGCGTTCCCCTACGACCTCGCGACGCGGGTGGCGGGCACCGACGACTACGTGGTTTTCGCCAAGCACCCGACCTATCCGTTGCTGCTCGCCGGGGCGATCCGCGTCGGCGGCGTGCCGGGGGCGATCGCCCTCTCGACCGCCGGCACATTGGCCGGGGCAGTCATGGCGGCGTTGATCGCACGGCGGCTCGGGGCCGGGCTCGACCGGATGGCGTTGTGGACCGTCGGCGCGGGTAGCCCACTGCTCTTCGACGGCTACCAGGCGATCGCCCACACGCTCGGCGCGGCAGCGGTGGCGGTCTCGGTGTACTTCGTGCTCGCCCGCAACCACCGGATGGCCGTTCGTGGTGTCGCCATCGTTGCAAGTGCGGCCTTCGCGGTGTTGATGCGCAACGAAGCACTGCTCTTCGGTGCGGCGTTGGGACTAGCCGCGTTCGTGCAGGCGGTGCGTGCCCGGGCATGGCGCGACGCCCTCGCGGGTGCGCTCGTCTGGGCTGGAGCGATCGGCGGGATGCAACTCGACCGGACCTTGGCCCAGACCTACGTGGGTGCGACCGACTCCGTTGGCTCCATGAGCATCAGTGGCGCGGGATTCCTGTCGGGTCGCGCGACGGCACTTCGCATCACAATGTTCGCCGGTGCCGAATCGAATGCGGTGGCCTCGGCACTCGGCCTCGTTGCGGTCGCGACGCTGGCATACGCGATCGTGGCGGCTCGACGCACACCGGAGAAGTGGGTTTCGGCCGGCACGGTGTCGTTGCTCGTGGCTGCTGCGCTCGTCGTGCAGTTCGTCCTCGCTCCGGTGGAAGCAGTGCCCGGGTTACTCGTGGCGTGTCCGGTGCTCGTGGTCGGACTGGCGTTGCTCACCGGGCAACAACTGCGTGAGCCGGCATCGTTCGTACTCGCCGCCTCGAGCGCGGTGTTCGTCGCGGCGGTGCTGGCGACGCAGTACGCGAACGGCGGGGGAGGCGGTTGGGGTGGCCGGTACTTCGGCGTTGTGCTCCCCGTGCTCGTGCCGCTGGTGCTCGCGGCGATCACCCGGCGCATTTCCTCGATCCCGGGTGCGGCGCTTCGCCGTTTGGGCGCCGGTCTGCTGCTCGCGCACCTCGTGTTGGGCGTGCACGCGGTGGTGTCGCTGCGGCTCTCGCATGAGTGGACGGACCAGCTCGTTGATCACGTGGTGGCCTTTGCGGGCGATGACGTTCCGGGCGATGGTGACGCGCGTGCCGTGGTCCTTACGACCTCGGCCCCGCTGGCCCGTCTGGCTTGGCAACACGTCGGGGACGGGCGCTGGTTGACGGTCGATCCCGGGGATGTCGCGCGCTACGGCGGCCGCCTGCGGGAGGCCGGTCTCACGACGATCACGCTCGCATCTGCCGATCCGCAGGCCGACCTCGCAGCGCTCGGGCCGGGTTGGACGGCGCAGGGTCGACCACAGGTCACGGTGGTCCAGAACCTCTGGCGTGGGGATATGGCGTTCGGGCTCTACGTGGTCGAGGTTCGCGCCAGCTGAGCAACTGGACCAAACACGTGTTCGTGGGCCGCGGGGCCTAGGCTTTTGCCGTGGCCGATCAGCTCGTCATTCGCGGCGCTCGCGAACACAACCTCCGCAACGTCGATCTCACCCTGCCTCGCGACAAGCTCATCGTGTTCACGGGCTTGTCGGGCTCGGGCAAATCGTCGCTCGCCTTCGACACGATCTACGCCGAGGGGCAGAGGCGCTACGTCGAATCCCTGTCGGCCTACGCCCGCCAGTTCCTCGGCCAGATGGACAAGCCCGACGTCGACTTCATCGAGGGCCTCTCGCCGGCCATCTCGATCGATCAGAAGTCGGCCTCGCGTAACCCACGGTCCACCGTGGGCACCATCACCGAGGTCTATGACTACCTGCGGCTGCTCTATGCCCGCATCGGGATCCCGCACGATCCCGAGACCGGCGAGATGCTCATCCGCCAGACGCCCCAACAGATCGTCGACCGCGTGCTCACCCTCCCGGAGGGCACGCGCTTCCAGGTGCTCGCACCGGTGGTGCGGGGCCGCAAGGGCACCTACGACACGCTGTTGTCCGACCTCGCATCGAAGGGCTTCGCTCGGGCCATGGTCGACGGCGAGCTGGTCGAGCTCGGTGCGGCGATGCACCTCGATCTCGGTCGCTACGACATGCACACCATCAGCATCGTGGTCGACCGGCTGGTGCTGCGCGACGGCATCGACCGCCGGCTGACCGAGTCGATGGAGACGGCGCTCGGGCTGGCCGAAGGCGTGGCCGAAATCGAGATCCTGCCGGGCAAGGGCGCCGAAGGCCAGGTTGAGCCGCAGACCATCATCTTCTCCCAGCACCTGGCTCGCCCGAGCGACGGCAAGTCCTTCGAGGAGCTCGCGCCCCGCAACTTTTCGTTCAACTCGCCCTACGGCGCGTGCGACCACTGCGCGGGCCTTGGCACCGTGTTCGAAGTCGACCCCGAGCTGGTGGTTCCCAACCCCGAGATCTCCGTGGGCGAGGGGGCCATCGCCCCCTGGTCGAGTGGCCACAGTCAGTACTTCCACCGCCTGCTCGAAGCCGTCGCCGAGGAGATCGAGGTCAGCGTCAAGACGCCCTGGGACGAGCTGCCCAAGGCCGCGATCAAGGTGTTCCTCTACGGGCTCAAAAAAGATCGGGTAGAGGTGCGCTACCGCAACCGGTACGGCCGCACGCGCTCCTACAACGCCAAGTACGAGGGCATCATCCCGTACCTCAAGCGCCGCCACGCCGAGGCCGAGTCCGACTCGATGCGCGAGCAGATCGAGGGCTACATGCGCGAGGTGGCGTGCTCGGTTTGCGGTGGCATGCGCCTCAAGCCGCTGTCGCTCGCGGTCACCATCGGCGGCTACAGCATCTCCGACATCTGCGCGATGCCCATCGGGCAGGCGGCCAAAGTGCTCGCCGCGCTCGAGTTCACCGAGCGCGAGCAGATCATCGCCGAGCAGGTCCTCAAAGAGATCAGCGCCCGCCTGGGGTTCTTGCTCGACGTCGGCCTCGACTACCTCACGTTGTCACGCAACGCGGGCACGCTCGCCGGCGGCGAGGCGCAGCGCATCCGGCTCGCGTCGCAGATCGGCAGCGGTCTCGTGGGCGTGTTGTACGTGCTCGACGAACCTTCGATCGGGCTGCACCAGCGCGACAACGCCCGGCTCATCGAGACGCTGGTACGGCTCCGCGATCTCGGCAACACCGTGCTCGTGGTCGAGCACGACGAGGAAACCATCAAGGTGGCCGACTATGTGGTCGACATCGGGCCGGGTGCCGGCGAGCACGGCGGCCGCATCGTGCACGCGGGCTCGGTGGCGCAGCTCCTCAAGAACAAGGAATCCATCACCGGCCAGTACCTCTCGGGGCGGCGCACCATTCCGGTGCCGGGTCACCGGCGTACCCCGGGCGCCGAACGCATCATCGTGCGCGGCGCTCGGGCCAACAACCTGCGCAACATCGACGTCGAGATCCCGCTCGGCTGCTTCGTCGCGGTCACCGGTGTGTCGGGTTCGGGTAAGAGCACGCTCATCAACGAGATCCTCTACCACTCGCTCATGCAGAAGATCTACCGGTCGAAGACGCCACCCGGTTTGCACAAGTCGGTCGAAGGCGTCGAGCTCCTCGACAAGGTCATCAACATCGACCAGTCACCCATTGGGCGTACGCCGCGCAGCAACCCGGCCACCTATACCGGCGTGTTCGACAGCATCCGCAAGCTCCTGGCCGAGACCACCGAGGCCAAGGTGCGGGGCTACATGCCGGGCCGCTTCAGTTTCAACGTCAAGGGTGGCCGCTGCGAGGCATGCCAGGGCGACGGCACCATCAAGATCGAGATGCACTTCCTGCCCGACGTCTACGTGCCCTGCGAGGTGTGCAAGGGCAAGCGCTACAACCGGGACACCCTCGACATCTTGTTCAAGGGCAAGAACGTCAGCGAGATCCTCGACCTGTCGTGCGAGGAGGCAGCCGAGTTCTTCGTGAACCAGCCCGTCATCACCCGGCACATGACCACGCTCGTCGACGTCGGCCTCGGCTACGTGCGCCTCGGCCAGAGCGCGCCCACGTTGTCGGGCGGCGAGGCGCAGCGGGTCAAGCTGGCCAGCGAGCTCGCCAAGCGCTCCACCGGCCACACCATCTACATCCTGGACGAGCCCACGACGGGCCTGCACTTCGAGGACGTGCGCAAGCTGCTCACCGTGCTGACGCGCCTGGTCGACCAGGGAAATTCGGTGCTGGTCATCGAGCACAACCTCGACGTCATCAAGACCGCCGACTGGCTCATCGACCTCGGCCCCGAGGGGGGCTCCGGCGGCGGCCTGGTGGTGTGCGAAGGCCCGCCCGAAGCGGTGGCCGCACACCCGGGTAGCCACACCGGCCGGTTCCTCAAGCCGCTGTTGCCTGCGGGCGCCATACCGGAGGCCTCGCCGGCCAAGCTGAGCGCCAAGGTGGCAGGCAAACCCACGGCCAAGGCATCGGCCACGCGCAAGCCCACGACGAAGGCCGATAAGGCACCGACACCAAAACCGAGGCGCGGCGTCCAGGCCTAGATGTCGCCCTTCGACACTGCACCACCAGGTCCCGGCTGAACGGGCTAGCGGTGACCCGATCGGTCAACAGTGGCCTCGGAGTGCCGATGTATCCAAGGTGGAACGTTCGAGCAACAGGCTTGGCCTTCGG
>WLNW01000185.1 GCA_009699605.1 Actinomycetota bacterium | reverse complement strand
CTCGTTCGCGCCGGTCGGGCACTCGCGCTGTTGCGGGGCCGCACCTACGCGTTGCCCCAGGACGTCTTCGATGTCGCGCCCGACATCATGCGACACCGCCTCGTGTTGTCCTATGAAGCACTGGCCCGTGATGTGACCGCCGATCACGTCCTGGCCCGTGTGCTGTCGACCGTTCCGGCACCGCGCATCTCGCCCTCGCAGGACCCGGTGCGCGCCCAGCACATCAACAACCCACGCGCCGACGCCGGCGACAGCTGGCGCACCACATGACGGTCGAGGCCTCCCGGGAGGTGCTCCGTCGCCTCGAACTGCGCGTCACACGCAAGCTCGACGGGTTGCTCCAGGGCGACTACCGCGGGCTCATCCCGGGCCACGGCACCGAGCTCGGCGAAACCCGCTCCTATCAACCGGGCGACGACGTCCGGCGCATCGACTGGAACGTCACCGCGCGAACCCAGGTGCCGCACATCCGCGAATCCATCGCCGATCGCGAGCTCGAGACATGGGTCTGCGTCGATCAGTCGGCCAGCCTCGACTTCGGGACCACCGAGATCGAAAAGCGTGACCTCGCACTCAGCGCCGTCGCGGCGATCGGGTTCCTCACCACGCGCGTCGGGAACCGGTTCGGTGCCGTCCTCGTCGAGCCCGGGGGCATCGTCGAGCTACCGGCACGCCAAGGTCGCGCGCACCTCATGTCGATCCTCAATCGCCTGCAGACCGCGCCACGGCGCGAGGGCACCGACCAGGCCGACCTCGCAAAGGGCATTCGTCGTCTCTTGTCTCCCGCGCACCGCCGCGGACTCGCCGTCGTCGTCAGTGACCTCTTGGCTCCTGCGGGCTGGGACCGCGAGCTCGCCCGTGTCGCGGTGCGTCACGACGTGCTGGTCATCGAGGTCATCGATCCCCGCGAGCTCGAGCTGCCCGATGTCGGCACGCTCGCCCTCGTCGATCCCGAGACCGGCCGGCTGCGCGAGGTCAACACCCGCAGCGCCAAGCTGCGTTCGCGCTACGCCGAGGCCGCGCACGAACAGCGCGAGGCCAATGCCCGTGCGGTGCGTGGTGCAGGTGCCGATCATCTCGTCCTTCGAACCGACAGCGACTGGCTGTTCGACGTCATCCGATTCGTCGTGCTTCGCCGCAAGCGCATGGAAGTAAAGGCCAGCAAGTGACCCTCGCTCTCGAGTTCTCCGAGCCCGTTCGGTTGTGGCTGCTCGTTGCGGTCGCGGGCCTGCTCGCCGCGTACGTCGCCCTGCAGTTCACGCGACGCAAGTACACCGTGCGCTTCACCAATATCGCGTTGCTCGACAAGGTGGCGCCGAAGGGGCCGGGAGTTCGTCGTCACGTCGTCGCGGCGGGGTTCCTCCTATGCATCGGGCTCCAGGTCCTGGCCTTCGCAGGGCCTCAGCGCATCGAACGCGTGCCACGCGAACGCGCAACCGTCATGCTGGCCATCGACGTCTCATTGTCGATGCAGGCCACCGACGTCGCACCCTCGCGGATCGAGGGAGCCAAGGAGGCGGCAAAGGCGTTCCTCGAGGAGCTCCCGGCCAAGTTCAACGTCGGCCTCGTGTCCTTCAGCCGCACTGCGGTCGTCAAGGTCAGCCCGACCAAGGATCACCAGCAGGTTCTCGCGGCGATCGACACGCTGCAGTTGGGTGAGGGCACGGCCATCGGCGATGCCATCGTCGCCAGCCTCGATGCGATCAAGACGGTCCCAGCCGACGAGGAGGGCACCCCACCCCCGGCGGTGATCATCGTGATGTCCGACGGCAAGACCACGTACGGCACCCCCGACGAGCTTGCGACGGCGCGAGCTGTCGATGCCGGCATAACCGTGTCGACCATCGCGTTCGGCACCCCCGATGGCACGATCACGTTGCCGAGTGAACGGACCCCGATCGCCGTCCCCGCCGACCGCGAGGCGCTCGCCAAGATCGCCCGCGACTCTGGGGGCACCGCCTACGGCGCCGAGTCGACCGCCGAACTCAAAGAGGTCTACAAGGGCATCGGCAGCTCGGTCGGTTACGTCGAGGAGCGCCGCTCCGTCGTCGGCTGGTTCGTCGGGCTTGCGCTCCTCGCCGCCATGTTCACCGCGCTCGGCTCCCTCGCCTGGTTCCAAAGGCTGCCGTAGGCAGGCGATTACCTAGAGCTGACTCGTTCGGACACGACGCGCGAACTTCCGCCTGGTTGCATCGTGACGCCGTAGAGGCAGTCGGCGGCTTCCATGGTGCGCTTCTGGTGGCTGACGATGAGCAGCTGGGCGTCGTTGCGGAACTCCTCGACGAGGCCGAGGAACCGGTGCAAGTTGACGTCGTCGAGCGCGGCCTCGACCTCGTCCATCACGTAGAACGGAGATGGCCGGCTGCGGAACACCGCGAACAGGAACGCCAATGCCGTGAGTGAACGTTCCCCGCCCGACAGCAGCGAGAGCTTGCGGACGTTCTTGCCGAACGGTCGCGCTTCGACCTCGATGCCGGTATCGAGCAAGTTCTCGGGGTCGGTGAGGATGAGTCGGCCGCGGCCACCGGGGAACAGCGTCTCGAACAGGGTCTCGAAGTTCGTCGCGACATCGGCGTAGGCCGACGCGAACACGTTGACGATCTCCTCGTCAACGGAGCGGATCACCTTGGCCAGATCGCGGCGGGCGGCCTTGATGTCGTCGAGTTGCTGCTGGAGGAATTCGTGGCGCTCGGTTAGCGCGCTGAACTCTTCGAGGGCGAGCGGGTTGATCGGTCCCATGAGCTTGAGCTCACGATCGAGGTCGCGGATGCGTTGCGAAACGCTCATGCCTTCGGCGAGCTCGGGCATTGACGCGGCCACGGCGGTATCGGGGTCGCAGTCGAGCTCGCGCCGCAACGCCTCGATGGCCGCTTCGGACCGCATCTTGGCTTCGCTCTCCTCGAGCTCGGCTCGCATCGAGAGTTCGCGGCGTTCGTTGAGCAGCTGCTCGGCGCCGTGTCGGTCGCGCCGCAGCGCGTCGAGCTGCTGGGCGACAGCGCGCGCGGTCTCGCTCTGGTGGCGTCGTCGTTCGCGGAGCACGCCGAGCTCGGATTCGATGATGGCGAAGCGCCGTCGGGTGTGATCGACGAGCTGCTCGGTGAGGGACTGCTTGTGTTCGAGCTCGAGCCGCATCGCTTCGGCCTGGGCGCGCTCGACCAGGTCGCGGGCGAGGCGTTCCTCGACCTCGGCGAGCCGATTGCGGAGGAACGTGCGCCGGTCCTCGAGCCCGGCCGCCCGCACCTCGATGTCGGTGCGAATGGCGCTGACGGCCGCCGAGCGCTCTTCGAGGCTGCTGCGGGCACCGGCCATTGCGCGACCACGGTCGAGGAGCTCGGCTTCTTCGGCTTCGAAGGTGGGCAACTCACGTTCGAGTTCGGCGACACGAGCGGTGTCGCGGTCGACCCGCTCGGCGAGGTCGGCCAGGCGGGCCCGGAACGATTCGGCCTCGGTGCCGATGCCCTCGCGGTGGCGCTCGACGCGACGGATGCTCTCGAGTAGTCCACCCCGGCGGTTCTTGTGGTCGTCGAGAGCCTTCGCTGTGGCCCGGGCCGCAGCGACTGAGCCCTGGTGCGCTGCGGTTGCCGTGTCGAGCTCGGCCTTGGCCGCGGTCCGACGAGTGGCCGCGTGCGCAGCGCGGCCCCGGGCCTCCTCGAGCGCCGCGCCGGTGGCCTGCGCGCTGTTCCCGCCGACGCGCCAGCCGCTCGACCCCAGTCGATCGCCGTCGCGAGTGACGACGACCGTGCCCGGGTGGGCGAGCACCACGTCGATGCCGGCGAACAGGTCGCCGTCGATGACCACGGCGCCACCGATGAGCTCGTCGAGTAATGCGTCGACCGAGGGATTGGTCGAGCGGACGTGGCCTCGCACGGGTTCGCCCACCGGAGGTGCGCCAACCCGCATGCGTGCGGCGCCGAGGGCCAGGATGGCGCCGCTCACCTTGCCGGCACGCAGAGTCTCGAGGGCGGCGCGAGCCGCGTCGATGTCGGCCACCACCACTGCAGCGAGCGCCTCGCCCGCCGCTGCTTCGAAGGCTGCTTCCCAGCCCTGGTCGACCTCGACCAGATCGAGCAACGTCCCAATGACGCCGCGCACATCGCGCAGTCGTGCGGCGCCGGCGCGGGCGCGGGCTTCGTCGAGTGCCATGGCCAGCGCGTCGGCACGGGCGTTCCAGGAGCTGTGTTCGGTATCGGCCTCGCTGAGCACGGACCGCGCCGCGGCGACGGAGTGCTCGGCGAGGTCCCGTTCGGCTTCGGCGTCTTCGACGGCCTGGCGCCGGGATTCGGATGCCGCGTCAAGCACACCCAGCTCAGCCTGGACGGCGATGAGCTCGGCCTCGATCGGTCCGAGCTCGTCGGCGTGGGCGGCGACGCGCTGCTCGAGTCGGGTGCGTTCGCCCGAGGATCGCTCGACCGAGATGCGCAGTGCGCCGAGCTCACCCCGGATCTCGGATGCCTTGCCGCTCGGCGGTGCGACGCCCCCGGCCCACTCCTCCTGGAACCGCGACCGGGCCCGGTCGAGCTCGACCTCGGCATTGGCCAGCCGGTCAAGCTCGGGCATCAGCGCTTCGGCCTCGAGCTCGGCGGTATCGAGATCGGACCGCAGCCGGGCGCCGTCGGCTTCGAGGTTGGCCACGACACCGCGGTCGATCGCGGAGGTGCGGTCGCGCTCGATGCCGCGCAGACGCTCGGCGAGGACGTTGGCCAAGCCTTTCGTGCGCTCGCGAAGCGCCTCGAGTCGGAGTAGCGCGTCGCTGATGTCGTCACCACCCTGGGCGGACAGCTGTGCCTCGGCGTCGATCACCTCGGTGTCGAGCTTGGCCAGCGTGGCCAGCACCTCGTTGATCTGGCGCGCCAGGTCGGCCCGGCCGTGGGCGCTGGTGCCGATGCGCCGTTTCAGCGCCTCGATTTCCCGGCCAGCCGTGAAGATGCGCAAGGCGGTGAGCTCGGCGACGATCCCCCCGTGGCGTCGTGCTGCATCGGCCTGACGTTCGAGGGGCCGGAGCTGGCGCCGGACCTCGCGGAGCAGGTCGCTGATACGCGTGAGGTTTGTCTCGGTGGCGTCGAGCCGGCGCTGCGACTTCTCGCGACGCTTTCGGAACTTCAGGACCCCGGCCGCTTCTTCGATGATGGCGCGGCGATCCTCGGGGCGGGCGTTGAGCACGGCGTCGATCTGTCCCTGCGACACGACGACGTGCTGCTGGCGGCCGACGCCGGTGTCGGAGAGCAACTCCTGGATGTCGAGCAGCCGGCACGATGTGCCGTTGATCGCGTACTCGCTGTCGCCGGAGCGGAACAGCGTGCGGGTGATCGTGACCTCGCTGAAATCGATCGGAAGCATGCCTGCGCTGTTGTCGAGGGTGAGCGACACCTCGGCCCGGCCGAGTGCGGCCCGCTTCGACGAGCCGGCGAAGATCACGTCGTCCATCTTCTGCGATCGCACGGCGCTTGGCGCCATGGCGCCAAGCACCCAGGCGATGGCGTCGACCACGTTCGACTTACCCGAACCGTTCGGTCCGACCACCACCGTGACGCCCGGCTCGAGACTGAGGGTGGTCGCGTCGGCGAACGACTTGAACCCTTTGATGGTGAGGGTCTTCAGAAACATCGGGGCGACCCTATCGGGCCGGGACCCACCGGCCCGCCACGACGGGCGGAGGTCGTGGCGCTCAGACCTGCGTATCGCAGTAATAGGTCCAGTGGCCGTCGTACTTGACCTTCTTGATGGGGGTTCGCGAGCGCGGGCTGAGCTTGCCGTCGCGCCCGTACACCTGCAGGTGATCCTGGTGCTCGCCCGGCTTTCCGGCCAGATCGGCGAACCCGTTGGCGCCGATTGACGAGCCCCGGTGCTTCACTGCGTCGTGGAGCACTTCGATGAGCGAGCGGTACAGCCGGCGCATCTCCTGCGTCGACAGCGAGTCGGACTTGCGGTCGTAGCGGATACCCGCCTCAAACAACACCTCGTCGACGTACACGTCGCCCATGCCGGCGATGAAGTTCGGGTCGAGCATCATCTTCTTCATCGGCTCGGCGCGCTCAGTGACCAGCTTGGCGAACTTCACCCAGGTCATCGGCTCATCGAGCGCGTCGAACCCCATCGTGGCCAGCTCGGGCAGCGCGGCGTCGAGCTCGGATGCGCCGACGACAAACACCTCAGCGTCCTTGCCCAGCTCGGCCAGGCGCAGCGACGCACCCTGGGTGAACGCGATGGTGATTGCGGCGGCCTCGTTATCGCCGCCCTTGCGGAAGGTGCCCGACTCGCCGACGCGAACCACAAGGACCCGCTCGTCGTCGAGGCCGATGAGTAGCAGCAACCCGCGGCGCCGCACGGACTCGATCTTGGCCCCTTCGAGCAGGTCGGCGAGCACCTTCTTGGT
>WLNW01000184.1 GCA_009699605.1 Actinomycetota bacterium | reverse complement strand
CGACGTTCCTGTGCGTGCTGCAGCGCCTCGCGCAAGCGTTCGAGCAGAAGCGCGCGGTTTGGCAGGCCGGTGAGCTCGTCGTGATAGGCGCGGGTGGCGAGGATCTCGGCGGCTTCGACCCGATCGCTGACGTCGCGTGCGTTGAGGACCAGCCCGTTCACCGCGGGGTTGTCGACGAGGTTGGTGGCCACGACCTCGAAGTGGCGCCACGAACCGTTCGCGTGGAGCACGCGCAGCTCGATCGGGCCGCTCATCGTGGGCGTGTTCGTGAGTTCGGCGGCGGCGACCTTGACGCGTTCGAGGTCGTCGGGATGGGCGAACGTGAAAATGTTGCGCCCTTCGAGATCGCCGGGGGAGTGCCCCAGCACCCGCATGACCGCCGGGCTGGTGTACACGATGCGGCCACCCGGGCGAACGACGCACACGAGGTCGCTGGCGTGTTCGACGAGCGCGGCGAGGCGGATCTCGCTGGCGCGCACGCGTTGCTCGGCGTCGCGCAGGTCGCTGAGATCGCGGGCCACCAGCGATATGGCTTCGATGAGGCCGTCCTCGCCATGGTGTGCGACGAGCAGCGCCGAAACGGGGATCTCGTCACCGAATCCGTTGGCGAACGTGAGCTCGCCCTGCCACGACCCGGTGCGGGCGAGGGCGGCGAGCGTGGACGTGGCGTACTGCGCCTGCGACCACTCGTCGAGCATGGCGAGCATCGAGGTTTCGTGGACTTCGTGCGGCAACAGGAACTGGCGGAACGCGTCGTTCGCCCACGACAGGTTGTGGCCACCCGGGTCGAGGATCGCGACGAGGTCGGGCGTGGCCTCGAGGACGCGGGTGAGCTCCTCGGCGCGGTGGTCGGCTTCGACGTTCTCGGTGATGTCGCTGAACGTGAGCACCATCGGTGCGCCCGGCGCGGCATCGCCCGCGACGCGGTCGGCGTCGGTGGCCGGCAACGGCGTGGCGACCACATCGATCCAGCGCACCTCGCCTTCGACGGTGAGCAGCCGTAGGCGGCCCTGTAGGCGCTGCGCGTCGAGGCTCGCGGCAAGGAGCGCGTCGAGAAACTCGGCGCAGCCGTCGGGGTCGATGTGCTCGATCCAGCCGCGCCCGAGCGCTTGGGCGCGCGACTGGCCGGTGATCTCGCTCCAGCGGGGGTTACACGACCGCATCGAAAGGTCGGGCTCGATGCGGGCGATGCCGGCTGCGGCGCGCTCCATGAGCGTGGCGAGCTCGCCGGCATCGACGCCGACCGGTGGGTGCGGGGCACGTTCGAGCGACGCCACGAGCGACGAAGGCTCGCTGTCGACCCGCCACACCCGCAGCGTGCAGTGTTTGGTGTGCGCTCGCGGCGAGGGGGCCCGCAGATCGACGTCGATGCTGCGACTGTGCCCCGCGAGCGCGTCGCGCAGCATACGATCGATCTGATCGCGCGAGCCGTCGTGATCGAGGAGGTCGTGCAACTTGACGTCGAGAAGCGCGTCGGCCCGCGCATCGAGCACCGTCGCGAACGCGGCGTTGGTCCAACACAGCAGCCCCTCGGCCGTGAGGCGCGCCACGCCGAGCGGCGCGTGCGCGAACACGTGCTCGAGGTCGGCCACGGCGTTCGCACTCGCGAGCGACGCAGCAGCGGGGGCGGGGGGTTCGGACAGCGTCATGATTTGCAGTTGTGGCGTGGGATCCCAGTTGCGTTGTGCGGACGGGGGGACTCGAACCCCCACGCCTTTCGGTACCAGAACCTAAATCTGGCGCGTCTGCCAGTTCCGCCACGTCCGCGGTTGCGCGCCCGATCGTAGGCGCTCGCCGGGCTCAGGTGGCGCCGACCGCGCTCCGTGGTCACAGGTCACTGCCTCGTCGCCGTGGGTGCCCGCGGTCGGGGCGGTGCGTCGGAGCCGCAAGGAGGGCCGCTACCCTCGTCATCGGCCCGGCCCTACCGCGGCGACGACCTTCGAAGGAGACCCATGACGCCCGACCTTCCCGGCATGCCGTACGCGTCCGATTTCGGCGGTGGCAATGGGCAAGGCGACATCTTCAACCGTCTGCTGAAGAACCGCATCGTGTTCCTCGGTACCGATGTGAATGACGAGATCGCCAATGTCATCACCGGCCAGCTCCTCTATCTCGAGGGTGAGGACGCCGACAAGGACATCTGGCTCTACATCAACTCGCCCGGCGGTTCGGTCTCGGCCGGCCTCGCGATCTACGACACCATGCAGTTCGTCACGCCTCGCGTCGGCACCATCTGTCTCGGGCTCGGCGCCTCCATGGGCCAGTTCCTGCTGTGCGCCGGTGCTCCGGGCATGCGTTTCGCGCTGCCCAACGCTCGCATCATGATGCACCAGCCCTCGGGCGGGGTTCGCGGCCAGGCATCCGATATCGCCATCCAGGCCGAGCAGATGGCGCACACCAAGAAGCTTTTGGCCGACCGCATCGCGTTCCACACCGGCCAAACCGCCGAGCAGATCGAGATGGACAGCGAGCGCGACCGTTGGTTCACCGCGTCCGAGGCCAAGGACTACGGCATCATCGACAAGGTCATCGTGCGTCGCGGCGAGATCAGCTGACGTCGAACCAACGACCCAAGGGGGCAATGCGGTGGGGGACGAGCCAGTAGTCATCGTTTCGAGCGACACGCACATCGGACCGCGGCTGCGCGAGGACCTCCGGCCCTACTGTGAGGCGTCGCTGCTCGGTGCGTTCGACGAGTTCGCAGGCGGGATCGAAGCCCACCGCGCCGCGGTGTACGCGAAGGTGCCCGGGCGTGCCGCCACGTCGCAGACTCCGAATCGACGCACCGCTGGTCACTACGACCCTCAGGCCCGTCTGCGCGACCTCGATCACGATGGCGTGGCCGCCGAGGTCATCTTCCACGGCAGCCAGAACGAAGAGCCCATTCCCTGGGGCACCTTCGTCGTGTTCCTCGGCCCCACCTCCGACGACCCCGAGCTCATCGCGGCCGGCCGGCGCATCTACAACCGGTGGCTCGCCGACTTCTGCTCGGTCGAGCCAGCCCGCCATGCGGGGCTAGCCCAGCTGCCGATGTGGGATGCCGAGGCCTCGATCCGCGAGCTCGAGTGGGCCGCCGACGCCGGACTGCGAGGCGTGAACTTCCCCGCGCCGTCGGCCACCCTCACGCCCTTCAACGACCCCTCCTGGGACCCGTTCTTCGCGGCCTGTGCCGAGCGCTCCATGCCGCTCACCACGCATGCGGGCGCTGGCGACCCGGCCCAGTGGTCAGGGCGCGAGACCTTCGCCCTCATGACCGTGGAATCGGGCGGCTGGTTTAGCCGGCGCGCGTTGCACCAACTCGTGTTCGGCGGCGTGTTCGAACGGCATCCGACGTTGCGCCTGGTGCTCACTGAGCAACCCGGCGATTGGTGGTCGTACACCTTGCGCGAGCTCGATTCCGTATGGCGGGCCCATCGCCAGACGCTGGGCGATCAGGTGCCCCGACCGCCCAGTGAGTACTGCGCTACCCAGGTCTCGCTCGGGGCGAGCTTCCTCGCGAACTTCGAGGCGATCGACGCGATCGAGCATGACTACGCCGACAACGTGTTGTGGGGTTCCGACTACCCCCACGCCGAGGGCACCTGGCAGTTGCCCGAGTCGGGCGACGCCGAGTCGATTGGCCTGATGTCGATGCGCGCCGCGTTCGCGGGCATCGGCGAAGCCGAGGTGCGCAAGATGGCCGGCGAGAACGCGATGCGCGTCTATGGCCTCGACCCGGTCGCGCTCGCATCCGTCGCAGAACGCATCGGCGCACCCACGGTGGCCGAGCTCACCCGGCCCCTCGAGGCGATACCTGCGGGCGGGTCACCGTTCGCTTTCCGCACGTTCGGCCCCTGGTCCTGAGGCCCGCGGGCCTCAGCGTTGCGCGGCCTCGGCGGTTTCGCGGATCTCGCGCACCGCGTGGGCGAGGCCCAACTCGTCACGGAACAGGGCGCTGCCGGCCACGAGCACGTTGGCTCCCGCAGCCGCGGCGCCTGCTGCGGTCGCGGGCCCGATGCCACCGTCGACCTCGATGTCGAAGTCGAGGCCACGCGTTGCCCGCAGCGCCGCGAGCTGGGCGATCTTCGGTTCCATCGTGGCGATGTACTTCTGGCCGCCGAAACCCGGGTTCACGGTCATGACGAGCACGAGGTCGACGAGATCGAGGACGTGCTCGACCGCTTCGATGGGCGTGCCGGGGTTAAGCGCGACGCCCGCCTTCGCGCCGAGCTCGCGGACATGGCCGAGCGTGCGGTGCAGATGCGGACACGCTTCTTCGTGCACGATCAGCAGCTCGCAGCCGGCCTCGACGTAGCGAGATGCGAGCTCGTCGGGCGCGAGCACCATGAGGTGCGCCTCGAACATGACCGACACGTGAGGACGGATCGACGCGATCAGATCGGGGCCGAACGTGAGGTTCGGCACGAACCGGCCGTCCATGACGTCCCACTGGATGCGATCGACGCCGGCTTTCTCGAGTGCCATGCACTCCTCGCCTAGGCGGGAGAGGTCGGCTGGGAGCACCGACGGGGCGATGAGGATGGGGCGCCGAGCGGTGAGAGCCTGCGAAGTCACGCCATGACGTTACCGTGACGGTATGCAGCTCAGAACGACCGCCTTCGCCAAGGGTGGCGAAGCCATCGCCCGCGAGTCGACCGGCCGGGTGGTCTTCATCGCCGGCGCCCTTCCTGACGAGACGGTCGAGGTCGAGCTCACCGAAGAACGCAAGGAGTTCGCCCGGGCGCGCGTACTCGAGGTGATCGAGGCCTCGCCCGATCGAATCGCTCCGCCATGCCCCCACGTCGCTGAGGGGTGCGGGGGCTGCGACCTGCAACACGCCACCCCCGAGGCGCAGCTTCGGCTCAAGCAGGGCATCGTCCTCGACGTGCTCCGCAAGATCGGCCGTTTCGCCGACGAGGACTTGCCCGAGATCGACGTCGTGCCGCTCGCCGCGACCGGCTACCGCACCACCGTGCGCGGTTTGGTGCTCAACGAGAGGTTCGCGTTCCAACGGCGGGGATCCAACGACCCGATCGGTGTCGAGTCGTGTCTCGTCCTGCACCCCCTACTCGATGAGCTCGTGCGCGAGGGCCGCTTCGGCAACGCGCACGCGGTCACGTTGCGCTGTGGCGCCCGCAGCGGCGAACGGCTCGCGTTCTTCGAACCACGCGTACCGCGCCGGCGCCAGCTGCCCGACGATGTGGTCACGGCAGGCTCGGCCGAGCTCCGCGCCGATCGCAAAGGGCAGATGCCGTCGTATCGCGAGGTGGTAGCCGGGCACACGTTCCGCATCTCGGCCACGTCGTTCTTCCAGGTGCGCGCCGGTGGGGCCGACGCGCTCGTCGATACGGTTCGATCCATGGCGGGCCCGATCGATCAGTCGACCCGATTCGTCGATCTGTACGGCGGCGTCGGATTGTTCGCCGCCACGGTCGGAGCGGCCGCCGGTTTGCTCACGCTCGTCGAGCAGAGTGCGGCAGCGGTGCGTGATGCCCGAATCAACCTCGGCGGTCGCGATGCGCGAATCATCTCGGGGGCCGTCGAGGCGTGGACGCCGGAACGGGCCGACGTGGTCGTGGCCGATCCGGCGCGCAGCGGGCTGGGTAAGCTCGGTGTCGCGAAGATCGCGGGCACGCGAGCGTCGCGCGTGGTGCTGGTCAGCTGCGACCCGGCCGCGTTCGCCCGCGACGCGCAGCTGCTGAAGGCCAAGAAGTACCGCCTCGAGCGATGCACCATCGTCGACCTGTTCCCGCAGACCTCGCACGTCGAGGTCGTGAGCAGCTTCGTGCCCGACGCGCCCGACGATTGAGAACGACGCATGCGTGTTCGCGACGCCTCCGTCGATGATGTCCCGTCGATCACCGCGATCTACAACGAGCTCATCAGCTCGCGCACCGTCACGTGGACCGACCACGAGGACTCGGTCGACGACCGGGCCCGCTGGCTGGCCCGCCGACAGGCGGCCGGATTTCCCGTGCTCGTTGCGGTGGATGCGACCGCTGAGACAGCCGTGCTCGGGTTCGCGTCGTATGGCGAGTTCCGCGACAACCAACGCTGGCCGGGCTACCGGTTCACCGTTGAACTGTCGATCCACGTGGATGAGGCACAGTGGGGTGGGGGTGTCGGTCGTGCCCTCATGACCGAACTACTCGCTCGGGCGCGTCGCGCCGGCGTGCACGTCGTGGTCGCGGCCGTCGACGGTGAGAACACCGAGTCGATCGAGTTCCACGAGCGGATGGGCTTCGCCACGGTGGGCCGACTCGCCGAGACCGGTTTCAAGTTCGGCCGATGGCTCGACCTCGTGTTCATGCAGATCGTGCTCGACGAGCAGAGCCGCTAGAACACCCAGTTGTGGGCGCCGGCCTCGGGGATCGCGTCGGCGTACCAGAAGTCGAAGCCGGCCTGATG
>WLNW01000183.1 GCA_009699605.1 Actinomycetota bacterium | reverse complement strand
TCGTGGTGCACCTCCCCGAGGAGGGCATCGTCTTCGCCGGCGATGTCTTCTTCCATCGCTGCACGCCCATTGGGTGGGAGGGTTCGACCGATCGGTGGATCGCCGCGTTGGCGCGGATCGAAGGGCTCGGCCCAGAGCACGTCGTGCCGGGGCACGGGCCGGTGTGCGGTGTCGACGGTGTGCGGGGCATGCGCGAGTACCTCGAGTACGTGCAACGTGAGGCCACCGCGCATCATGCGGCGGGCCGGTCGGTGCTCGACGCGTGTGCGCGAATCGAGCTCGGCCCCTACGCGCAGTGGAACGAACCGTTCCGTCTCGCCGCGAACGTGCACCGCGTGTATCGCGAGTGCGAGGGCGCGCCCTGGACCGATGCCGGTGATGCAGCGCAGGTCATGGCCGACGTCCGCGCCTACAAGCACGTGCTCAACCACTGACCTCGCAACCCGCGTTCAGGTGTGCGCAGGGCCAAAACGGCGAAGGACCGAGGTGTACCTCGGTCCTTCGAAACCTGCGGTTGTGGCGGTGGGGGGTGCCGGGTGATCGGGCTCAGCAACAGCTGGTCTAGCGGAGGTGGTAGGTGGTGCGGCGCTGTCGATGTGCTCAGTACACGACAGCTCTCTCGCACGACGCTTCAAAACTCCTTCAGCCCCTCCGAAATGGCCCCCTAGGATTGGGGGCATGAACTTGGACGCGACCCCCGGCGCGCAACGCATGTGTCGTTGATCGATCTCTCGGCGTATGGATGGGACGCCGCATGGGCTGCGTCCGCCGACGACTCGGCGCGCTGTGGTCGCATCACGCGTGTCGATCGCGGTGAGTGCGATGTGGTCACGTCCGACGGCGTCGTCCGTGCGATCTCCGATTCCACGCGTTCGCAGGGTGCGATAGCGCCGGCCACCGGCGATTGGGTCGTGGTCGAGCCGGGCCCCGACGACAAGGTGGCCATCGTCCGGGTGCTGCCGCGTCGTCACACGCTCGCCCGTCGCGATCCTTCCGAGCAGATCGTCGATCAGGTGCTCGTCGCCAATGTTGACGTCGTCGCGTTCGTGCATGGTCTCGACCGGCCGCTTCCGCCCGGGCGCCTCGAACGATTCCTCGTGCTCGCGTGGGACAGCGGCGCACAACCCGTGGTCATACTCACCAAGGCAGATCGCACCGAGTTGTTGCGCGAGATCACGCTCGTGGTCGAGGCCACCTCGCCCGGTGTGCCGGTGCTGGCCACCAGCCGGGTCGATGATTTTGGTATCGACGCGGTGCTGCAACTCGTCGCGCCCCGCACCACGTGCGCGCTGGTTGGCGCGTCAGGCGCGGGGAAGTCGACGCTCGTGAACCTGTTGCTCGGTCACGAGCGCCTCGCCACCAAAGAAGTGCGGGCCCGCGATTCGAAGGGTCGCCACACCACGGTGGCGCGTGAACTGATCCTGCTTCCAGGCGCCGGCGCGCTCGTCGACACGCCGGGAATCCGATCGGTCGGCGTCTGGGCCGACGAGGCCGCGCTCGACCGCGTGTTCTCCGACGTGATCGAGCTCTCGGCGAACTGCCGCTTCGCGGATTGTGCACACGATCGTGAGCCGGGGTGCGCCGTGCTCGGTGTCGTCCCCGGTGCGCGCCTGGCGCGCTACCGAGCGCTACGCCAGGAGATCGACGAGATGTTCACCCGCGAAGAGGAACGCGCCCGACTCCTGAGCCGTGGCGCAACCGGCCCACGCCGTGGTCCCCGCCACCGCCGCTGACCCTTCCACCTTCCCGGTTCTGGGTCGTAGATCGCGCGCCATGGCGCGCACGAGACGATCCAAAAAGGCTCACCTTCAGGTCATCCTCGGGGGTCGCTCGCGACGGCGGCTTCGTGCTCCTTGAGCGTGCGGCGGTCGACCTTGTACGAAGAGTTCATCGGGATCTCCTCGGCGTAGCGGATGTGCTCGGGCAGCTTGTAGCGGGCGAGCTTGTCCGCGGCGTACGCCCGCAGGTCTTCGAGTGTGGGTGGATCCGCTGGATCGCGCGGCACCACCACCGCGACGCCTACTTCGGTCATCACCGGGTCGGGGCGCGGGATGAGGGCGATGTTCGCGACCTTCGGGTGCTCGCTCAGCACCCTTTCGACCTCGACGGGGTAGATCTTGTACCCGCCGCGGATAAACATCTCTTTGATGCGGCCGGACACACGGAAGCAGCCGCTCTCGTCCTTCGACCCGAGGTCGCCCGTGTGCAACCAGCCGTCGACGAGTGTGGTCGCTGTTTCATCGGGGTTGTTGAAATAGGCATCCATGATGCCGGCGTGACGTAAGGCCATCTCGCCAACTTCGCCCACGGGAAGCTCGTCTCCGTGTTCGTCGATGACCTTGCACTCGACCCCGGCGCGAGGCCGGCCCACCGTGTAAAAGGTCTCGTCATCGGGTGCGTCGAGTGCGGTCGCGCACCCGATCCCGCCCGACTCGGTCGATGAGTAGCGCACGGAGTAGGCGCACTTGAAGCGCTCGCGGGCTTCGACAATGAGCCCGGGGCTCGACGGACCCATACCCGCGATGATCGCCCGCACGCTTGAGAGGTCGTACTGCTCGAGGTCGGGTACGCGCAGCATCAGCGCGACCTGGGACGGACCGGCGTTGAGTGCGGGCATCTTGTAGCGCTCCGTGTACTCGAGCACCATCGATGCCTTCCACTTGTGCATGAGGTGGGTGGTGCCGCCACCCGAGAGGATCCAGGCGATCTTGGTCATGCCACCAATGTGCGCCCACTGCGTGGCCGATACCGAGTGCGACGCGCCCGAGTACCCCGCACTCCCGCTGTTGTCCATGTCGAAGATCGCGCGGATGGTGCGCTCGCGGAACAACGCACCTTTCGGTAACCCCGTCGAGCCGGACGTGAAGACGATGGCCACCTTGCGATCGGGATCGATCGCGATGGACGGCGGTGCTTCGTCGGCCACACGCAGGCTGCGCAGGATCTCGCCGGAGGTCGACGCGACCGATACCTCGAGCACCTCGGTGTCATCGGGGACGCCGTCGCAGAGTTCGGCGGTGGCGATGACGAACGCGGGTTCGGCGGTGGCGAGCGCGTCGCGGCGCTCGCGGGCCATGAGGAACGGGTTGACGCCCGCAGCGCATGCGCCGATCTTGTCGAGCGCGCCGTAGGCGACGACGTAGTCCGGGTTCGATGGCATCGCGAGGCCGACCACGTCGCCCTCGCGCACGCCGCGTCGGAGTAGCCCGACGGCGACCTCGTCGCTCAGCTTGTCGAGCTCTCGATAGGTGACTGGCCAGCCGTCCGCGGCGACGTAGGCGACGCGATCACCGATCTCGGAACCTGTCTTGCGCAATACCTCTGCCAGCAGCACCAGTCACTCCTCGATGAACGTGTTCTCGGCCTCACCGCTGAGGACGTGCTTCATGACTTTGCCCGTGGCGTTGCGGGGCAACGGCTCCTCGCGCACCTCGACGTACTGGGGCACCTTGTAATACGCGAGCGTCTCGCCCACGAATCGCTTGAGTTCGTCGACATCGAGCGGGTGGCCGGGACGGGGCACGACGATGGCCTTGACTTCCTGGCCGAGGGTGCGGTGGTCGACGCCGATCACTGCGGCCTCGAGCACGTGGGGGTGCTCGTCGAGGCGATTCTCGATCTCGATGGGATAGATGTTCTCGCCGCCGCGGATGATCATGTCGCGCTTGCGGGACTCGAGGTACAACATGCCGTCGGCCATGCGGCCGAAGTCGCCACTGTTGAGCCAACGGCCGGGGAAGAACGCGGCTGCGGTCGCGGCCGCGTTCTCGAAGTAGCCGGGCATGACCATGGGACCGCGCACGCACACGTGACCTATTTCGCCGTCGGGCAGTGGCGAACCGTCGTCGTCGAGGATGGCCACCTCGGCGGTGACCAGCGCGCGTCCGACGCACGTGGGGTCGGCGACGAGCATGTCGTTCGTCGCCATCGTGCAGAGTCCACCGCATTCGGTGAGGCCGTAGCCCACGCTGAACGCGCCGGCTGCCGTAGGGATCTTTTCGCGCACCGCTCGTTGCAGCTCGGGCGAGAACACTGATCCTCCGCCGCCCGAGCTGGTGACGTTCGAGAGGTCGTACGACTCGAAGTCGGGGTGCTCGATGATGCGCCAGAGCTGTGTGGTGATGCCGCCGAGACGCGTGACGCCGTGCTCGACGGCGAGGTCCAGCACGCGCTTCGGGTCGAAGCGGCCGGTGGTCCACACGAACTTCGAACCCGACGCGATCCCGGCGATGACGGCCGACTGCAGACCCGATACATGGAACATGGGCGAGCTGCACACCGACACCGTGGGCTTGGGCGGTGCGGTGGGCGGGAACATCATGGCGGAGCGGGCACCGCCGAAGAACGAGATCTGCGTGAACGAGATGAGGTTGCGGTGCGTGGACACCGCACCCTTGGGTCGGCCGGTGGTGCCCGACGTGAACATGATCGCCGCGGCGTCGTCCTCATCGATGGTGACCGTGGGAAGGCCCGCGCCCGCTGTCCCGTTGCCGAGGGCGGGGCGGTGGTTCCACAACACGTCGGCATACTCGGTCTCGATCACGACGACCGGCACGCCGACCGCGTCACGCCCACCCTCGATGCGGTCAAGTCGTTTCTGGTCGACCACCAACAGCTTTGGTCTGGTGAGGTCGAGCCCGTAGCGGATCTCGTCGTTCTGCCACCATCCGTTGAACGCGACGGCGCACGCGCCGAGGCTGATCGTTGCCCAAAACGTGAGCAGCCACTCGAGGCTGTTCGCGCCCAGGATGCCGACGCGGTCACCCGGGCCGATGCCGTACTTCTCCGACAAGGCAGCGGCGATGGACCCCACGACATCGAGGTGCTCCGCATAGGTCAGCGACCGACCATCGTCGAAGTGCACATAGGTGTTGTCGCCGAACGCGAGCGAGGCCCCGAGCATGGCCCGGAGGTTCAGCGGGCGGTTCGCGAACACCGTGATCCGCTCACCGAACACCTCGTGCTCGACGGTCTCGAACGGCGCGCCGGGCGCGGTGAGCCGAGCGGTCGCTTCGTCGAATGTGATCACCGGCTTGGCCACTTCGGCCCCCCCTTACCTGATACCAGTTCGTGCCCGGACACCAGCACGTGTTGACGCCCGCCCCGGGCGGCTTGGGCATCGTAGGCCCCCGAAACCGCCGATGGCCGCGTCCGGTCGCGGCGCCGGTAATGTCTGCACCACTATGGATTTCGTGTTGACTGCCTCTGAGTTGGCGTTCCAGGACGAAGTCCGCACATGGCTCGAAGCGCATCTAGTGGGCGAATTCGCCGCGCTGCGAGGCAAGGGCGGCACCGGCCAGGAAGACATCCCCTTCCCGCTGTTGATCGAGTGGGAGCGCGAGCTCGCACGTGGCGGTTGGCTGCGCCTCGGCTACCCGACCGAGCTGGGTGGCCGCGACTGCTCGATTTTTGAGCAGGTCATCTTCCACATGACCTACGTCGCGTCACGAGCCCCCGGTCGCATCCCGAACATGGGCCTTACCCTCGCCGGCCCCACCATCGTGGCGTACGGCTCCTCGGCGCAGCAGCAGCGCTTCATCCCGAAGATCCTCTCGGGCGAGGAGATGTGGTGCCAGGGCTACAGCGAGCCCAACGCCGGATCCGATCTCGCCAACGTGCAGGCGAAGGCGGTGCTCGACGGTGACGAATGGATCATCAACGGCCAGAAGGTGTGGACCTCGCTTGCGCAGTACGCCGACTGGTGCTTCGTCGTGTGCCGCACCGACCCGCAGTCCAAGCGCCACAACGGCTTGTCGTACCTGCTCGTCCCCATGGATCAGCCAGGCATCGAGATCCGCCCCATCGTGCAGATCACCGGCGGCGCCGAGTTCAACGAGGTGTTCTTCGACGACGCGCGCACCAGTGCCGATCTCGTCGTCGGCGAGGTTGGCAAGGGGTGGGAGGTGGCGATGGGAACGCTCGGCTTCGAGCGCGGCGCATCGACCCTCGGCCAGCAGCTGTCGTTCCGCCAAGAGCTCGACGACCTCGTCGCCTATGCGCAACGGACGGGCGTCGCGGCTGATGCAACCATCCGTCAGTCGCTGGCCCAGGCGTACATCACCCTCGAGATCATGCGGTACAGCAACCTGCGGATGCTCACGGTCATCGGTGCGGGTGGCGTGCCCGGCCCCGAGATGTCGATCGGCAAGCTGTACTGGTCGAACTGGCACCGGACTATGGGCGAAGTGATGATGCAGGTCATGGGCGCGTCCGGCATGGTCGCCCCACCCGACGCGATCGTTTCCGACGAAAAGGGCGCCGAGCACTATCCGCTCGGCGCTCGGCAGCGCACGTTCCTCTACGCGCGGGCTCACACGATCTATGCGGGCTCGAACGAGGTGCAGCGCAATGTCATCGGCGAGCGCGTCCTCGGCCTGCCCCGCGAACCGCGCTGAGCCGTCCAAACCGCGAGCCGTCCAAACCGCGAGCCGT
>WLNW01000182.1 GCA_009699605.1 Actinomycetota bacterium | reverse complement strand
TACGAGGCGTTCCGCGACTTGCGGGACAACAACCCGGTGTCGCGGCACCCGCTCCCGAACGGCAAGTCGTTCTGGGCGATCACGCGCCATGCCGACGTGCAGCGGGTGTCTCGCGACAGCGAAGGCTTCATCAACGCGCCTCATCCCTTCATCGACACCGATGACGGTGGCGACAATGCCGGCACCTCCGAGCTGCTCATCTCGAAGGACGCACCGGAGCACATCAAGCTACGCAAGCTCATCAACCGAGGGTTTACCCCGAAGCGCGTTGCCGACCTCACCGATCGGCTCATCGAGCGCGTCGACTCGATCATCGACGGCCTGGCCGACCGCAACGGATGCGACCTCGTGCACGACCTCGCGCTGTGGCTGCCGCTGCACGTCATCGCCGACCTCGTCGGCGTTCCCGAGGACGACCGAGCGCAAGTCTTCGACTGGACCGAGAAGACGTTCGGGTTCGATCCGTCGGTCACCGCCGAGCAGCGGGGCGAGGCGGCCATGCAGATGTACATGTACGCCGATCAGATGTGCGTCGAGCGGCAAGACAACCCACGCGACGATCTCATGAGCGTGCTGCTGCACGCCGAGGTCGACGGCGAGAAGCTCACCCAGATGCAGATCGACGTGTTCTTCATGCTGTTGCAGAACGCGGGCAGCGAGACCACGCGCAACCTCATCACCAGCGGCCTGCTCGCCCTCATCAACAACCCGGCACAGATGTACAAGCTGCAGGGCGACCTGAGCCTGTTGCCTGCCGCCATCGAGGAACTGCTCCGTTTCACCACGCCGGTCATGCAGTTCATGCGCACGGCCACTCACGAAACGGAGGTCGCTGGTCAGCCGATCGCCGCCGGCGACCGTCTCCTGATGGTGTATACGTCGGCCAACCGCGACGAGCGGGCGTTCGACGCCCCCGACACCATCGACATTGATCGCGCCCCCAACGATCACGTGGCGTTCGGCGCCGGTGGACCGCACTTCTGTCTCGGCGCGAGCCTCGCCCGACTCGAGGCCAAGGTGATGTTCGAGGCCTTGCTGACCCGCTTTCACGGCCTGGCGGTGGACGGCGATCCCGCAACCTTCCCGCGCGTACACTCCAACCTCATCGACGGGTTCGCACACCTGCCGATCACGTGGGAACGGATCAGCTGACGTGGGAATCCTCGACAATCGGATCGCGGTCATCACGGGCGGCGGTCGGGGCATCGGCCGCGCCCTGGCCGAGGCGTTCGGGGCCGCAGGCGCCGCAGTGGTCGTGAGCGCCCGCACCACCGCCGAGGTCGACGCGGTCGCCGCGGCCATCACCGCTGCTGGTGGACGCGCTCACGCCGTCACTGCCGACGCCCTCGACCGCCACAGCGCCCGCGAACCGGTGCGTGTGGCAATGGCCACCTTCGGACGCTGTGACATCGTGGTCAACAACGTCGGCGGAACGATCGGCTCGGGCCCGTCGCCGTTCACCGCCGACGACGAGTCATTCGAGTCGACGCTCGTCCTCAACCTCACCACGGCCTACTGGACAACCAGCGAGGCGCTCCCCCACATGCGCACGCAGGGCTTCGGCCGGGTCATCAACATCGGCTCGGGTGCGGCGCGCCACGCGAGCGGTTCGATTGCCTACACCACCGCCAAGCACGGTCTCATCGGGCTCACCAAGCAGCTGGCGCTCAGCACGGCGCGCCACGGCATCACGGTGAACTGCCTGTGCCCGGGCTGGACCAACACCTCGCTCGTCGACTTCGACCGCATCGGTGCCCGTTCGGGGGCCTCCGCCGCCGAGGCTCGCTCCCAGGCCGAGGCCGACAACGCACAGCACCGGGTCCTCGAACCGGAGGAGCTCGCGCCCATGGCCTTGCTCCTCGCGTCCGATGCGGGTGCTGGCATCACCGGCCAGGTCATCAACGTCGACGGCGGGTATCGCCTGTGACCGCGATCCGGTGGCGGAGCGTCCTCTTCGCGCCGGCCAACCAACCGGCACTCGTCGCAAAGCTGTCGAGGTCGGCGCCCGATGTCGTGGTGCTCGATCTCGAGGACGCCGTTCCGGCGCCGAACAAGGGCGAGGCAAGGGCCGCAGCGATCGACGCGATCGTCACGCTTGGCGCGCCCGAGGGCGCCCCGCTCGTCGCGGTGCGGGTCAACTCGGTACGCACCTCATGGTTCGACGACGACGTCTCGGCGGTCGTCGCAGCAGGCGTCGGGGCCATCGTGGTGCCCAAGCTCGAATCGATCGACGATGTGCGCCGGCTGCACGCCGCGGTCACCGCCGCAGGTGCCACGACTACGCGTGCCCCGGGCGCCACGCCCTTGCTCGTGGCAGGCATCGAGACTGCTCGGGGGGTGGCCGACGCCCGTACCTATCTCGCCGATGGGTTCGCCGCGTGCTACTTCGGTGCCGAAGACTACGTCGCCGACATGGGCGGAGAGCGCACGTCGTCGAACGACGAGGTGCGATTCGCCCGGGGCTACGTCGCGCTCGCCGCGCGCGTGTGCGGTGTAGCCGCGCTCGACATCGTCACCGCCGACATCGCCGACGCCGAACGATTCGCACGCGAGGCCACCGAGGCCCGCGCTCTCGGCTACGCAGGGAAGTTGTGCATCCACCCACGCCAGGTCGCGTTGGCACGCGACGCCTTCACCCCCACCGAGCAGCAGGTCGACCGCGCCCGTCGTGTACTCGCGGCATGGGCCGAGGCGAACGCACGCGGAGTCGGCGCGATCGCCTTCGAGGGTCAGCTGATCGACGAACCGATGGCCACGCGGGCACGGGCGGTACTGTCCTCGATCGACTGAATGTCGGCGCTACGGTGACAATCCATGTTGTACGCCGCGTTCCTCTCGGGCTGGTTCGACAATCTCGACACGTGGCTCAAGGACTTCTCCGACACGTCCTGGCTGCCACTGGTCATCCTCGCCCTGGCCCTGCTCGATTCGGTCGTGCCCATCGTCCCAGGTGAGACCATGGTCATCATCGGCGGCGTCGCAGCCGGGACAGGCGAGCAGAACCTCGCGGTCGTCATCCTGGCCGGCGCCCTCGGCGCCTTCATCGGTGACAACCTCGCCTACCTGCTCGGTCGGCGTGCCTCGGGCTTCCTGCGCCGCACGTTGTTTCGCGGCGAAAAAGGCGAGCGACGCATCCTTTGGGCCGAGGAACAGTTGCGTCTTCGCGGGGGTTTGTTGCTGATCACTGCGCGGTTTATCCCCGGTGGGCGCACCGTTGTCACCGTGTCATCAGGCATCACGCATCGGCCACGGCCGTGGTTCATGGGGTGGGCCGCGCTCGCTGCTGTCATCTGGGCGTCGTATGCCGCGCTCCTCGGCTTCTTCGGCGGAAAGGCCTTCGAGGACGATCACACCAAGGCGTGTCTCGTGGCGTTCGCCAGCGCAATATCGGTGACGGTAATCATCGAGGTAGTTCGTTGGGTGCGGGCCAAACATCGTGGGCTCGCACCGCATGCCTGAGCGTCAGAACCGATTTGCAGCGTTCGAGTCCTGGAACTTTCGCTCGTACTTCGTCGGCCAAATCGTGTCGAGCAGCGGCACCTGGATGCAGACGTTCGCGCAGGTATGGCTGGTCCTCCAGATCACCGACAGCTCCGGTCATCTCGGTGTGACCGTGGCCTTGCAGTACATCCCGCTGTTGTTGTTCGGCGCGCACGCCGGGGTGCTCGCGGATCGCATCGACAACCGCCGGCTGCTCATCGCGACCTCCTTCGTCGGCGGACTGCTCGCGCTCGGTCTGGGGGTGATCACCCACACCGGGAACGCGTCGACCTGGGTGATCGACGCGTTTGCCTTGGCGTTTGGTTGCGTCACCGCGCTCGAGCGCCCGGCGATGCAAGCGATCGTGTTCCAACTCGTCGGCGCCGAGCGGCTCGCGAGCGCGGTTGGCATCAATGGCATCATCAACACCGCGGCACGCTTGGTGGGGCCGTCCATCGCGGGTCTCTTGATCGCGACCGCCGGCATCGCGGCGTGCTTCTTTGTAAACGCGGCCTCATACCTCGTGGTGATCGGTGCGTTGCTGTTCCTCCGAAAGCGCGATCTCGTCGCGCGCCCGCTCCGAGCGAAGGGCGCAGGTGGGCTCCGTGAAGGTCTTCGTTACGTGCGCTCGAATCCCGACGTGTCGCGACCACTCGTGGTCATGGCCCTCGTCGGAACCTTGGCGTACAACTTCCAGACCACCATCCCTTCGATGGTGAAGTTCGGGTTTGGTCGCGGCGCCGGGAGCGTGGCCGCCGTGATGAGTATCAGCGCGATCGGCTCCATCGCCGGTGGGCTGGTGATCGCCGGGCTTCGGCTGGATCCACGTCGATCGCTCGCGGTGTCACTCATCGGTCTGGCGATCGGCCTCGCGCTCTTCGGTGCCGCGCCCAACTACGCCTGTTTCGTGGTGGTCTGTCTGCCGCTCGGCTTCGTGTCGTCATCGTTCCTCACGGTCAATGCCACAGTGCTGCAGCAGGCGACCGACCCGGCGATGCAGGGACGTGTGATGAGCCTGCACCAGATCGCCTGGTTCGGTTCGACCCCGATCGGTGCGCTGCTCATGGGAGCCCTGATCGAAGCGACGTCGACACGCGTGCCGTTCTTCGTGGGTGCCGCATCGGCGTTGGTTTGCGGCGCCGTGATCATGCGGCCTCGGCGTCAGGCGGGGGCCACGCTCGTTGGCCACGGTGCGGCAGCTTCGAGCTGAGCTGAGAGCCGCAGCAAGAGGCCCTCGGTGCCGAGTGCACTCGTGAGCATGACGCCGATGGGCAGCCCGTTCGCGCTTCGGGCGAGCGGCAAGCTGATCGACGGCTGCCCGGTGAGGTTCATGATCGCGGTGAAGGGCGCGAAGCATCCGGTCGCTATGAGCGTCTGCAATGGATCGGGGTTCGCGAACGCGCCGATGCGCGGCGGCGGGGTGGCCACCGTGGGCGACAGCAAGATGTCGAACTTGGTGTGAAACCGCGCGGCCTGGCGAGTGGCCAGCTGCACGGCGTTCACCGCGTTGGCGTACTCCGTCGCACCGAGCCCGCGTCCGCGCTGATAGCTCCACCAGGTGGTCGGCTCGATGTCGTCCTCGTCGATGGTCCGGCCGCGACGCTCGGCCGCGGCGTCGAGGATCACGGCAGTTCCGGTCGAGGTGATGACACCGAACGCGCCGAGCACGGCCTCGACGTCGAGTTGCGGACGCGCGAGCTCAACGTGATGCCCGAGGGCCTCGAGTTGACGGGCGGTGGATTCGACTGCCGCGACCACCTCGGCGTCGACCGGCGTCGGACGCCATGGTTCGATCATGAGGGCGATTCGAAGCGGTGCGGGGGCGCGTTGGAGCTCGGCGAGGAAGGTGCCGTCGTGCGGATAGCAGACATAGCTGTCACCTAGCTCGGGGCCGGCCGTGGCATCGAGCACCGCTGCGGTGTCGCGCAACGTGCGGCTGACCACGTGGGCACACGTTGCACCGGCCCAGTTCTCGAACACGGCGGGCCCGAGCGGCACGCGGCCCCGCGTGGGCTTGAGCCCGACGAGCCCACAGGCCGACGCGGGGATGCGGATGGACCCACCACCGTCGCTGGCGTGGGCGACCGGCACGATGCCCGCGGCCACCGCCGACGCCGCTCCACCGCTCGAACCGCCCGCCGAGTGCTCGAGGTTCCACGGATTGCGGGTGGGCCCGAACAACGCCGGTTCGGTCGTGGACGACATCGCGAGCTCGGGCGAGTTGGTCTTCGCGAAGATCACAAAACCCGCGGCGCGATAGCGCGCAGTCAGCGTGGAATCGTGATCGGCGATGGCACCGCCATCGGCGAACACCTTGCACCCGGCGGTGGTGACTGTGCCGGTGAGCTGCTGGAACTGGTCCTTCAACAAGAACGGCACGCCGCGGAACGAACCACCCGGCAGGCCTCGGTCGATTTCGGCGCGGGCGAACGCGCGGAGATCCTGAGTGAGCGCGTTGATCGACGGGTTGCGGGCATCGGCGATCTGCATCGCCACGTCGAGCAGCTCCGTGGGCGTGACCTCGTTGCGAGCCACGAGCGCGGCGAGGCCGACGGCATCGAAGGACTGGTACTCGTCGACGTTCATGTCGCCTCGGTGGTGTGGGCCCAGTGGACGAGGGTGTACGCCAGCTCGGTGTCGCGTTCGCCGGGTGCGTGGTCCTCGAACCGCGCGCTCATGTGCGTGCCGATGTGCAGCTCGTCGGCGGGATCGCCGGCGTAGTTGCCGAGCATCCGGATGTGGCCGGCCTGTGGCAGCTCGACGAGCACGGTTACGTAAGGAACGGCCGACGCGAGCACCGGGCTCACGGGGTGCCAGATGCGCTGGAACGAGAACAGGACGCCCGTAGGTTCGACGACGACCCATCGGGTATCGAACGAGTGGCACGCGTAGCAGAGCCACTCCGGGCTCCAGCGGTATGTGCCACAGCTCGCGCACTGTTGTACGCGCAGCTCATGGGCCTGCGTGCCGAGCCAGAAGGGTGCGTCGAGACCATCGGCGAGTGGGATCGGTCGGGCCAGCCCGGGAGGGAGCACGGTGCTCATCCGAGCGCC
>WLNW01000181.1 GCA_009699605.1 Actinomycetota bacterium | reverse complement strand
GTCGAACTCCGCTGCGAGGTCCGCGCTGTAGGCAAGCGCCATGGCCATCGCAGCCGACTGGGTGATCACGAAGTTGAAGTAGTGCCCGGCGACATTGCCATTGGTCATCGGCGGATCGCCGAGTGAGCGCAGCATGGCCCCTGGGTCGTGGACCCGCACGATGGGCTCGACGTCGGGCAACGGGCCGGGTGATCGCCAGATGTCCACGCCGTTAGTGCGGCGCGGTTGGGGACGGCGGCGCTGGTTGGTTCGGGCGCGTTGTGGACGGTTCATCAGTCCTCCTCGGCGAGCAGCTCGTCGGGGCGTAGCCCGAGCGCGAGGCGCAGTTGGTCACTGGTGAGATCGGCCATGGAACTCGACCGGGGCAGCACCAGTTCGGCGATATGACGCTTGCCAGCCACCACTTCTTCGACACGTTCGTCGACGGTGCCCGGGCACACCAGTCGATGCGAGATGACGGTTCGGCTCTGGCCGATGCGCCACGCGCGGTCGCGGGCCTGGTCCTCGATGGCCGGATTCCACCAGCGGTCATAGAGCACGACGTGGTTCGCGGACGTCAGGTTGAGGCCCGTACCGCCGGCTTTCAACGACAGCACCATTGCGCCTGCACCGGTGCCGCTCTGGAAGTCGGTGACGAGCCGATCGCGGACCTCGCGGCCCAGGCTGCCGTCATAGCAGGCGATGGGCATACCGGTGACCTCGCTGAGGTGCCGCGCGAGCCGGCGACCCCACGTCGCGAAATGGGTGAACACGAGGATGCGTTCGCCGGCCGCGAACACCGACTCGACGATCTCCTCGAGACGAGCGAGCTTGCCCGAGCGTCCGGCGAGCGGGAGCCCGTCGTCGCGGTAGGCCACCGGGTGGTTGCAGATCTGCTTGAGCGCCGTGATGGCGGCGAGGATGGCGCCCTGCTTCTTCTCGCCGAGCGCGTCGGAGTCGGCAGTGTCGACCACGAGCATGTCGAGCACCGCCTGGTACAGGCCGATCTGCTCGGTGGTCATGGTGCAGTAGTCGAGCTCGTCGATCTTGTCGGGCAGTTCGGCCGCGACCTCGGGCTCTTTCTTGGTGCGACGGAACAGCAGCAACCCGTTGAGGGCCCGCAGCGCGGCCTCACCGTCGCCCGCCATGTTGGCGAGGAACTCGGGGCGTGACCCGACGAGGCCGGGGTTGGTGAAATCGAGGATGGCCCACAGGTCGCCGAGACCATTCTCGATGGGCGTACCGGTAAGTGCGATGCGCGACCGCGACGGAATGCGTCGCAGCTGTTGTGAGGTCTCGTTCGCGGGATTCTTGATGGCCTGCGCTTCGTCGAGTACGACGCGGCTCCACTCGACCTTGGCCAGCGCCTCGACGTCACGCACCGCAGTCGCGTACGTGGTGACGACGATGTCGGCCCGCCCGATCTGAGCCTCGAGCACCCGGGCCGACGAACGCGACGCACCATGGTGCACGAGCACGCGCAGCTTCGGCGCGAAGCGCGCTGCCTCGGCCGCCCAGTTGCCGACCACGGCCGCCGGCGCGATCACGAGCGCCGGACCATGGCCCGCACTCCTCGCCATGTGTGCGAGGACGGTCGGGGTCTTGCCGAGACCCATGTCGAGCGCGAGACACCCGCCGAGCTCCGCCGCGTCGAGGAAGCCCAACCAGGCCAGCGCTTCTGCCTGATAGGTGCGCAGCTCGCCCGCGAATCCCTCGGGTTGGGTGATTGCGAGCGACGGGGCCTCGGCGGCGCGTTGCACGATGTCGTTCGCCCAACTCGCGCCGTGCACGACGACGCCACCCGACAACCCCGACTGATCGAGGCCGATGCTCTGGCGCAGGATCTCGGCCCCCGTGAGCTGGGTGATGGACTCACGCTCGGCGAGGATGGCCGCAGCCTTTTCGAGGTCGGCCCGGTCGACCTCGACCCACTGCCCGCGCGAACGCACGAGCGGACGAGCTTGGCGGGCGAGCCGGGCCACTTCGGCCGCAGTGAGCTCGACGTCGTCGAACAGCACCGACCAGGCGACGTTGCTCAACTGGTGCGCGCCGACCACCGAGCCGCCGGCCGCCTCAGCGAAGAGTCGCAGCGACGCCTTGGCTTTGCGTCGCGACAGCGCCGGCACGCGCACGTCGAACCCGATCGCCGAAAGTGTGGGACCGACGACGGTCATGAGCTCCCACGCTTCGGACTGGCTGAGCGCTACCTGGCCGCGGAACCGTGGTTCCGAGCGGTTGAGCGCGACGAACACGCGGACGAGGCGCTCCCATTCGGACGACACCCGCCCGCTGCCCCGTTCGGTGCGGAGCGCCGCGTCGATGGGCTGGACGCGACCCTTGCCCGCTGGGGCGTGCACCGAGGCCAGCCACACGCCGTCGGAGCCAGGAGCGTCGAGTTGCACGACGAGCTTCGGTCGCGCGGCCGACGTGACCGTGTGCGACCACTGCTCGAGCCGGCGCGACAGTTCGGCGGCGAGCCCGACGTTCGAGCGGAAGGTCGAGCCGTTCATGCGGGCAATGACCGTGTCGGCGAGGTCGGTCGTGGAGTTCGCCGTGGGCGGCGGTGCCGGGAGCTCCATGTGCTCGGTGCTCTCGGTCACGATGGTCTCGACGACGGCCGAGATCACTGAGATGACCGTAGCCCGACCTTTGCCACCGCCGATCGCGACGGCAGTGCCAGGCATCGAAGCCGACAGCGCTTCGATCGCCAAGCTGTCGACGAGCGCCGGGAGCCAGCGCACCGCGGCATCGACCGCGCGTCCCTCGGAGCGATCGACGATCTGCACCGTGGGGACGATCGAACCCTGGGCGGCGAGCCGGACGCCTTCGAGGGCAACCCGACCCAACCACAGCAAGCTGTTGCCGGCACCCGCCTGGCCGAGGCCGCCCCCGATCGCGACGAGCCAGCCGAGGACCGATTTCATGGGGATGGCGAGGGCTTCGGCGCGCTGGCCGTCGGGCAGGACGACACCGGGGTGGAGCTGCCATCCGACGGGCGGCCCGCCGATGGCCTCGAGCCGGCTGGCAAGCGCTTCGTTGTCCTCGGGCGCCGCGCCCCGCCCGGCGGCCCACACGACGATCTGGCCGGCCGCCCACGAGGCATGCAGCTGAACGTCTTCGGGCTCGAGGTCGTCGTCGGCCTCGGCGCGGTCGTCGACGGTGGACGAGGAAGCAGTTGCCACCACCGGCCGATAGCGAACGGCGATCGCCCGAAGGCTCGCGACCGTCGCGTCGAAGTCGGCGACCACCTGGTCGCGTTCGTCGTCGGCCAGGGCGCGGCGAACCGCGTCGCGGTCGTCCTCGGCCTCGCCGACGAGCCGATCGAGCACGAACAGCGAGGCGCGCTCGTCGGCGTCGAGCAGCGCGAGATCGGCGTCCGATCCGTAGCCATCGGCGACCGACCAGATCGCCGCTTCGAGTTGTCGTACTTCCATCGATATCCGTTCTGGCATGTGGTCGTGGGACCACCCAGCTGCGGCAACCCGTTCCACGACAGGTCACGGCGGCCGCCTCGTCGTCGTGTCGGGTCGAACCGGGCGGCGGCGGTGCCGACACGATCGAACCTGCGCCGCCCCTGCCCGCTGGCGGCGTCGGACACCATGCCACCGGAGGAGCATGCTCCTCAGACAGAATCGTGCCGAGGCGCTGCTACACAAGGCAGACGCCGTGGGTTTACGTTACCCGGCCCGGACGCGACCGCGGCGCATGCCACCGACGAATGGCGAATCACCGAGGTCGCGTGGGATGCGCGGTCCGTTCGTCAGCTGGGGCAGACCCCTTCCCTTCCCCGACGGTCTGGTCAGTGAGGCCACAGTCGGGCCTGTCAGACCAGCGTTCCGAACCTCGCACGACTGGCCCCACTGGACTGGTCCCCGGCATCTGCGGTTGGTGTGGCGAAGCGTCCGAGTGAACCGCCACCCACTACGCAGCCGGCGACCCGTGGTGCAGGCCATGCGCCCACGGCGCCGAGTTCTACGCCACGATCAGCCCGGCCGAGACCTCGGACCTTCCCGGAGCGCCACGAGGAGTTGCGACCCCTCAACCCTCGAGGAGACATCATGGATGAGATCCCGAACTGCGTCGCCGGCGGCGTCCCGCCCATGCGCAGCGCGAACGGATAAGGGGGACGTCCGCCAGGGCCACGGGTAGCTGAGAGCGGACTCGCGACCGAGTCGACCGACTGCCTCGCCGCCGTCACCGCGAAGCGCATGAACCCGACGACGCGAGCTTTGGCCGCTGCCGACCCCGTCGGACCCGACATCACACCGCTCTTTCAGTCCCGGAACCCCTGAGGGGGACCTGCGGCGTCGATTCGTTTGCTGCCCGGTAACGCCGGAATCAGGCGGGTCCCCCCCCACCATCAGCACGACATACCCGGCAGACGCAAGGGCGTTATGGCCGCTGAGCTTCATGGCTGGAAAAGCTCGCTGCGCTCGCCGTCGTCCTTGCTCTTGCGTGGTGATACGGGCGCACCAGCGGACCGGGCGAGATCTCGTTGTTGAGTCTGTACCCGGTGTTCGTCATCGCGGTACTCGCCGCGACCTGACGGCGTTCGCCCCCGGTGAATCATCCGTCAACGCAACCGTGCCCCTTGTTGCTATTAGGAGAGCAGCAGCGCGGCGACCGGAAACATCGTCATTGCAATCCCGGCGACCGAGGTCGCAACGAGCGAGAGCCAGCCTGATCGGAACTCCCCGAGCAACCCTTGCGATCGAGCGAGGACGACGATGAGCAGGATCAGGGGGGGTGCGGTGACGCCGTTGAAGATCGCCGCGAGGTAGAGCGCCCGGATCGGATCGAGCCCGATGGCGACCAACCCGAGCCCGATCATCATCGAAGCGACGATCGCTGCGTAGAAACCTGGCGCCTCCTTCAGACGGCGACTCAGCCCCTCGTGCCAGTCGCACGCTTCGGCGATCGCGTACGCAGTCGAGCCGGCAAGCACCGGAACGGCGAGAAGCCCGAGGCCGAGGATCCCGAGAGCGAACAGCAGTTTGGCGCTACTTCCGACGAGCGGCTCGAGTGCTTGGGCCGCCTGTTCGGCTGTTCCAATGTGCACCGACCCCGACGCACCGATGGTGACCGCGGCGGTACACATGATGGCGAACATGGCCGCGACCCCTGAAAACATTCCTGCCCAGACGTCGACCCGCATCGCGATCAGGTGCGACCGATCGATCGGCTCGGCTTGACCGTCATCGCGCTCCTCGACTTCTTCGGAGGCCTGCCAGAAGAACAGGTACGGGGAGATCGTGGTTCCGGCGATCGCAGTCATCGCCAGCATGTTGGTCGCATTGACACTGAAGCGAGGGACGAAGGTGCGAGCAATGACGAGTGACCAGTCGACCTTCACCACAAAGAGCACCAGTAGATATGCGACCAGCGAGAGCGCAAACCATCGGAGTCCTCGCGAGTAGCGATGATATGGAACCAGGACCTCGGCGGCAGCCATGCCGATCGCGAGGAGCACCACACCCACTGGGGTTGGCACCGGCGCGACGAGGCGAAGCGCGGCACCCATCGATGCCAGATCGGCGGCGATGTTGAGCGTGTTGGCCGACGCGACCAGCACCACTGCGCCCACGAGGACCCAACGTCGGAACCGCTCACGGATGAGCGTGCCGAGACCCTTGCCCGTCACGAGTCCAAGGCGAGCGGTCGACTCTTGAACCCCTACCGCCAACGGCAACAAGAACGGTGCCATCCACAAAAGCGACAGCCCCTGCGCGACGCCCACCTGCGAGTAGGTTCCGATCCCTGACGGGTCATCGTCCGCCGCGCCCGTGACGATGCCCGGACCGAGGCGCTTGAAATACCCGTGTCCCCGCAGCGTCGCACGCCTCCGATGACCACTCGCCCGTCGTCTCGCGTGAGTTGGCACGCCGGCATCCTCGCAGGACCCGTGTGGGTCCGACACGTCGGTTCTTCGACGCAGTCGACGGTGTAGCTGATACCGACGGGTGGGTCGGTCGAGATCTCCTATGATCGGAGTTCTGAGACGCCGGTGTGCATCTCCCCGTCAAGCGCCGTTACCACCGTGCGCCCAACGGGGGGATGCTCATAAAGACTGGAGTTGAATGGATGGGCGGGTTGCCGACTCTCGAGTGTCTCGCGAATCCATAACTGGGGGACGTACAAATGGTGAAGCTTGGACCGGGTCTTTCTTTCTCATGGAGGCGGGCGCTCGGGGTGACGAAAGCGAAGCGGAAGATAGCGAAGATGACCGGCATACCAACCACCCGCTCGGGCCGCCGCTCGAAAGTCGGGCGGATGTTCAAGATCCGCTAGTCCCTCGACGGCGACCGGGAGCCCTGCACGTCGGGTTGCGCGAACCGGGGCGATTCACCCTCAGATCACGCCCTCACACATCACTCCTCACCGTCCGCTCGCCGGGAACGGCAGCGGCAGCGTCGCGAAGGGCGCGGCGACTGCCTGCTCGTTGCTGATCACGGTGATCCCCCGAGCGGACCTTGGCTCACGATGCGTGCGACAGTCGACGAATCGGGACGTCGTCGGCTTCAAAAGTCGCCCATGGCGGGCGCACGCTATTTCGCC
>WLNW01000180.1 GCA_009699605.1 Actinomycetota bacterium | reverse complement strand
GTCGAGCAGGGCACTACTGGCCTCGGTTCCCCCGGCGGGCCGTCGCACGCGTTGCGCACCTTGGCCCGGGCCTTGCTCGCGATCGTGCTCGCGATTGCGCTCGTGACCCTGGCCGTGCCGGCGGCCAAGTGGATGCGACGCTCCACTCGTCACCGCCAACTCCGCCAAACCGCGCGTGGCCAGATCACGATGGCCTGGGAGGACGCTGTTGCCTCACTGGGCCTGCTGCGCATGTCGGTCAGCGCTTCGGCCACGCCGAGCGAGGTCGCAGCAGCAGCGGCCGCCAACGCACCTGACGCAGCCCGCAAGCCTCTCCACACACTGGCCGGCATCGCTACCGAGGCCCGCTACGCCCCCGAGGACCCCGATGCCGACACCATCGCCCGCGCCGCGTCGGCGTCGGCCACCATTCGTTCGACGGTCACCCGGCACGTGAGCCTGGGGCGCCGCATCCGCAGTGCGCTCGACCCACGACCGCTGTTCCCCGGCGCGACGGTCACGTCCCGCTGACCGCGACCCCCGTCGCGGCCGCAACGCTCATGAGCGCGGCGTCAGGTTGGGGGCGGCGGAGGCTCGTCGTCGTTGCGGAAGCGGTCGCGCATGCGCTCGCCGGTGTGGCCGAAGTAGGCCCGCACCCCACTGTTGCTGCTGCGCTGCGTGATCTGTTGGATGCCGACCCGGCCGAGGCGCCGCAGGCTGCGCTCGAAAGCCAGTGCGGAGGCCAGCATCACCAAGAAGCCGAGGAACGCCAGCACGAACGACACCGACAGCGTGGCGATCATGAAGATCACGCCCACGACGAACCCGAGCGCGGCCCAACGGAGACCGCGGAACGCGGGCGTGTAGACCGTTGTCGAACGCACATCTCGGGCGAGTCGAGGGTCGGACTCATAGAGTCGCTGCTCGATCTCGGTGAGGATGCGTTGCTCGTCCTCGGAAAGCGGCATGGCGTCCTCCACAACCTGCACCTGCGCTGCAGAGTGTCGCACACCGAACCCGCAGTCACAACGCGCGGTCTCGCAGCCTTTGAACGAGTGCAGACCGCACGCCGCCTCACGCTCCGTGATTCTTGGGCGCGTCCGGGCCCCACTGTTGGTCGCCGCGGCGCTTGAGCCGCAATCCCTCGCGGCCGCTCAAGACCGCCGGCCCGATCGCCCGGTCGCCGAAACGGGCCCGGATGGCGTCGACGGCGTCGTCGACGTCGGGCCAAAGGGCATCGACCGTGTCGGCGAACTGCAGCTGCCGCACTGGGTCGTCGGTCAGCCCGCTGGCGCTGAGGCCGACGAGCCGCACCCCTGGGCTGGGATCGATTGCCGCGAGTAGCGCCTTGGCCGCCCGGGCCAGCAAGGGGGCCGAGTCGACGGGTTCGGGCAGCGTCACCGCTCGGGTGATCGTCGTGAAGTCATGGAAGCGGATCTTCAGGGTCACGGTGCGGGCCGCGACGCCGCTGCGGCGCAGGCGCGAGGCCACTGCGTCAGCCATGCGTACCAGCTCCGGCTCGATCGTCGATCGTTCGTGGTGATCGGTCGGATAGGTCTCCTCGTGGCCGACTGACTTGGCCCGCTGACCGCTCACCACCGGCCGTGGATCGATGCCGTGCGCCAGCTGGTGGAGGTGGCGGCCGTGCGACTCGCCGACCGCGGCGCACAGCCCCGGCAAAGGCACGCGCGCCAGGTCGCGCACGGTCACGACACCGAGGCGCTCGAGCTTGGCCAGCGTGGTCGGGCCCACACCCCACAACGCCTGCACGGGTAATGGGTGCAGAAACTCGAGCTCGTGGCCGGGCTCGATCACCACGACGCCTCGACCGGGCTTCGGCCCCTTCTGCGTCGGGGTCGGCTTCGCGGCCTCCGATGCCAGCTTCGCCAGGAACTTGTTCGGTGCGACGCCCACCGAGCAGGCGAGTCCCTCCTCATCGAGGATGCGGGCCCGGATCGCGTGACCGATCGACACCGCATCGCCGAGCAACCGCCTCGCACCGCGCACGTCGAGGAAGGCTTCGTCGAGCGACAACGGTTCGACGAGCGGCGTGAAGGAGTTGAAGATCGCCATGAGGCGAGCCGACACCTCCGCGTAGCGCGCATGATCACCCGCGAGGAACACGGCCTGGGGACACAGTCGCTGGGCCCGCACTGATGGCATTGCGGAGTGCACGCCGTACGAACGCGCCTCGTACGACGCCGCCGCGACCACGCCGCGAGCGCCGCGAGCGCCGACGACGACGGGTTTGCCCCGCAGGCTCGGGTCGCGAAGCAACTCGACCGACACGAAGAAGGCGTCCATGTCGACGTGGACGATGCCTGGCTCGGCGACGGGCGAGGACGCACCCGCAGAGGTCACGTTCAGAGCCGCTCCACCTCGATGCCGGCCAGCGTGGTGCCGCGGATGACGCGGTAGTCGTATCGGCGGTGCTCCTGCCACGGTGCGCTGAGCCAGTCACGCAATGGCTCGGCCACCCAGTGGGGCGCGTCGTGCAAGTAGGCACGGCACGCGTCGGACGCGTGGAAGCCCGCATCGAAGACGATGCCGTCGGGATCGTCGAACACGAACTCGCCGCGGTGGGCAACGGCCCGGTACACGATCACGCGCAAGTTGCCGCCGGTCGGTCCGAGGTCGACCGTGACCTCGTAGACCGGGCCCACCCACTCATCGACGACGAGCCCGGTTTCCTCGGCGACCTCGCGCGTGAGCGCCTCGACCTCGTGCTCGCCCTCCTCGATCACACCGCCCGGCGGGCTCCAGTCGATGGCCCCGTTACGTCGCTGGTTGGCGACGAGCAGGAGCGCGCCATCACGCTCGATGAGTCCGCTGACGACCGACCAGTTCCGCATCCCGACAGTCTTGCCGCCGCGCGGCCCGGACGCGCGCTGCCTAGCTGTTGCGGGACGTTTGCCGGGCGCTCGTATCGCTCACCGACGCCCGCTCGAGCACCACCGCGTCGCCAATGTCCGCCGGTGCCGGCGCTGCGACAGCCCTCTCCGGAGCGGATGTCGACGGTGAACCGCCGGTCGCGCCGGCCCGGTCGCTGCGCACCAGGAGCAGACCCCCGATCGCCGTGAGCCCCACGAGGATCCCGGCCACCGGCACGACGAGTCGGCGGTGCATCCCCCGGAAGTGCTCGCGCACCAGGTCGGAATTCGAGCTCATCATGTGACCGAGCGACTTGCTGATGTCGCGCGAGGGAAGGCACAGCGCCTCCGAGAGCACGACGAGGTCCGCAGTGCGCAACGGGATCAGCGTGCCGACCGGCAGCCCGCGCAAGGAGTAGACCAGCGCGATGTAGTTGGCCAGTATCTCGTCGGGTTCGATGCCGTCGATCACGAAGCGACGCTCGCCCACCGCCACGTGGCCCTCGTCGAGGTCGATTATCAGCCGTGACCGGGCCGGTACGAGCAGACTGGCCTCGACCCCGTACACGTCGGTGAGCCAGCGCACGAGCGACTCGTCGAGCTCGGCCTCGCCGGCCTCGACCGCAGCGAAGAAGTCTCCCTCATAGACGAGACCACATCGCCGCGCGAGATCATCGAGCGACTCGCCGTTCGATTGACGGGCCTCGCCGAGCAGCCGGCCGAGCCGAACCGGGGGTACGAGTATCGCCGGCGGGGAAGTGCTCACGGATCGAGCATCGACCGGCGGCGAGCGGAGCCAAATGGGCCACACGGCCCATTTGCCCCGCAGTGTGGGAGCCGCGGCCGTGATCAGCGCTTTTTGCGATGGAGACAGCGGTCGCGCACCGCCCACCACGTGACCAGCCGCAACGCCTCGACCACGATGGCGCCCGACATCTTGGACGTGCCCCGCACGCGGTCTCGGAACGCGATCGGATACTCGACCACCTGCTCGCCGAGCCCGCCTACCTTGTAGGCCATCTCGATCTGGAAGCCGTACCCGTCGGCGCGCACTCCTTCGAGGTCGAGCCGCTCGACGACATCGGCCCGGTACACCCGGAATCCGGAAGTTGCGTCGCGCACGGGCATGCCGAGCACCGCGCCCGCGTAGCGATTGCCCCACTTGGACAACGCCTTGCGATGCCAACTCCAGTCGGGGATCGACCCGCCGGGGACATATCGGCTGCCGATCACAAGCCCGGCCTGCGTGGCCTCGAGCGCAGCCACCATGGCCGGCAGCGCCGCCGGGTCGTGTGAGAGGTCGGCATCCATCTCGATGAGCGCCTCGTAGCCCTGGGAGAGGCCCCAGCGGAAGCCGGCCCGGTATGCCGAGCCCAAGCCGCTCTTGGCGGCCCGACGCAGCACAGTGATGTTGCCCAGGTCGTGGTCGAGCTTCTCGGCGCGGTCGGCGGTGCCGTCGGGACTGCCGTCGTCGACGACGAGGATGGACGCATCAGGCAACGCAGCTCGCGTGCGTTGCAACACCTCGTCGATGTTCTCGACTTCGTTGAACGTGGGCAGCACGACGAGAGTACGCAAGATGACAGAATACGGGGTAGTGCGCCCGTTGCAGGTGCATCTCACTGGGTTGAACGGACCGGTGCGTCGTCCGTCCGCCGATCCTCGTAGAATCCTGGTCGATGAGTAGCGATCCCCGTCCCGCTGAAGGTTCGCTGAGCGGCCCGCCGTCGGGCGCCCCTCCCCTCGGGGCTCGCCTGTTGGCGTTCGGGGCCATCATCGTCGCCGGCGTATGCGGTGGGCTGATCGGCTTCGGCTTCATGGACCTGCAGTGCAGTGGCACCTGTGGCACGCAGAAGGGCCTCGGCGCGTTCGCCGGCGCCGTCGGCGCGGCGATCGGCGTGGCCGTCATCTCCGTGCTCACTTTGCGCGCCATGGGCGAGTGGTCCGCTGGCGGCAAGCGCCGCGACTGACCACGCCGGCCGAACCTCAGGGCGCCTCAGCGAGCGCCCGAACCGCGTGATCGATCTGGGCGTCATCGATGTCGCAGTGCGTCACGAGCCGCACGACCCCCGGCGCGATCGTGCCGGCGAGCACCTCGCGGGCGGCGAGCCAGGCCAGGAGCTCGTCGGCCGCGTCATGGCGGAATACCACCATGTTCGTGGCGTTGCCCCCGGGGTCGCGGGCACGACCCGGCCAGCGGTGCTCGACCGCATCGCGCAGCACTTCGGCGCGGGCGTGATCGTCGGCCAGTCGATCGATCATGGTGTCGAGCGCGACGAGCCCGGCGGCGGCCAGCACGCCGGCCTGACGCATTGCGCCGCCCATCCGTTTGCGTTCATCGAGCGCCGCGTCGCGTCGAGCGCCGGGGAGGGCGAGCACCGATCCCACCGGCGCGCCGAGACCCTTCGACAAGCAGCACATCACCGTTTCGGCCCCACGTGCGAGACGCTCGGCCGAGCTCCCGGTGGCCACCGCTGCGTTGAACAGCCGTGCACCATCGAGGTGCAGGGGCAGGCCCAACGACGCGGCCGCGTCGATCGCTTCGAGCGGCAGCGGCGTCGCGCCCGATGCCATGGCCGTGTTCTCGATGGTGATGGCGGTGACCTCGACGTGGTGATGCGCGGCCGCCGCCATGGCCTCGCGGGCGGCGCGGAGATCGAGCACCCCGCATGGGTCGTCAACCAGCGCGAACTGCACGAGGGCATTGCGGGCCGACGCGCCTCGCTCGTGGTTCACGACGTGACATCGGCGCCCGGCAATGACCGCGGTGCCGGGCCGGGTGAGCAGACAGAGCGCGATCTGGTTGGCCATCGTTCCCGACGGGACGAATAGCGCGGTCTCCTTGCCGAGCATCTCCGCGACGCGCTTTTCAAGGCGACGGACGGTGGGATCCTCGCCGTAGCCGTCGTCGCCGACCTCGGCGTCGGCCATGGCCCGCCGCATGGCAGGGGTCGGACTGGTCACCGTGTCGGAACGAAGGTCGACGCGCACCATCGCATCGTAGAAGCCGCTCGGTGCCGGTTCCGCGAGTTCGTAGATTGTCCCCGTGATCAATCATGACGGAGCGGGCAGCGTCGGTGGAACGAACCGGGTTGCGGAGTACGGCGAGTTGTTGCGCGTCGCGATCGACATCGCGACCGATGTCGGCCAACACCTCCGCGCCGCGCGGCGCCAGGGCGTGCCCGCGGCGCGCACGAAGTCGACCGCGACCGACATGGTTACCGACATGGACGTGTGGGCGGAACAGCAGATCGTGTCGAGGTTGCTCGACGCGCGTCCCAACGATGGCGTGCTCGGCGAGGAGGGTGCGTCCATCGCGAGCACGTCAGGGGTGGTGTGGTGCATCGACCCGATCGACGGTACGACCAACTACCTCTACGGCCACCAAGGATATTCGGTGTCGATCGCAGCCATGGTTGATGCGGTACCGATCGTCGCGGCCGTTGCCGACCCCGAACTCGAGAACGTCTTCACGGCGGTGCGCGGCTTCGGCGCCTGGCGTGACAACGAACCGATAACCGTGTCGACCGTCGACGTGCTGGCGGTGGCCCTCGTCGGCACCGGGTTCGCTTACGACCCCGAACGCCGGGCTCGTCAAGGTGTCGCGCTTGCCGCGCTGCTCCCTCAGATCCGTGACATACGACGCATGGGCGGCGCTGCGCTCGACCTCTGCTCGGTCGGCTGCGCGCGC
>WLNW01000018.1 GCA_009699605.1 Actinomycetota bacterium | reverse complement strand
GTCATTGAGATGATGCCGTAGTCGGCGAAGTTCGCCGTGAGCGGATTGCCGTGCTCGTCGTAGCGAACGTGCTCGATCAGCGCCTGCCCGATTCCCGAAGCCATGCCGCCGTGGATCTGACCTTCGAGCAGCAGTGGGTTGAGGATGCGGCCGGCATCGTCGACGCCGATGAGGCGACGCACGCGCACATCGCCTGTCTCGGTGTCGATGTCGACCACGGCGATCTGCGTCCCGAAGGGGAACGTCGCACCGTTTGGCACGAAGTCGACTTCCTCCGCAAGTGTGGACGGTGTCCCGGCCGCGGCAGTCGCGAGCTCGGCCCAGGTACGGCCCTGCGTGGGAGTGCCTGCGACGTGGAAGGTACCCGTACCGCGGTCGAGCACGATGTCGTCGACGTTCGCCTCGAGCAGATCGGCGGCGAGACCACGCGCTCGATCGACGAGCGTCTCGGTGGCGATCTTCACTGCCGAACCACCGACCTGCAGCGACCGCGATCCGCCGGTGCCACCACCGCGCGGGACGAGGTCGGTGTCGCCGTAGACGAACCGAATGTGTTCCATCGGGATGCCGGTGAGGTCGCTCGCGATCATCGACCACGAGGTGGCGTGGCCCTGACCGTGCGGCGACGATCCGGTGCGCACCGTTGCCGAACCATCGGCATGCACTTCGATCGCCCCGAACTCGCCCCCGCTCATGGGGTTCGTGATCTCGACGTAGGTCGCGATGCCGATGCCCATGAGCACGTGGTCGTCGTGTGCTCGACGCGCCGCCTGCTCGGCGCGCAGTTCGGTGTAGCCCGCCGCATCGAGCGCGACGTCGAGGGCCGACTGGTATGCACCGACGTCGTAGTTCGCGCCGGTGGGCGTCTCGTAGGGGAACTGCTCGGGACGGATGAAGCTGCGGCGTCGCACCTCGATCGCGTCGACGCCCGCCTCGGTGGCGAACAACTCGACCATGCGCTCGATTGCCGCCGCGGCCTCGGGACGACCCGCACCCCGGAACGCGCCGACCGGTGTGGTGTTCGTGAGGACCGATTGCGACGAGTACTCGATCTTCGGGAGGTGGTAGCAGCCCGATGCCATGGTGCGCGTCATCATGGGCATCAACGCACCGAAGTTCGACGGGTAGCCGCCGCAGTCCTGCACCACGTGCAGCTTGTAGGCGAGCAACGTGCCGTCGCGGGTGCCGCCGAGCGTTGCGTACTGGACCTGTCCGCGGCCGTGCGCGAAGGCCACCATGTGCTCGGTGCGCGACTCGACCCAGCGCATCGGCCGGTCCAGGTTGATGGCCAGCCATCCGACCATGATCTCTTCGGGGTACGTGCCCTGCTTTCCGCCGAACCCGCCGCCGACGTCGGGCACGATGACGCGCACCTGCTCGTTGGTCAGTCCGAGTCGCGCGGCGATGCCGGCGCGGGTGTTGTGCGCACCCTGCGAGCACGCCCACTGGGTGAGGCGCTCGCCGTCCCACACGGCCGCGCACGCACGGGGCTCGATGGGCGCGACCGCCATGCGGGTGTTCTCGAGGCGTGCCGTGACGGTGACATCACAACCGTCGAAGAGCTGTGGGTCGGCCGCGGTCGGGATCTCGTGCACGACGTTGGTGCCGGCATCAGGGAAGAGCAGCGTCGGGTCGGTGGCCGAGTGTTCGAAGTCGATCACCGCGGGCAAGGGCTCGTAGCCGACCAGGATGAGCTCGGCCGCGTCTGCGCCCTGCGTCCGCGTGTCGGAGACGATGACCGCCACCGGTTCGCCCACGAAACGCACACGATCACCAGCGAGGAACGGCCGGGCCATCGCCGGATTCATGAAGGGCATGGGGGGAGCGGCCGGCGGTAAGGAGCCCAGATCGGCCGACGTGAACACGGCGACAACCCCAGGGGCTTGGCGTGCGTCCTCGGTATCAATCGACAGGATGCGGGCATGGGCGACCGTGGACCGTACGTAGGTCACGTGGGCTGCGCCGGGGAGGTCGAGGTCGGCGATGTAGTTGCCGCCCACGGTGAGGAACCCCGGGTCTTCGACCCGGATCACCCGGGTGCCGAGGATGCTGCTGTGCGTCTCGCTCATCCGATCGACACTAGACGCCACGCAACGAGGCCGAGACCGCCGGCACCGAGCACGCGTCGCCACGGGTTCACGCCGCGTGCGACCTCGTCGACCGCCCACCAGCCGAGAGCGCCCGTCGCCGCACCGCGGGCGATCGCCTTCACGTCACCGTAACCCGAGGCACGCGCCACGAGCGACGCCCCGAAGAAGATCCACAGCGGCATGTTCGGAAATTGCGCGACGGTGATCTCGCCCGTTTCGCGATTGCGGAAGAACCAATTGAACACGCGCATTGAGTCATCCTCGCAGACCGGGCGTCGGCCACTTGGGCGCCACCTCGGGGCGTCCTGTCTCGGTGGCGCGAGATACGGTGACGCAAGACGGTGAATAGGGGAGCTCATGAGCGTCACATCAGCGCAGGTACGCGCCCAGGTCTCGCATCCGGTCATCGACGCCGACGGTCACTTCGTCGAGATGGCGCCACTGCTGCACGACGAGATCCTTCACAACTTGGAGGAGATCGGCGGTGCCGCGATGCGAGAGCGGTACCTGAAGAACCCGCTCAAGCCCACGGATACCTCGACCATCCTCTCGTCGCGCACGCTGAGCGGGGCGCGCGAATCGTGGTCGTCGATGCCGTCGTGGTGGGGTTGGCCGTCCGAGAACGTGCTCGATCGCGCCACGTCGCACATACCCGGGTTGCTCTACGAGCGGCTCGACGAGTTCGGGATCGACTTCACGATTCTCTACCCCTCGATGACTATCGGCCTGCTCGACATCGACGACGCGGAGCTCGGCGCGGCAGTGTGCATGGCGGTCAATCGCGCGTACGCGCGCATCTTCGCGCCCTATGCCGACCGCATGACCGTCGGCGCACTGATCCCGATGCAGCGGCCCGACCTCGCAGTCGAGGCACTGCACAACGCGGTCGATCTCGGCTTCAAGTCATGTCTCATCTCCGCATATGCGCGCCGGCCCATCGCGAAACTCCAGAACAAGCATGGGTCGCTGTCGCCGAAGGTGTATCGGCTCGACCACTTCGGCCTCGACAGCGAGTACGACTACGACCCGTTGTGGCGTGCCTGTGTTGATCGCAACATCGCCCCGTCCGTGCACAGCTCGGTTCAGTACCACGATCTCTCGCGCTCGGTCTCGAACTACGTCTACAACCACATTGACGGCATCGCGAAGTGTCATGAGGCCACTGCGAAGTCGCTGTTCCTCGGCGGGGTGACCCATCGGTTCCCGACGCTTCGCTTCGGGTTCCTCGAAGGTGGCGTCGCGTGGGCCGCGGGTCTTTACACCGGGCTGCTCGGCCATTGGGAGAAGCGCAACGCCCGAGACATCTGGCAGTTCGACCCTGATCGTCTCGACGTCGACCGGATCATGACGTACGTCGGCTCCCACGGCGACGACGCCATGATCCGCGACACGGAGCGCCTGCGCGAATGGTTCGCCAGGCCAGGGGCGCGTCCCGCCGAGCTCGACGACTTCGCCGCAGTGCACGTGAGCTCGGCCACCGAGCTACGCGACAAGTTCGTGCCGAACTTCTACTTCGGTTGCGAGGCCGATGATCCGCTCGTGGCGTGGGCGTTCAACGACCGCGTGAACCCGCACGGCGCCAAGCTGCGCGCGGTGTTCGGGAGCGACATCTCGCACTGGGACGTGCCCGACATGACCGGCACCGTGTCCGAGGCCTGGGAGCTGGTCGAGCACGGCACCATCGACGAAGCAGGATTCCGCGACTTCGTGTTCACGAATCCCATCCGCCTACACGCCAACATGAACCCCGATTACTTCAAGGGAACTGTCGTCGAAGCTGCGGTGGCCGAAGCGATCGACGCAGGCGAGGACCGATGAAAACCGACCCGTTCATGACTGACCGTCTGCCGATGCTGCCCTTGCGGTCGGTCCTGTTCGTCGCGAGCACCAACTCATCCGCCATCGACGCCGCAATGCACAGCGGCGCCGACGCATTGATCATCGACATGGAGGAACCGCAGTCACCCATGAATGAGGGGGTGCGCGAGCGGGCGCGCCACATCGTGCACGAGGTGATCAGCAGCGCACCACCGGCCGGCACCCCGGGGAGCCCGCGCCTGTTCTGCCGTGTCCAGGCGCCTCGTACCGGTCAGATGTCGAAGGATCTGCGGGCGATCCTGCACCCATCGCTGTATGGCGTGGTGGTGCCCAAGTCGTACGGCCCCGACGACATCGTCGCCGCGGATGCCGTCCTCACGAACGCCGAAGCCGAGGCCGGACTGCTGCTCGGTGGCATTGCGCTCTATCCCATCCTCGAGACGGCGCCTGCGTTGCGACGTGCGTTCGACATCGCGATGGCCTCCCCACGCGTTGCCTACCTGGGCGGTGCGATCAGCCGGTTCGGCGACATCCATCAGGCCGTTGGCTACCGCTGGACACCGGCGAGTTCCGAGACGTTCGTGCTGCGCAGCAACGTGCTGATCGACGCGCGCGCCGCAGGAATCCGCTACCCGATCAGCGGCATGTGGGGTGGGCCCACGCTTGATTTCGAAGGCTTCCGTGGCTTCGCGACCGAGCTCCGCGATCTCGGCTACTACGGAATGATGATCAGTTACCACGAACACGTCGCCCTCGCTCATGAGGTCTTCACTCCTGCGCCGGCCGATGTCGCGTACTGGAAGGAACTCGTCGCGTTGGGCGACGACGCCGAGCAAACCGGGACGGGGCCGATCCTCCACGGCGACCCGGGCCAAGGCGAGGCGCACGTGGTGCACGGCGCCCATATCGAATCGGCCCGTCTCAACCTCGAGTGGGCTACGGCCCTCGGTGTGGCGTGACACTGTACGCACGTCGAACGACGGCGTTGTGAGCATCCACTCCCTCCGCGGGGTCCCGGTCGAGGTCCACGAGCGCGGCTCGGGTGCCATCGTGGTGTTCGTGCACGGCGAGGACGGCCTGCTCTTCTCGGGGCCGCTCATCGCTGGCATCGCTCATGGCGCGTCGGTGCGTTCCATCGTGCTTCCCGGTTGGGGCCACGAGCCATGGCCGGCGCACATCACGGGGGTGGACGATTTGGCGATCGTGCTGCTCGACTACCTCGTGTCCTTGCCGGGCCCCGTGGTGCTCGTAGGGGTGTCGCTGGGCGCGTGGGTGGTGGCCGAGGCACTGGTGCGCGGCGCGGCAAACGTCCGGGCCGCGGTGCTCGTCGCGCCCGTGGGCATCAAGGTCCGTGGCCGTACCGATCGGGACTATCTCGATCTTTACGCCGCCCCCGCCGGCGAGATCGCGCGGGCCATGCACGCATCGACACCGGTGGTCGATCGCACGATGCTGGCCGCCGTCGAGTTCGACGAGCTTGCTCGAGCCCAACACGCGACCACCCGGTACGTGTGGAAGCCGTACTTTCATGATCCCAAGCTCCGCCGGCGACTCGATCGAGTGCTGGTGCCCGTGAGCATCATCTACGGCGCAACCGACCGGTTCGTCTACGACGCCGACGAGTTCTACACCGCGTACGCGAATGCGTTCGTACCCCCGGCGCGCGTGGTGCGGGTTGCCGACGCCGCGCATCGCGTCGACGAGGAATGTCCTCGCGCCATCATCGACGAGATCCAGCGGCTCGTGGCCGAGGGGCTGGCATGACCTTTCGCTCGTGGTTCTTCACCGAGATGCCGTATCCCGACCTCCCGCCGGACGGCGAGTTCGAATCCATGCGCGTCACGCTGCCGTCGCGTGTGTTCGATCCGGTGCGTGGCGCAGAGCTCTACGAGCGGTACTTCGATCTCTACCGCACCGCCGACGCCGCCGGGCTCGACGTGATGGTGAACGAGCATCACGCCACCGCGACGTGTGTCGACGCGTGTGCACCGCTCGCGTTGGCCATACTCGCTCGCGAGACGAAGCACGCCCGGCTGCTGATCCTCGGCAATCCGGTCTCGAACCGTGAGGAGCCGATACGCGTCGCCGAGGAGATGGCGATGTGCGACGTGATCTCGCGCGGTCGCGTCGAGGTGGGCTTCGTGCGTGGGGTGCCGCAGGAGATCTCCCCGTCGAACGTGAACCCGGTGTTGATGAAGGAGCGGTTCTGGGAGGCGGTCGACCTCATCGTGCAGTCGTGGACCTCGATCGACGGCCCGTTCAACTGGGAGGGCGACCACTTTCACGCCCGGCAGGTGAACGTGTGGCCGCGGGTGTACCAGCAACCGCATCCGCCAATGTGGATCCCGACACAGAGCGCATCGACGGTGGTCGAAGCGGCGGATCGCGGCTTCAACCTCGCCGTCATCCTCAACGGTCATGACGGCGCACGGCGGATGTTCGAGGCGTATCGGCAACGTCGCCTCGAACAGGGGCTCGCGCCCGTGATGGAGCACCAACTCGCGTACCTCGGTCTGGTGTTCGTGGGCGAAGACGATGCACAAGCACAGGCCGGCGCGCGCCAACTGCAGTGGTACCTGCAGAACAACAAGGTGGCACCCCAGTTCCTGAACCCACCCGGCTACCAGCCGCCGGCGCTGCGCGCCCCGATACTTGCGGCGGAGGCACGTGGCACGGCACTGGGCAGCCCCATCGCAGACATCCTGAACGCAACGATCGACGAGCTCGTCGACCGCGGGATGATGTTCGTCGGCACACCCGACGCGGTGATCGAACAGATCACCCGCTTTCACGAGCGCGTCGGCGGGTTCGGCAACCTGCTCATGATGATGCACGGTGGTCACATGGACCACGACACCACCGCCCGCAGCATCGACCTCTACGCGCGCGAAGTACAGCCGGCGCTCCGCGCCGCATTCACGGGCTGACTTGCCGCTGACGAAGAGGCGCGTGGTCTTCGGGCGGGGACCTCGGTGCGGTGTCTCGCTCTTGTCGGTGAGGCTGTCGTGGGGACAGCCGAAGCCCCAACCTGAATCGGTGGCCGGCTTCCCGAGCAGCCCGACCAGGGTGCTGACTGCGTTGTCGGCGCCGACCCCGATCGGCACACCGAACAACGGAACGGACAGGCGTACTCCCTTGAGCTCTGCACGCCGCGAGTAGCGTCCGTGCATGCTGCACGTCGAAACTCGCGGTCGTGTCCTGGTGCTCACGCTCGATCGCCCAGAGGCTCGCAACGCGATCAATGCCGAGACCACCGAGGCGATCGTCGAGGCGCTCGACCGGTTCGAGGCCGACCCCGATCTGTGGGTCGCGATCATCACGCATCGCGGCCCCGTGTTCTGCGCCGGCGCCGATCTCAAGGTGGTGGCAAGCGGTGGCGGCCGCGGCATCGAGTCGAAGGAACATGGCTTCGCCGGAATCTGTGCGCGCCTGCGGACCAAGCCGCTCATCGCGGCGATCGACGGAGCGGCGTTGGCTGGGGGGTTCGAGATTGCGCTCGCGTGCGACTGCATCGTGGCTTCCACCGACTCGCGGTTCGGGCTTCCCGAGGTGAAGCGCGCACTCGTGGCCACTGGCGGCGGACCGTTCCGCATGATGCGCCAACTCGGTCCGAAGATCGCGCTCGAGCTCGTGATGACCGGCGACCCGATAAGCGCGGCGCGTGGTTATGAGCTCGGCCTCGTGAACCGCTTGGTCGAACCGGGCAACGTGCTCGAAGCCGCACTCGAGCTCGCGGCCGCCATCAACGCCAACGCGCCCGTAGCGGTGCGCGAAACCCGCGCCGTCGCACTTGCCGCGCTCGACCATCCCGATGCCGAGCTGTGGCAGATCGCCCGCGACGCCATGACCCGCAACATGCAGACCGCCGACTTTCACGAAGGCCCGCGCGCCTTCGTCGAAAAGCGAGCCGCCAACTGGACTGGCGCCTGAGCGCCCGCGTGCCGGACCGTTCTCTCCGTGGGCTTCGGCGCTCGCGAGGGGGCGGGGTGTCTCGAAGAGGGACTGCGGTCTACGTTGGGGTCATGCTCGTGATGATCAGTGAGAATGTCCACCGAGACCACGGTTGTCGTCTACAAGCGCTCGCGCCGGATGCCGCGTGGCTACGGCTCCAAGATGACGGCACGCTCCGCCTCGGCGACGATGTTGTCGAGGCCACCGGGCTCGGGCCCGACGTGGCCTTCATCTCGAACGATGTCTTCTACGGTCCGGTACGGAAGTGCTTCGAGTTGCTCGAAGCGTGGCCGTCGCTCGAGTGGGTGCAGTCGGCGGCTGCGGGCACCGAGGCGCCGCTCTACCGCACGCTCATCGGCCGCAATTGTCGTGTCACACGCGCCCACGTCACTGCGGTGCCCATCGCCGAGTACGTTCTGCGTGCCGTGCTCACGCACTTCCAGCAACCGCACCGTCTCGTCGAGCAGCAGGCGGCCCACGTGTGGAAGCACCAGCCGTTCCGTGAGGTGTCCCGCTCCCGATGGCTCGTGGTGGGCCTCGGCTCCATCGGCGGGGAGGTCGCGACACGTGCCCGCGCCTTCGGAGCGCACGTGGTGGGCGTCCGTCGATCGGTGGCGCGGGGTGACGAGCCGGTGGACGAGTTGTGCACACCCGGCGAGATGCTCGCGCAGGCTCCGCTGGCCGATGTGGTGGTGCTGGCCGCCGCGGGCGGCGACGAGACGCGCAACATGATCGGCCGCGAGTTCCTCGAGCAGATGAAACCCGGTTCGGCGTTCGTGAACGTAGCGCGCGGCTACATGGTCGACGAGGTCGCGCTACTCGAAGCGCTCGACCGTGGTGTACCCGAGATCGCCATCCTCGATGTGTTCGCAACCGAACCGCTGCCGGTCGACAGCCGGTTCTGGGATCACCCTCGCGTGGTCGTGTCACCCCACTCATCGGGGGGCGGCGACGGTCGCATCCAGCGCGCCGTCGACGTGTTTGCCGAGAACCTTCAGCGTTGGCAGCGCGGCGGTCAACTCCTGCACGAGATCACCGAGTCCGACCTGCCGGCGCAACCCGAGACCTGGGTCAGCGAGAAGCGGTGAAGTGTTGCACTGCAGCGATGGCCACGGCGGCCTCGTCGAGGGTGCGATAGCAGGGGAGTCCGCGCTCGTTCGCCCGGTCGAAGATCGCGGCCACCAACTCGGGTGGCGCAGTGTCGACGTTGCGCGGCACCAGGGTGACCCGCGTGCCGGGGTAGTGAAGGTCGGCCACCATGTCGACGCTCGGCAGCAGCTTCGCCGCTCCACCGGGGCCGAACGAGAAGTACGACTGCACGTTGAAGTGGATGAGCAAATCACCGTAGGGCTGTTGTCCGAGGATCGGGCCGAGCACGCGGCTGAACGCGTCGAGCGGTGCTACCGGCCCGAACGGGATCTCGAGCGGGTTCGCCACGCTGGTGCCCGCGCCGTAGCCCATGGCGCGGAGCTCGTCCTGGATGTGGGCGTTCACCTTGGTGACCTGCAACCCGGCGCGGTCACACGCATCGGTGGTGAGCACCGACGCGCCTCCGCCCACGCCCATCACGAGTACCGAGCGTTCGCCGTTCGACGGTTCGTGCGCGTAGCGCTGCAACATCACGAGTGAGCCGAGCAGATCCTCGAGCGTGCGCACCACGGTGAGGCCGGTGCTCGCGGCGATTGCCTGCCACACGCGCGCGTCGCCCGCGAGTGAGCCGGTGTGCGAAGCGACGGCCTCACCGCCCTGGCCCGACAAGCCACCGACGAGCGCGACCGCCGGCTTGTGGCCGCGTGCGCGCCGCAGCGCACGAACGAGCGCTTCGCCATCGCGAGGGTCCTCGATGTAGAGGCCGATGAGGCTGGTGTCGGGATCGTCGACCAGCCATTCGCAGATCTCGCCCGGCGTGACGTCAACCGCATTGCCCATGGTGACGAGTTTGGAGAACCCGATGCCGCGAAGGTCGCCGACTTTGACGATGTCGCCCGCGAGCCCGCCGCTCTGGCTGATGACGCTCACGTGTCCCTGGCGTCGCGGAGCGTCCTCGTGGAAGACCTGCCGGCCACGTGGCGAGAAGGTGCCCATACAGTTCGGCCCGAGCACCCGCACGCCGGTGGTGCGGGCCGCGGCGACGAGGTCGGCCTCGAGGCCTTTGCCGTTCGCCCCCACCTCGCTGAACCCGCCACTGATGATGTGGACGAAAGGCGCGACGCCGGCCGCGCTGCGGACGAGCTCGGCGCAACCGGTCGCGGGTACTGCGGCGATGACGTAGTCGAGCGGCCCGGGGATGTCGGCCGGCGTGGGATACGCGGGCACCCCGTCGATCTCTGTTGCGGTGGGGTGCAACGCGTAGAGCCCGTCGGTCCAGCCGTAGTCGCGATACGCAGCGAGGAAGCGATTGCCGAACGTCGACTTGGTTGCCGACGCCCCGGCGATGGCCACGCCACGTGGGTTGAACAGCGGGGTGAAGTCGGTGAGCGGCCGGTCGGCGCCCGCCTTTGCGGTGTCGCGGAGGATGAGCCGCGCGTCGACCGCGACTGCACCATCGGCGTAGGCGATGACCGGATTGCATTCGAGTTCCGCGCACGCATCGCCGAGTGATTGCGCGAGGTCGGCGACCGCGACCACGATCGCCGCGACTGCATCGCGATCGATGCCGGACTTGCCGCGCGTGCCGTGCAGGATGGCGGCCCCGCGCAACTCGTCGAGCATGGCGAGCGCGTCATCCCGATCGATGGGTACGCATCGCAGGGCGACGTCGTCGAGCACCTCGGTGAGCGTTCCGCCGAAGCCCACGGCGACCATGAGCCCGTAGCCGCGATCGACCACGCCGACGATGAGCTCGATGCCTGGAGCACACTGCTCCTCGACGAGGAACCCGGCGGCTTCAACGCGAGCGCCCATGGCCGAGACGACCGCCGCAACGTCGACGTGCGCGACGCCCAGCTGCACGGCGCCGATGTCGCTCTTGTGGATGATGGTGGGGCCGAACGCCTTCACCACGAGCGGCGCCGACAGGTGCGAAACCGCGGTGGGATCAGTGGTACCCGAAGGGACGCGCACGCCGCGAGCGACGAGCATGGCCTTCACCTCGGGCTCGGGGATGACTCGCTCGCTCATCGCGCGAGACGGGTGAACACACGCCGTGCGTTGTTGCGCACGAAGTTCGCGTGCGTCTCGGCGGGCACGTCGAGCTCGGCGAGCTGCGAGATCACGTGCCGGTGCCCGACGGTGGGGAAGTTCGTCCCGAAGATGACCTTGGTGCGCCCGGGCCCGCGCAGGAACGTGTGCAGCGCGGGTGGCCAATGCTTGGGTGGGTACGCGCACGCGCCCAAGAAGACGTTGGGGAACTTGAGCGCCATGTTGATGGCTTCGGCCTCCCACGGGTGGCCGGTGTGTGACAGCACGAAGTTGACGTCGCGGAAATAGATCGCGGGGCGGTCGATGCCGATGGGCATGCCGCACTCGCTCGGCATGAGGCCGCCGCTCGCGCCGGCCTGCATCACCACGGGCACGCCGAATTCGGATGCCAGCGCGTAGTACGGGTAGTAGTCGGGGTGATCGAAGCGACGATCGAAGCTGTGGGTATGGATCCACAGCGCCGCGACCCATTGATGCTCGAGCACTTCGCGGGCGCGCTTCACGCCGGCCATGCCGAGCTGCGGGTTCAGTGCCCAGTTTGCGTAGAAGCGCCCCGGGTGCTGCTCGGCGAGTTCCTGCATCTCGTCGAAGCGGTTGGCGACTGGGTCGTATTCGAACGTGGTGCCGTGATGGTGCGGATCGCTCGTCGAAACGATGATCGACTCGTATCCCAGCTCGTCCATGCGCTCGACCATGGCGGGCGCGTCACAGAAGCTGTCGTCGGGGTTGCGCCGGATCTTGAGCGGGATGCCCTGCTCGGCAAGCGCGTGATCCCACACGTCGGCCCGATCGGGGAGGAACGAGCTGCACATGTAGTCGATGATGCGCGGGGAAGGGCTCATCCTCAGCCGCCCCGCTCGTCCTTGAAGCGCTTCGGCTTCGGCGACGTGAGGAACTCGGTGAGGTGATCGATCTCGCCGGGGCGCACGACACTGGCGCTGATCTTGAGGCCGAAGCGACCGTGCAGCACCCGTTCGACCTCGGCCTGGATGTCGGCGAACTGCGACGAGTCGCGACCCGAGACCACGATGATCGACAGCTCGTCGCGGTTGTTCACGCGCGACGCCGTGACGAAGTAGTCGGGAAGGGTGCCCGATACCGAGCACGCGACCTCGCCGACACCCTCGGGCCAGAGGTTGACGCCGCGCAGCTTGACCATGTTGTCGCCGCGACCTGCGAACGGACCGATCTTGCGCAGCCATGACCCACACCCACACTGCCCTTTCGGATACAGGTAGGACAGGTCGAGGATGTTGTAGCGGAACTGCGCCGTGCCGGTCTTGTAGAGCTCGGTCACGCACAATGAGCCGAGCGACCCGTCGGGCAGCGGCTCACCGGTCTCGACATCGACCACCTGAACGATGAACCCGTCTTCGTAGATGTGCAAGCCGTCGTGCATCTCGCACTCGCTGGCGACCCATTGCACTTCGTGGAAGCCGTAGCTGCGGTAGTAGGGCGCACCGAACGTGGACGACAACAGGTCGGCGTCGCCGATGTTGGGTAGCGCGCGGATCTTGAGGTCCTTCTCGGGGTCATACCCCAGGGAGCGTGCGACCTCGGCGATGCGGAACAGGTAGTCGCCCGTGGTGAGGATGGCCGTCGCGCCGTATTGGATGGCGAGCTCGACCTGCTTCTCCGTACTGGTGACATTGCCCGTGCTGGTGGTGAGCACGACGCAGTTGAGCCAGCTGTAGAGCGCCTCGTCGAAGCACATCGCACCGTTGTGCGTGCTGTACGCCCACGAATTGAGGACTACGTCGCCGGGGCGGATGCCGAGTTGGTAGAGAGCGCGCGCGGTGAACACCGCGCCCGCCATGCGATCCCACGCGGTGTAGAAGGTGGGCCGGGACTTCCCCGTGGTGCCACCCGACATGTACACGCGCATCGGCTCGCGCGTGGCGAGCGCCGGCGTGACGCCCTGGTAGTCGCCGTAGGGCGGGTTGTTGTCGATCGAGATGCGGATGTCGTCGACGGTGTACGACGGGCACTTCCACAAATCGTCGAGCGTCTTCAGGTGACTCGGGTGGAACCCGGCCGCGTCCCAGCGATTGCGATGGAACGGGATCTCGTAGGCGCGCCACGCGCGGTCGATGAGGCGAGCCAACTGCTTGCGCTCGATGGTCTCGCGATCTTCGAAGTAGGCCGTCTCGAAGTACTCGGGCGGCGGCGGGTACATGCGCTCGATCGCCGCGAAGTCGATCGCTTCGTGCGGTCGTCGAATCCCCTGAGCCATTGCGTCCCCGTTCCTGTGAGTTCGTTGCGTGGTCGGACAAGTGTCGGTCAATCGTCGGCCGGCTGCCAGCCGACCAACGTGACGGGCGCACCCTCGCGCACGTCGATGTCGTCGAAGAACACCTGCACCCGCAGGCCGACCTGCGGCGGGTCGGCGTGGTGCCAGGTGCCGGGCATCACGATGTCGGCCTGCTCGTCGATGCTGACGAACACCGTGAAGTAGGGCGCTTCGAAGCCGGGCAAGAAGGCGTGGTGGGTGCGGATGCAGCTGATCACGGTGCCACGACCCGCCGCTGGCTGCCAGGTCCAGGTGAACGATCCGCAACCACTGCACATCGCGCGCGGTGGCCAGCGCCAGGTACCGCAGTCGTCGCAGCGTTGCTGCACGAACTCGTGACGCGCCAAAGCGGCCCACCACAGGACAGAGTCGCGATCGGGGTACGGAATCAATCGCTCGACGTCGCTCATGACTGTTCCCCCTTGCGCAAGATGAGTGCTGATGACGACCCGGCGACGTAGCCGCTCTGGCCGGTGGACAGCGCAACCTCGGCCCCTGCGACCTGGCGGGCACCAGCGTTGCCGCGCAGCTGCTCGACCGCCTCGGCGATGTGGTTGATGCCGTGCACGTACCCCGCGGAGAGGTGCCCACCGTGCGGGTTGAATGGGAACGTGCCCTCGGCGACGAACGCGCCCGCTTCGCCCTTGGCGCAGAAGCCGTAGTCCTCGAGCTGCACCAGCACGAGCGGCGTGAACGCGTCGTAGATGCAGCCGACGTCGATGTCTTCGGGGCCGGCCCCCGCCATCGCGTAGAGCCGCTTCGACATGGCCGCCGCTGCGCTGGTGGTGAGGTCCTCGCGGTGGTTGGAGTACAACGTGTGGCCGCCGCCCCATGCTGCACCCGACACGAGTACGGGAGTGTGCTTGAGGTCGCGGGCTCGCTCCGCGCTGGTGACCACGACCGCGATGGCGGCGTCGGTCTCGAGGCAGCAGTCGAACAAGCACAGTGGCTCGACGATCCAACGCGACGACAGGTAGTCGTCCATGGTGATCGGGGTGCGCATCATGGCGCGTTCGTTCCGTGACGCGTTGTCGCGCTGTCGGATCGCGACGCGGCCGAAGTCTTCGCGCGTCGCGCCATATTTCGCCATGTACGCGCTGGCCATGGACGCGAACTGTTGCGGCGGTGTCGCGTAGCCGTAGGGGGTCTGATATTGGAACTCGACCACATCAGGAGGCGGCCGGCCCGTGCCACCCATCCGGTATTCGCTGCGCGCGTTGATGGCCCGCCAGCACACGACGTAGTCGGCGACCCCGGTGGCCACCGCCATGGCGGCCTGGCCGACCACGGTGTGCGACGCACTGCCGCCGCCGAACTGGTCGACGTAGAACTTTGGATCGACCATGCCCAGCGCGTTGAGCACCACCGCGCCTTGGACGGAGTCGCCGACCCGGTGTGTGGCCACGCCGTCGAGTTGCTTGAACGAGATCCCGGCGTCGTCACACGCGGCGTGGATGGCCTGCAAGGCCAGCGCGAGCGTGGATACGCCCGAGTTCTTCATGAAGTCGGTGTAGCCGACGCCCACGATCGCCGCGCGATCGCGTAAGGGATGAGCACTCACCGAGGGAGCTCAGACCCCGTAGACGCGGGCGGCGTTGCCGGACAAGATCTTCTCGACCGCGACCGGGTCGACGCCCTGGCTGAGCTTCTCGATGTGGGTACGTGAGTTCGGCCACAACGTGACCGAGTGCGGATAGTCGCTCGAGTACATGGCGGTGTCGGCGAGATACGGGAACTTCTCGATGAGGCCGAAACCGACGTAGTCGTCGAGCACGGTGACGAACAGGTTGCGGCCCAGGTGATCGGTGGGGCGCATCTGGGTGCCGACCGACTTCTCATCGACGAACGCGGAACGGATGTCGAAGTTCTGCTCCATGGTCTGGGCCCAGAACGGCAACCAACCGAAGTTGACTTCGGCGCCGACGAACTTGAGCTCAGGGTGCCGGGCGAAGACGCCACTCATCACCATGTAGGTGAACGGCTTGATCGCAGCGAAGAAGCGGTACACCGTTCCGGCCGTGGTGATTTGCTGGTTGATCACCTCGTCGAAATCTGCGTCTTGTGGTTTGCCGCCGAACGTGCGGTGGAACGTGAGCGGAATACCGGTCTCGGCGGCACGGGCGTACAACGGATCGAAGTAGGGAGAGTTGTAGGGCTGCACCGGAAAGCCCGGGACGAACATGGCCTTTGCGCCGAGCGCCTGGCACCGTTCGAACTCCGCGACGCAAACGTCCATGCCGTCGTCGACCGGGAGCATCGGTAGGCCCACGATGCGGCCAGCCGCATCGCCGGCGAATTCCTGCAGCATCCAGTCGTTGTAGGAGCGCATGCACGCGAGCGCGAGATCGCGGTCGGGATCGACGTAGGTGAAGATCGCGCTCGACGGGTACACCACGGACACGTCGATGCCGTCCATGTCCATGTCGGCCAGGTGGGCCGCGCCGTTGTAGTTGCCCGGCATGATCTCGTCGAAGCGGAGCCCCGAGATCTTGAGGTTGCCGGCGGCCTGGCCGGCCGTGGCCTCGATGCCGAACGTTCGCTTCGGGGGCGCGCCGTCGAAGCTCCAGCCGTCGCCACCGTCGAGGCCCCGCACCATCTTGGGCGTGCGATCGAGGAAAGCGGCCGGCACGTTCTCGAAGACGTGTGGTGGCTCGCAGATGTGGCAGTCGGCCGAGATGATGCGCGTCGTGCCGGATGGCGTCGTGATGGTCATGGTGAGTTACCTCCGAACCATCAACCTACGTCGAACTAGCGTATGAATCAACTGTTCGAAACGCGTGTCCGCAGCGCGCCGGTGTGGTGAAATGCATGCGGGGGTCCCACAACATGCGGCGTATGCCTGACCATTGGCGCGTGTTCACCGTGGTCACGGCATCTGTCGCGATGGCCTCGATGGACGGCGGCATGATCCCGCTCGTCTTCAGCGACATCCGGCGCGAGTTCTCCGACACGCCCCAGACCACGCTGGCATGGGTGTTCACGGCCTACTCGATTGGTCTGGCGAGCTTCGTCGTCGCATCCGGGCGCCTCGCCGACCGCACCGGCCGCCGCCGCATGTTCATCATCGGTACGGCGCTGTTCGTGCTGGGCTCGGGGCTGTGCGCGATCGCGCCGTCGCCCGCGCTGCTCATCGCAGCACGACTGGTTCAGGGTTCCGGCCACGCCATCTTCACGCCCGCGTCGCTCGGGCTCATCCTCGTCGCGTGGCCCGAGGACCGGCGCACCGCCGCCATCGCCGCGTGGATCACCGTGGGCGGGATCGCCTCGGGCATCGGGCCCACGCTCGGCGCAGTGATCGTGCAGAACTGGAGTTGGCGCGTCGCGTTCGGGGTCAACGTGATGATCGGCGTGCCGACGCTATGGCGCGCATTCCGCCTCGAGGTCGACACCGAGAAGCGCGCCGACGCACTGCTGCCCGATCCATTGGGCATCGTGCTGCTGTCGGGCTCGCTCGCGTTCCTCGCGCTGACGATCGTGCAGGGTCGCACGTGGGGATGGACCGATCCGAAGATTCTTGGTTCGGCGACACTCGCGGTGGTGCTCACCGTGCTGTTTGCCCTCCGGTCGAAGGGTCACCCGGCGCCCGTGCTCGACGTGAACCTGCTGCGCGGCCGCACCTATCGGCTGTCGCTGGTGGTCTCGATGCTCGTGACCGGTCCGATGAACGCCAACCTCGTGATGCAGCCCCGGTTCTTGGAAGACGCGTGGCACTACACGAAGCTGCACGCCGGCATTGCGGTGTCGCCGCTGCCGGTGCTGGCCGGGCTCGCCGCGCCCATCGCCAGCCGATACGCCGACCGCTACGGGCATCGCAATGCGATCCTGCTCGGCACGGCGATGACGTCGATCGGCTTGCTCAGCTACGGGCTCCTGCCGGGTTCGGTGCCCCACTACTGGACGAATTTCTTCCCCGGCGTAGCCCTGGCTGGCATAGGTACCTGGGGGTTCGCGATCAGCATGATCAACGCCGCGGCAGTGACCGACATGTCGTCCGAGAACTTCGGCGTCGGCGTTGCCATCCTGCAGACCTTCCGCCAGATCGGCGGCATGCTCGGCACCGCGATGTTCTTCGGCATGTACGGCAACGCGGCGCCGGAAGACGCGCTCAGCACCCTGAAGCACATCTGGCTGTTTTTCTCGATCCCCCCGGTGCTCGCTCTGCTGCTGGCGTTCCGTTATTCGAAGGGCCTCGGCGTGCGCACCGTGAGCACCGCGCCCCCTTCGTCGGCGGGCGCGTCCGCGGCACCCGCACCGACCTGACCCGCCGGTTAGAGCGCTTGGTGGAGGGCGGCGGCGATCTCGGCGAAGGCTTTCTCGGCCGGGGGTAGTGCGGCGGAGAAGGCGAGCAGGCTGTGGATCATGCCGGGATAGAGCGAGTAGGTGGTGGGAACCCCGGCTGTGGCGAGCGCGGCGGCGTATGCCGCGCCTTCGTCGCACAGCGGGTCGTACTCGGGCGAGATGATCAGCGCCGGCGCCAGGCCCGCGAGCGACGCGGCGCGGTTGGGCGACGCATAAGGATTCGCGGTGTCGGCCGGAGATGAGAGGTACTGGTCCCAACACCACTTCACCTCGGCGCTCGACAGGTTGAGCTCGCGACCGAAGCGCTTGTGGCTCGCGGTGTCGCATGCCGCGTCGATGACCGGGTAGGCGAGGATCTGTAGCTTCAGCGTGGGGCCGCCTCGATCGCGGGTCATCTGCGCGACCGCTGCGGCGAGGTTGCCGCCAGCGCTGTCGCCGAAGATCGCAACACGGTCGGGGTCGCCACCGATGTCGGCTGCGTTCGCGTGCGCCCACAGCAACGCGGCGTAGCAGTCCTCGACGGGAACCGGGAACCGGAACTCGGGCGCACGGCGATAGTCAGTGGCGACGACCACGCAACCGCTGTCGTTCGCGATGCGGCGACAGGTGCCGTCGTGCGAGTCGAGATCGCAGAGCACCCACCCGCCGCCGTGGAGAAACACCACGACCGGAGCGGCCTCGTTGGCCGTCGGCCGGTACACGCGCACCGCGATCTCGCCGCCGTCGACCGCGATCGTGTGGTCGGCGACGTGGTGGATCGGTTCGGGCTCGGCGACGGGCATACCGGCCATGGCCGCGGCGACCGCGACGCGTGCTTCGTTGCCGTCCTTCGCCTCGTCGAGGCGCGGGAACACCGCGTCCATCACGTCGATCAGTGCTTTAGCCGCGGGGTCGAGAGCCATGGCGCCCATCATGGTCGACCCGAACCCGCCCTGCTTCCCGCTGCCGCCGGCCGCTCCTCCCCGAAATTTGGCGGCTTGCGTACTTCCGGGTGTCCCCGCTACCAAATTTCGAGAAGCGGTGAGCTGGTTCGCCGGTACAGTCCGACGCTGGGGCTGCGAGCGGCGGCCGGGGACTGATGAGTAGGGGGACGAATGCGAGCGTGCATCGTGCACGACCACGCCGACGGGGCGAAGGTCGAAGACGTCGAGATCGACGAACCGCGTGCCGGCGAGGTGGTCGTGAAGATCGCCGCGTCCGGGCTGTGCGGATCCGACATGCACGTGCTGCACGGCCGCAGCGTGGTCGCGAAGTATCCGATGGTGCTCGGCCACGAGGGTGCCGGCGTGATCGAGGCCGTCGGCCCAGGGGTCACGAACGTCGCGCCCGGCGACCATGTCGTCATCGCGCTCTACGGTCCTTGCGGTGCGTGCCATGCGTGCCTCACGGGCGACATCGCGCACTGCAATGGGGCAGATCGCATGGCCAATATTTTCGGCACCATGGGTGATGGCACGACGCGGTTGCGCCAAGGCGACGCGGTGGTCTACCCGATGATCGGGTGCGGTTCGCTCGCCGAGTACGCAGTGGTGCGCTCGGCGATGGTGGTGCCCATAGCGGATGACGTTGCGCTCGACACGATCTGCCTCGCCGGATGTGGTGTCACCACCGGCCTCGGCGCGGTGTTCAACGCGGCGCGCGTCGCACCCGGCGACACAGTCGCCGTGGTCGGTTGTGGTGGTGTTGGTCTGAACGTCGTACAGGGCGCGCGTTTGGCTGGCGCGAAGACGATCATCGCGATCGACACGAACCCGACGAAGCTCGAGATCGCGGGTCGCGTCGGCGCGACGCACACGATCGACGCGAGCACCGTCGAGATGGCTGACGGGCTGAAGGCCATTGTGCCCGGCGGCGTCGACTTCGCGTTCGAGGTCGTCGGTTCACCCACACTCGTCGCCGCCGCTTTCGAACTGGTGCGTCCGGGGGGCACCTGCGTCATGGTCGGCTCGCCGCCCACGGGCAGCACCATCCCTATCGATGGTCGTTCGCTGTTCGCTGATCGCCGGCTCATCGGAACGACGGGCGGCAACAATGTGCCGCACCGCGACATTCCGCGCATCGTCGACCTGTACCGCAGTGGGCGCCTCGACCTCGACACGCTGGTCACCCAGCGCCTACCTCTCGATCGCGTGCACGAGGCCATTGCCGCGGCCGAGGGGGGCACTGTCGCGCGGAGCGTCATCGTCTTCTGATCGTCGTCGGGATTCAGCCTCGTGTCTCAAGTGCCGGCGGGCCGGGCATGGGGCGGCACCTGGATTACGTCGTAAACTCTGGCCATGAAACGTCCTTCGGCCCGAGAGCAAATGATCCTCGTCGCAGAACGACTCATCGCCGAACGAGGCATCGACGCCGTGTCCCTGCGCGAGATCGGTGCCGCAGCCGGGCAGCGCAACAACTCGGCCGCGCAATACCACTTCGGTACCAAGGAAGGCCTTGTCGCGGCCATCTACGAGTACCGCATGCGCTCGATGAACGAGCAGCGACTCGCAGCGCTCGCGGTGCTCGAACTCACGGGTGATCACGCCGAGCTCGTGGCGCTCGTCGACGTACTCGTGACGCCGCTCATCGACGTCATCACACCAGGGGAGAGCTGGTACGCCCGCTTCCTCGCACAACTGTCGGCCCGCGGCACGTGGGCGGGGTGCTATCCCGCACCCCCGCGCTCGCTCCAGGACGGCGTGTGGCAGGCCCGGGGCCGACTCAAGGTGTTGCTGGCCGATGTGCCCGAAGCGGTCCTCTCGGCCCGACTTCGGCTGGCGTTCGGGCTCATCCTCGCGGTGGCCGAGGATGTCGAACGTGGGTTCCTCCCCGACAGCCACGTTGCCGCCTCGGTGGCCGCCGACGCGATCGTTGCCATGCTTGTCGGCCCGGTGTCGGCCCGCGCGTCAGCCGACGTGCGGGCCGGAAGTGCGCCTGTCGGCCTAATCTGATCTAGTCGCGTAGCTGCTCGTTCAGGGCTCGACGGCACGGGAGAGCCGGGAAGTCTGGTCGGCGCCTCGTTTGCCGACCTCCGAAAGGGCTTCGTGACCACCTCTCCCACGCGCCGTACCCCGCACACGCGTCGACCTCGTGCCCTCGGCGCCTTGGCCGACTTTCTGCGCAATGAATCTGCGGGCGGCATCGTGCTCGTCGCGGTCGTCGTGGTCGCACTGCTGTGGGCGAACTCGCCCGCCGACTCGAGCTACATCGACTTCACCCATGGCCACGGTTGGGCCGAGCTCCACACGTGGGTGAACGAGGGTTTGATGACGATCTTCTTCCTGGTCGTCGGGCTCGAGATAAAGCGCGAGCTCGTGCTCGGGGAGTTGCGAGAACCCCGCAGCGCGGCGCTCCCCGCGATCGCCGCGATCGGCGGGATGGTGGTACCCGCACTCGTGTACTTCGCACTCACCGCCGGCACTCCCACGGCGCACGGTTGGGGCATTCCGATGGCCACCGACATCGCCATGGCCGTCGGGATCACGGCACTGCTCGGATCGCGCGTGCCCGCACCGTTGAAGCTCTTCCTGCTCGCGCTCGCCATCGTCGACGACCTCGGCGCGATCGTGGTGATCGCGATCTTCTACTCCGACAGCGTCGCGCCCGGCGCGCTCCTGGGCGGGTTCGTCCTGGTCGGTGCGCTCATTGCGCTGCGGTTGGCCAAGGTGCACACGTTGTGGCCCTACGTCGCGTTGAGCATGGGGATCTGGTGGGCGCTGTTCGAGGCCGGAGTGCACCCAACGCTCGCCGGCGTATGCCTCGCGTTCGTGCTGCCCGCGGCGCGACTCGAGCGCGCAGAGCAAGCGCTGCATCCCATCTCGAGCTTCCTCATCGTGCCGGCGTTCGCGCTCGTGAACGCCGGTGTCTCGCTCGGCGTCGGCCCGACGCGAACCTCATGGGCGGTCGTCGCCGGACTCGTCCTGGGCAAGCCGCTCGGCATCATCGGGGCATGCGCGCTCGCCGTGCGCATGCGTTTGGCGACGCGTCCGCCGGGCACGACGTGGCGACAACTCGTCGGCGTGGCCTCGCTCGCCGGGATCGGTTTCACCGTGTCGATCTTCGTGAGCCAGCTCGCGTTCGCAGGCGGCACCTCAGGGCCGGCGATCAATCTCGATACCGATGCGGCCAAGCTCGGCGTCCTGGTCGGCAGTGTGCTCGCCGCGTGTATCGGCGCCGCGCTGCTGGTGACCTCGACGACGAAGGCCGATCAGCCGACGATCGACGCTCAGGTCGTGTAGTCCGCGTTGATCGAGATGTACTCGCGCGAGAGATCGCAGCCGTACACGACCCACTCACCGGGGCCGTGGCCCACGGTGACGTGCACTGGGACGTGGTCGTGCTTCATTATCGATGAGAGTTGGTCGAGATCGGCCTCGTCGAGGGGTGTGGGGTACACCTCCATGGATCCGAATCGGATGATGGTGGACTCGGGGCCGAGGTTTGGGTCGTACACCTTGCCCACGGCCATGGCGATGCGACCCCAGTTCGGGTCGGCGCCGTGGATTGCGGTTTTCACCAACGGCGAGTTGACGATGGACTTGGCCACGCGCTTGGCCTGCGCATCGTCGAGCGCGCCGTCGACGCGCACCTCGATCAGCTTCGTGGCACCTTCGCCGTCTCGGGCGATCTGCTTGGTGAGATCGAGGCACACCACCGACAGCGCTGTCTCGAAGGTCTCGAGGTCGACCGGCCCCGCAGCACCGCTCGCGAAGATCACCGCGGAGTCGGACGTGGACGTGTCGCTGTCGATGGAAAGCGAGTTGAACGTGCGCTCGATCACGCGACGAAAGATGGTGTCGAGATCGGGCTGTGCGATCTCGGCGTCGGTGAAGATCCAGGTGAGCAACGTGGCCATGTCGGGCTCGATCATGCCGACGCCCTTCGCGATGCCGGCGACGGTGGCATCGCCGGCGCTGCGCCGAGAGGTCTTGTGCACGGTGTCGGTGGTCATCATGGCCTTGGCCACCTGTGCGAGCGTGGCATTCATACTGGATGCGTCGAGGAGATCGATGCCCTCGGTCATGCGGTCCATCGGGTACTGGCGTCCGATGACTCCGGTGGAGCCGATGAGGAGCTCGTCGGACCTCATGCCGAGCTTCGCCGCGACCTGGGCCAGCACGGCGCGTGCGTTCGCATCGCCTTGGGCGCCTGACGCAACGTTTGAGTTCTTCGAGATGGTGACCACACCACGCGCCTTGCCCACTGCGACGTGTTCACGGCTGATGAGAACGCTGCAACCGGCGAAACGACTCTGGGTGAACATGGCCGAGCATCGGGTGCCCGGGTCGCCGATGACCACGGAGAAGTCGAGGGTGGTGTCCTTCACGCCGATGTTCGCCGCATACGCGCGAAATCCGTTGGGCCAGGTGTTCGACATGGGCGCAGCGTAGCGACCGTCACACGGCGATCCCGACGCATTGCCCGGTGACCGGCCCCCTTGATGGGGCACCTACGCTGAGCGCGTGCGTGGGTCGGCTGGTGTCGCGTTCGTCAGGAGGCCGGTGCTCGTCGCGGCCTTCTTCGTGGCGCTATGCGTTGCCGCCGCGTGTGCCCGCGCCGGCGAGGCCCCCATGCCCGTAGGGGCCGATGCGAACGACCCGGTTCTGATGAGCGGTCGGGCCATATGGATCAACCGGTGTGCGCGCTGTCACGCGCCCAACGGCTCCGGCGGCGCGGGGCCGCGTCTCGCTGGCAAGGTGACCAATGCGTATCCCGATGCTTCGGCCGAGATCGCGGTAGTGCGCAACGGCAAGGGATCGGGCATGCCCGCGTGGAAGAGCGTGCTCAGCGAGGCCGACATCGCGGCCGTTGTGGACTACACGCGCCGCGTGCTCTGACGCGGCATCCGGTGACAGTGATCAGTAGGAGCGGGGCAGGCCGAGCAGTCGCTCGCCGATGCGGTTGCGCACCATCTCGTTGTTGAGCGGCGCGAAGCTCCACAGGCGCACGTCGCGGAACCATCGTTGCATCGGGAGCTCGCGGCTGAAGCCGAAGCCGCCCATCAGTTGCATGCCCGACAAGGTGATGTGCTGCGCGGCCTCGGAAGCGACGAGCTTGGCCATCTGCGCGAGCAGTTCGGCATTTCCGCCCGCCACCTCTATGGCCGCGGCGCGCGAGGCCAGGCTTCGTGCAGCCTCGAGACGGACCGCACCATCGGCGAGCCAGTGCTGGGGCACCTGGAACGCGCCGATGACCTTGCCGAACACTTCGCGCTGGTTGGCGTAGTTGGCCGCGTACTCGAGCGCGCCGCGGCCCACCCCGATGCATGCCGCTGCGGCGTTGAGACCTTCGCGGTTGAGCGTCGCGAACGCCTGCCGAAAGCCGGCGTGCTCGACCCCGATGAGCGCGTCGTGACCGACGTGTACGTCGTCGAACGACACCTCGCACGTGGACATGCCGTGGATGCCCAACGTGTCGATCTCGCGGACCGTGACTCCAGTGGCCGCAGTGGGCACCAGGAACATCGTGACCCCATCGATCGATGAGCGCTCGGGCTCGCGTGTGCGGGCGATGACGATGAGCCACTCGGCGCGCGTCGCTCCGGAGGTCCACAGCTTCGTGCCGTTGATGCGCCAGCCGGAGTCGATCTTGGTGGCGCGCGTCTTCATGGCCCGCGCCACGTCGGTGCCACCGTCGGGCTCTGACATCGAGAACGAGACCTTGGTCTCGCCGCGCACCAGCTGCTCGAGCACGACGTGCTGCTGGGGGGTCGACGCATACCCGCGCAGTACCTGGATGATCATGAACTGCACGATGAGGAAGGCCGCCATCGACGTGGGGCCTGCGGCGAGCTCCTCGATCACGACGAGCTGGTCGCGGAGGTCACCGATCCCGCCTACGTCTTCGGGTGCGTCGATGGCGAGGACGCCCATCGCCGCGAGCTGTTCGTAGAGCGCGTCATCGAACTGCTCGGCATCATCGAGCGCCTGCGTGTGGGCGTGGGGCGAGAAGTCTCGTACGAGCGTCCGCACGGTGTCGCGAAGCTGGCGGCGTTCGGGCGATTCGGCGAGCGGGTCGAGCGGGTCGAACGTCGACAGGTCCATCGCCGGACACTAGGAGAAGCTGGGGATCGCCGCCCGTGGTGTGGCCCCGAGTACCGCGGCGCGCAGGAGCGTCAGCAGTTCAGCGACCGCCCGGCCTCGATTTTCGAGCCAAAGCGAGTCGGTGACGTTCAGCGCGATCGCGATGTCGTCGGTGTCGCTGTACGCGAGCTGCGTGGTGCCGCCGGTGTGGCCGATCCACTGCCAGTGCTCCCGGCCTGAGTCGTCGATGGTGCACGGGCAGTAGCCATAGACCGCAGGGCCGAGCCCCGTCGACGTGTCGATCTGGTGCATGGCGGCGAGTCCGACGACATCGATCACCGTGTGGTCGCGGTAGAGCGCGATGCCCCAGCGGAGCAGGTCCGCAGTGTCGGTGACGATTCCGCTCGTGGCGAAGTTGGGTGCCAATGCCGACGGCGGGCTGTGCGTGGTGCTCCGAAGGTCGACCGGTTCGAAGAGCTGCTGTTCCAGCAGTGCGTCGTAGCCGAGGCCGGTGACCTCTTCGACGAGGAAGCCCAACACCAAGAAGTTGGTGCTCGAATAGGCGGACTTGGTGCCCGGCGCGAACTGCAAGGGCTCGAGCAGCGCGGCGGCCAGTGCTTTATCCGGCGTATCGATGGCATCCGGCGCGGCGGCGTAGGCGCGCGTGTCTCGATACGGCACGAGTCCGGTTCGGTGGGTCAGGAGCTGTCGGACGGTGATACCCGCGGCGTACGGGAAGTCGGGCACCCGCACGAGTCGGGGGAGTGGCGCATCGAGGTCGATGCGGCCTTCTGCCGCGAGCTGGAAGACCAACGTTCCTGTGAACGTCTTGGTGATGCTCGTGATGTCGAAGCGATCATCGACATCCACGGCGGCGCCGGTGACGGGATCGGCGCCGCTCGCGCCCCGCCACGACAAACTGCCCGGCTGGACGACTCCGACAGCGATCCCGGGCACGTTCCAGCGGGCCCGCCATTCGTCGACAGTCCTTTGGATCGCAGTGGCGAGCGCATCATCGGCCTCCGGGGCGAGCGGGGCGGCGGGCGCGATCGTGGCGGCCGGTGCGACCACTGCGGCGCGTCGCTCGCTCGTCGTGGACGCGGGCGCGGATGTGCTCGGGGCACGTTCGAACTCGGGGCGCGGCGGCGCTTGTGAGGGGACGGGTGGCTTCTTCGCGACCCTGGATGCGACGACTCCGCCGTCGACTGCGCCGCCGACTGCGCCGTCGGCGGCCGCGGCCGCTTCGCCGCTCATCGGCTGCGTCATGAACGCGCATCCGCCCAACAACAGCACACCGGCGAGCGAGGGCACGCCGACGAATCGGTACACCGATCGGCGATGGGCGGCGAACGGCGCACGATCACCCGGCGAGTCACCCGACGCGACGAGCAACGGGCAGACGAGTAAACGTCGTCGCGCGGCGAGGTCTTCGACCCACCCGAACGCGACGACGAAGACCATCGTGATGCTCACCATGCCGGCGATCATCGCGGCGGCGTAGACCCCCGGGGGCCGGTCGTCGCCGGACGCGAGCACCTGATAGGTGAGGATGACGGCCGTCGAGTGCCACAGGTAGATCGTCATCGTGCGCAACGAGATCCAGCCGACGATGGCTCGACCGGCCGAGGTCATCGCCACCGCAGTGATCGGCGCCCGACACGCGAGGAACAAGCACAGCCACGCGGTGCCGACGAAGAGGTGGGCCGGATGCGAGTTGTTCACCACGTGCAACGGAACCGGCTGGGTCAGGATCCACGCCGTGGACGCGATGCCCGCCAGCGCGGCGCCGCCGAACCAACCGCTGGGGCGGAGATGCGCGAAGCGGCCGTCTCGGTGCGCGAAGCCCGCCATGAGGAAGATGCTGTAAAGCGCAAGATCGCCGATCTGCCAGAGCAACTCTGGTGCCGCGTGGATGGTCACGGCAGGGTTGCGCGTCAGCACGTCCAATGCGAACACCGCCATGACCGGTGGGACGAACACGACGAGGCCGAAGCGCCGGAGCGCGCTACGGAGCAACGGGCTCAGCAGGAACAGCCAGAATGTGGCGCGTATGTACCAGAGCGGCTGGGACATCCAACCGCCCTCCCATGCCGAACCCTGTGGATCCCCGAGCGGCACGATCCAAAAGATGATGCTTCTCCACGGCACTGCGGTGCGCGGCGACGGATCGAGCAGCCATGCCACCCGCATCGCGACGAACGCGACCGCCGCGAACGCCCAAAGGGGTAGGAGGATCCGCCGCGCCCGGTCGGCGAGCACGCGGGGCCACGGCCGGCGGTCGAGCGACTTCGCGAGCAGCGACCCGGCGACGAAGAACATCGTGGGCACCGCAGCGATCACGTAGGTGAGCACCGGATCGCCGAACGTGTGCCAGAGCATGACCCGCAGGAGCGCGATGGTGCGTATGGCGTCGAGGAACGGATCTCGTGCCGCACCCGACAACGGGCTCGGGTTCGCCGCAAGGCCGCAACGAATCGTCGGGGTGGTCTTCATGGCCTAGTGATCGGCACGAAGAGGTCGAAAACCAAGTGATCGATGTCGCAGAATCTGAGGGCCTTTTGCCTCATGTATGTGCGTGTCAGTTCGTGGTCATCTACGGTTCGTGCCCGTGCGACATCCGACACATCACTGGTGGGCAGGAGCCGCCGCCGCCCTGCTGCTCGCGGCCTGCGCCCAGGCGTCGGCCGCGACACCGCCCACCGATGTAGCGGGAGGGCACCTCGAGCGCTCCGATCAGGTACTTTCCGACGTCGACCCCACGGCTTCGTGGCTTGCGCCCGAGATGTCCGGCGTTCCGGGCGCCGGGGCGGTCACGCTCGTCGTGGCCGCGAACGCCCCGGTCCCCACGACCGCCGTGGCGGCGCCGACCATGCGGCCGGCCGGGGAGCGGACCGTGACCACGCTGGTCGGCGGCGTCGATCGTCGGTGGATGCTGGTGGTCCCGCCCAACACGACGGAGCAGCAGCGATTGCCGCTGCTCATCGTGCTCCACGGCGTGGGAGGCAAAGGCCCCGCGATGCAGCGGCTCGGTTTCGACAAGCTCGCCGCACCGGCCGGCTACATCGTGGCGTACCCCGATGCATTCGGTGGTAGTTGGAACGACGGCCGTCCGGGCATGGAGCCGCTGGTCGGCAGCCCCGTCGACGACGTTGCGTTTCTTCGCGAGCTGATCTCGCGCTCGGTCGCCGAGGCGGGCGCCGACCCGACCCGCATCGCGATCGCCGGGTTCTCGAACGGTGCGCTCATGGCCTCGCGGGCTGCATGCGACATGACCGACCAGCTCGCCTCGGTGGTTCTCGTCTCGGGCGCGGGCCCGCGTGACATGACCCAGCGGTGCAAGCCCAGCCGGCCGCTGCCGATAATGGTGGTGTTCGGCACCGCCGACACCGTCGTCCCCTACGAGGGCGGACAGGTCGCGAACAGCGGCGGCAAGTCGCGCGGCCAGGTCGCGCCGGTACGTGAAATGCTCGACATATGGCGGGGGGTCAACGGCTGCACCAACAGCGAGTCGGTGCCCATCGCCGCTTCGTCACCCGCCGTCACCGCGGTGCGCGGCACCGGTTGTCGAGCCGATGTCGTGCACTTCAAGGTCACCGGCGGTGGCCACGACTGGGTGAGCAACACCTGGTTCGACACCACCACCGAGGCCTGGCGGTTCGTGTCGACGCACCTTTGATCCCCGAGCACCACGGTCACTCGAGGGGCCCGACCCGAGGTCAGCGGTAGTTGCCGGTGTGGCCGAGCGAGTAGCGCCCCGGTTGCGGGTACACGGCCAAACCGTGCGGGCCTTGGCCTACGGGGATCTTTGCCAGCAGCGTCCAGTTCACCACGTCGATCGCATAGACGACGTTGTTGGTGCGGCCCGACAACCAGAGCACCTTGCCGTCAGCGGAGACGCCACCCATGTCGGGTGAGCCGCCCCCGGGGATCTTCCAGCGCTTCACGATGGTGTGCGTTGCGACGTCGTAGACGCTGATCGAGCCGGCGTTGCGGTTCGAGATGTACATCTGGCTCGCGTCACGACTGGGGTAGATGCCGTGCGGTCCGGCGTCGCTCTCGAGGAAGTTCATCACCGTGAACTTCTCCCCGTCGATCTCCCAGATGCCGTTGGCCGCCATGTCGGCCACGAGGAACCGGGAACCGTCGGGCGCGAGCCGGACATCCTGGGGTTGGGACGAGTTGGCCTCGAGGTTCAGCGTGGCGACGACCTGCATCGTGATCAGATCGAACTTGATGAGCTGACCGGAGAACTCGCAGCTCGCGATGAAGTAGGTGCCGTCGGGGGAGAAGTCGACGTGGTTGACGCCGCGACACGGAACCTTGACCTTCTGCACGATGTCGAGCAAAGGCGTTTTCGGATCGCGGAACGTGATCGTGTTGTTGCGCTCTTCCATGATCATCATGTACTTGCCGTCGGGCGTGTAATAGAGGTTGTAAGGCGCCTCGACCGGGATGTTCTTGCCCGGCTTGCCCGTGGTGGGGTCGATCGGGGTCAGCGTGTTGCCTGCGTTGTTGTTCACCCACAGCGTTTTGAGGTCATAGGACGGCACGACGTGCTGGGCGATGGCACCGGTGGGGAACTTGTCGATCACCTTGTAGGTCGTGGGATCGATCACCCACACGTCGGCCGAGTCGTTGTGCGGGACGTACACGAGGTTCTTGGCGTTCTTCACCGCATCGGAGAGGCCCGACAGCGCGTTCGCGTAGATGTTCTTGGGGTCGGTGTTCACGGGCATCCCGGCGAGTGGCTGACGGCCCGGAAACGTGAACGGCATCGTGGTACTAGTGGCCGGCCCGGAGACGGTGGTCTGGGATGCCTTCGCCGTGGTGGCGACCGACGGCGTGGTCGTGGACGGGGTGGGGCTGGAGGCGGTCTGGTTGGTGCCGCCACTGTCGTCGCTGCAGCTGGCGAGCAGAAGGAGGAACACCACTGCCAGAGCCGCAGCCGCGCGGGAAGGGGAAGTCGATCTGCGAGCGTGCATGGCGGGCAACCGTACTCGCGTCGAATGCTCCGGCTACTCAGGCGGAGCGACGAAATCGATGAGTTGCTCGACCGCGCCGATGAGTTCGGGCTCGAGGTCCGCGTAGGACTGGACCTTGCCCAACAGGTGCTTCCAGAAGGCCGCGGTGGAGTCGCGCCAACCGATGGCCTCGCACACGCCTTCCTTCCACGGTTGGCCCTTCGGGACAGCCGGCCACATCGTGATCCCGACCACTGACGGCTTCACCGCCTGCCAGATGTCGATGTAGGGGTGGCCGGTGATGAGCACGTCGGGATGATCGATGCGCGACGCGACGCGCCGCTCCTTGGTGCCGTCCACGAGATGGTCGAGCAGGACGCCGAGCCGGCGGCGCGGTCCGGGCCCGAACTGGCGCACCACCGCCTCGAGGTCGTCCATTCCTCCGAGATGCTCGACGACCACGCCCTCGACTCGAAGGTCGTCACCCCAGACCTTCTCGACGAGCTCGGCGTCATGGAGCCCCTCGACATAGATCCGACTGGCCCGCGCGAGTCGCGCTGGCACGGCGCCGAGATCGATCGAGCCAGACGCGGTTCGCTTGGCGCCGGTGCCGTCGGCGGGCTTCGGCGGCCGGATGGCCACCGCCTTGCCGTCGAACAGGAAGTCGCCGTCGGCGGGCCGGTATGCGTGGTCACGACCCTGCGCGTCGCGCAGCACGATCTTCGCCGACGCGAACGACACCAGCTTGCCCCGCACCCCCGTGCCGCGGTGCACGAGCTCGAGCCCGGGCCGTGCGTGGACCCGCGGGTATTCGGCGGCCTTTCGCTTCTGCGGGTCCATGTCGATCGGACCGCTCAAGATGCCCATGGGCGGCGAACGTAGCCGTCAGCCGACCGACAGGGCGATCGCGGGGTTGTCGATCGTGACCCGCCAGCGCTGCAGCGGTGCCGGGTCGCGACGCCACTGCTCGGCCGGCGCTATCACCGAGATCGTCGCGCCCTGGCGGGAGTACCAGATGCGGTACTCGTTGATCGACGCGATGCCGGTGTCCTCGTTTGGGCCGAACGCCGCGCCGAGCGAGAGCGTGCCGTGACCGTCGGGCAGCGCGGCGGTGATCGCGCCGCTCGGACAGCTCACCCTGGCACCCCGCTCGTCGATGGTGAGCTCGACCTGGTAGTTCGCACCGGCTCGTGCCGCGCCGTCGATGACGCACGACGAGGTGGCCGCCCCGGTCGACAGCTGGAGCACGACCACCGGTTGGGCCGCGGTGTTGCGGATGTTCACCACGATCGGGGTCGAGGCGCGCATCTCGACCTGACGGAGCCGCTGCATGTCGGGGCGGGGGCGTGGCCCGGTGGCCTCGACCGACTGGAAACGCCAGATCGGCCGATCGGGAAACCGGTCGAAGAGCGTGACGTTGTCGCCGCCGCGGTCCGCGGCATAGAGCACGCGATTCGACAGGTCGGGCTCGTTCATCAACCACCCACGCGGATGAAGGAGGTACGGACCGTCACGCGTGGTCGGCAACACGACCACCGCGGCGCCGGCCCCCACCGCAGTCTCGATGGTCGTGTTCTCGGCGTCGATGCGATCGGCGACCGTTCGGTTGCGATCGAGCTTGTCGGGGAGCTCGACGCCGGTGCCGATCACGAGCGCGAGCGTGGCGACGCCGAACGCCACGCGACCGAGCCTTGCGCAGGCATCGAGCCCGGCGGCGGTGACCACGCACGCGGGGATCAACAACGCGAGGTAGTAGTGCGGCCCGATGGTGCGCCGACCGAAGAAGATCAGCACGTTGCCCCAGTAGGCCAGATACCCGAGCGGGAACAGCACGGCAATCGCGACGAGCGCCGCGACCACGCGATCGCGCGGCATACGCCACAACCCGTACAGGCCGAGCGGCACGGCCACGACACCACCGGCGAGCCAGTGGGGCAGTGACCGCACGTTCTGACGGATCGCGATCCACGCATCGTGGAACTGGAAGTCGATCACCGGCGCACCCGCGGCGATGGAGCGCTTCCCGAAGCCGAGGCTGTTGTCGCCCCCGATGGCCCAGAGAGGAAAACGCAGCGCGCTTCCGGTCACCAGATGGTTGTACGCGAAGCACAACAGCACGCCGGGGACCGCGGCCGCAGCCACGGTCGCGACCGGACGGATGGCCGCGCGAACCACCGCCGGACGGGGGAGGACGTGCATCGCGACGATGACGAGACCGAGGAGGATCGCGTCCAACGGTCGCATGAAGAACAGGAGGCCGTGGAGCAGCCCGGCGGTGACGAGGCGTCGTGTGGCGTGCCCCCACGACGCGCGTAGAACGAGCACCAGCACGGCCAACTCGAGCAGCACCGCGTACAGGTATTCGAGGTACATGCCGCTGTGCACGAGCACCAGCGGCGAGAGGGCGAACAGCGCTGCGGCGAACAGTGCCTTTCGCTCGTCGCGCAACGCGGCGTGCGCGAACGCGAAGATCAGCATTACGCACCCGGCGGTGATGGCTGCGGGAACCACGCGCATCGTCCCGAACAGCACCTCGCTGAGCGCGAGCGTGGCCGGGAAGACGGGCTGGAAGACCAGCACCTGCCGGCCGTCATGCGGGCCCGACATCCAAGGTCGGAAGAAGTCGGCATGCGGGTCGGCCGGCAGCGTGAGTGAACCCTGGGCGATGGTCTTCCCCTGGAAGACGTAGACCGCATCGTCGTTGTTGTCCGACAGGTGCGGAAAGAGCCAGCCGCCGATCACCATGCTCGCGGCGAAGCTGCACGCCGCGAACACGCTGACGATGGAACAGGCGCGGCGACTGGGTGCCTCGGTCGATTTCACGGCGCGAGTGTACGAACGATCAATCGGGCGCGGGGGCAGCGGGGGTAGCGGCGCGCCGGATGGCGATCCACGCGATATCGACGGCCCGTTCGAGCTCATCGAGCGCACCGGTGTTGGGCACGATCAGGTCGGCGATGGTGCGACGTTGGTCGTCGGTGGCCTGTGACGCCATGCGGGCACGGGCATCGGCCTCGGTGAGGCCGCGGCGGATGATCCGGTCGATGCGACCGACCGGATCGGCCTCGACCACGACGACGTATTGGTAGATGCCCGCGCCGAGTTGCGATTCGGTGAGCACCGCCATGTCGAGCACGACGATCGAGTCGTCGGGCAGCGTGCGGAGTCGTTCGAGGATCTCGGCGTCGATCGCCGGATGCGTCATCGCGTTGAGCGCGCCGAGTGCATCGGGGTCGGAGAACACGATTCCCGCCAATGCCGGCCGGTCGAGGCGGCCGTCGGCGCCGACGATTCCGTGACCGAAGTGAGCCACGATTGCGCCGTAGGCCCGCCCGTGGGGCTCGGCGACCAGGCGGCCCAGCCCGTCGCAGTCGATGATGTGTGCGCCACGCGTTGCGAGCATCGACGCAACCGTGGTCTTGCCGGATCCGATCCCACCGGTGAGCCCAACAACGAACACGGCCACCAGGCTAGTAGCGGGTGGGATGGCGCGACGTGGCCGGACGGGCGATGATCGGATGTCGTCGCGGATCGCGGCGTCGGAAGGAGGCGCGATGAAGCTCGGTCTCGGTCTCGATCTGTACCGCGGGGCTCGCCTCGAAGTG
>WLNW01000179.1 GCA_009699605.1 Actinomycetota bacterium | reverse complement strand
TAGCTGAGCCCAAGATCGTCGAGACGGTTGCCGGCACCATCGACGCCGGTACCGAGGATCGCCGCGAGCGCCTGATGGTCATCGCGGCGGATAGTGAGCACCCGGCCGTTGAAGTCCTGGCGCTTCACCTGGATCATGGTGAGATAGCGGCTCAGCATGTCGGCTTCGGGGCCACGGAGCTGCTCGAGGCGGGTGAGGTCGATGGTCACGGCGACCCCCGCCGGACGCGAGGGACGTTCGGTGAGATCGATGACCGCGGCGTTGGTCTCGACTCCGAAGTCGGGGCCTTCGTCCATGGGGAGCAACTGGTCGACCGGCACCGAATAGAACCGCGCCAATCGCTGCAGTCGGGGCACCGAGATGGCGCGCTCGCCGCGTTCGTAGGCACCCAGCACGGAGGCCTTGAACTCCTGACGGGACTTGGCCTCGACCTCTTGGAGCGACAGCCGCTTCTGGCGCCGAATGGAGCGAAGTCGCTCGCCGACCTTGCGGCTGTATGCGTCCGGAGCTACCGGTGGATTTTCGTCGTTCGCGTTGATCATGAGGTCCAGCCGTTGCCCGCGGATGTGATGCGACAGCGGGCGTGACTCGCTCTCTCGCTGCACCCTGGGAAAGGGTTCACGTTGCGTGCTGGCCCGGCGTCTCCGGGTGAGATTACGACGCGAGGGCCCGCCAGCGCAAAAGACGCTCACGAAGCGTCAGGATGGCTCAAATCCCCCGCCAGGCGTGACCGTATCGCGGCCACAACACTGCACGCAGTAATAGCTGCGGTCTCTGCGCGCAGAACGTGGTCGCCGAAGGCGACTCGCGGCATGGGCGTGGCGTCCTCCTCGGGCGACCACCCCCCTTCGGGGCCGACCAGCACCGTCGGCAGGTGGAGGCCGGGCGGCGCGCCGCCCGCTACAGAAAGAGCGGCACCGGGTCGCCCCGCGACCTCCGCGAACGTCGAGATCGGCTCGATGATCGGAAGGCGGGAGCGTCGCGATTGCATGGCTGCTTCGCGCGCGACCGAACGCCAACGCTCGACATTACGGGCGGCCTTCGCTTCGTCCCACAACACGATCGAGCGCGCCGCCCGGAACGCCACCACGCGATCGACGCCCAGTTCGGTCAGCTTCTGCACGACGAGTTCGGGCTTGTCGGCTTTCGTCAATGCGAACGCGATCGTGATCGGCGGTTCCGGCATCGGCTCCTCGAACACCTCACCCGAGATCTCGAGCTGGGCGGTCGCGCGATAGGTGCATTCGCGCCAACGCCCGGCGCCGTCGGCGGCGGTGAGCACGTCGCCCGCCCGCAGCCGCAGCACGCGGCCGAGATGATGTGCGTCAGCGTCGTTGAGCGCGGGACGGTCGAGCGTCGCGACGAACACCAAAGGTGGCCCGAACGGCGGGCGACGCGACGCTGCGGACACGGGCGGGCCGGTCAGCGGAACGCGGACTTGATGCGCGACAGCAGCCCCGCATCGGCCGGCGCGACGATCTCACCGCGGAGCTCGGCGAACTTGCGCAACAGATCGGCTTGCTCGGGGGTGAGGTCCTCGGGGGTCTCGACGATGACGTGCACGCGCAGATCGCCCCGGCCCCGGCCTTGCACGCGCGGTACTCCTTTGCCGCGGAACCGCATGACCTTGCCGGTCTGGGTGCCCGCGCCGATCTCGACCTTTTCCTCGCCGTCGAGCGTGGCGATATCGAGGTTCATGCCCAGCGCGGCCTGGGCGAACGAGATATGCAACGGATGCACGAGGTCGAGACCGTCGCGCAGGAACTCGTCGTGCGGGACCACCTGGAGGTGGACGTAGAGGTCGCCGGACGGACCGCCGCGCAGGCCGACCGCGCCGAGGCCCGACAATCGCAAGGTGGTGCCATCATCGACGCCGGCGGGGATGCCGACCTCGAAGGTGCGCTGGTCTTTGCGGCGGCCGTCGCCGGCGCACACCTCACACGGGTGCTCGATCCTGCGTCCCTGGCCGTTGCACGTGGGGCACGCCACCACGGTGACCATGTTGATGAACGACTGACGTGTGCGCCGAACCTGCCCCGAACCGCGGCACTCGCCGCAGGTGCTGGCGTGCGAGCCCTTTTGGCACCCGGATGCCTCGCACTTTTCGCACACGACGTAGGTAGTGACCGTGGCCGAGGTGGTGCCACCGAACACGGCGGTCTCGAACGCGACCTGGGCGGTGGACTCGAGATCCGGGCCACGCGCCGGGCCGGATGCCCGCTGGCCGCCACCGAAGGAGCTACCCCCACCGAAGAACGCTTCGAAGATGTCGTTGATCCCGCCGCCAAACACGTCGCCGGCACCACCCGCGCCGGGGCCGGCGGCACCGAAGCGGTCATAGTGGGCGCGGCGTTGCGGATCAGACAAGGTCTCGTACGCGGCGGCGATCTCTTTGAACTTCGCCTCGGCCGTGGGGTCGTCGGGATTGGCGTCGGGGTGGTACTGCCGGGCCAGCTGACGGTACGCGCGCTTCATCTCCTGCTCGGTTGCACCTTGGCTGACACCGAGCAGCTCGTAGTAGTCGCTAGCCACGCCTCATCCTTCGCTCAAACGGTCGCCGAGGCGCTGGCTCACGATGGCCACCGCAGACAACGCCTGCGGATAGTTCAGCCGCGTCGGCCCCAGAACGCCAACGGTACCCACCTGCTGACCCTCCACCTCGTAGGGCGCGACGACGATCGAGCACTCGGCGAGGGGCTCGACGCCGGTCTCGGAGCCGATGGCCACGCTGAGGCCCCGATCGATCACGTCGCGGATGAGCGTGACCACGACGAGTTGGCGCTCGAGTACCGACAAGACCTCGCGCACCTTATCGACGGCGTCGAACGCGTTGACCATGCGGACCGCGCCGCTGACGAAGACCTGGTCGGTCTCCTGCGAGCCGTCGTCTAGGAGGGCCTGCATCGCCGCACCCGCGAGGCGGACGATGACGTCGGGCACCTCGGGGCCGAACACCGCGCCCTTCAGCGGACCGCCCACGTGGGTGCGGGTGAGGAGCGCGCACGCGTCGCTGATGGCGTCATCGGTGAAGTCGTCGGGGAGGTCGACCGTGGACTTCACGACCCCGCCGTTGGACAGGACTGCGACCACCACTGCCGTCTGCTGGGCGACCCGCACCACCTGAATCGACCGGACCGTCGCGCTTTTGGGCGTGGGGCCCACCACCACGGCGGCGCAGTCGGTGAGATCGGCCAGCAGCGACGTGGTCTCGGACAGCAGGTGTTCGAGCTCGCCGTGCGAGCGGTCGAAGAACGACTTCACGGCTTCGGCCTGTGCGTGGGCCAGTGTGGGCATGGAGAGCGAGTCGACGAAGAAGCGGTACCCCTTGTCGGTGGGTACACGCCCCGCGCTGGTGTGCGGCTGGTGGAGGTAGCCCTGCTTCTCGAGCTGGACCAACTCATTGCGCACGGTGGCCGGTGACACGCCGATGCCAGGCGCGTTCGCGATGTAACCCGACCCGACGGGCTGTGCGGTCTGGATGTACTCCTCGACGACGGCTTTGAGAATGGCCGCCTTGCGCTCTTCGAGCATGGGCGTTCGCCGATCTGCTGCCCGTTCAGTGTACCGGCGCGGAACCCTCAAGCCGGGGACGAGGTCAGCAGCCGGGGTAGGTGGGCGCGCCGCCAGGGCATGCCCGGCACTCGTCCGGCGACCGCGAACTTCGCGCCGTCGGCGTCGGTCGAGCGCGTTACGAATCGAGTTTCAGTGCAGAGATGAAGGCTTCTTGCGGCACCTCGACGCGTCCGATCGACTTCATGCGCTTCTTGCCTTCCTTCTGCTTCTCGAGCAGCTTCCGCTTGCGGCTGATGTCACCGCCGTAAAGCTTCGCCGTGACGTCCTTGCGCAAAGCCTTCACGGTTTCGCGGGCGATGATGCGGCTACCGATCGCGGCCTGGATCGAGACGTCGAACTGCTGGCGCGGGATGAGCTCACGAAGCTTGTCGACCATGCGCCGGCCGTAGCTCTCGGCGTTGGATCGGTGCACGATCGCACTGAACGCATCGACGGGCTCACCATGCAGCAGGACGTCGACCTTGACGAGGTTGGCCTTCGCGTAACCCGCGGGTTCGTAGTCGAGCGAGGCATAGCCCTGCGTGCGGGACTTCATCTGGTCGAAGAAGTCCATGACCACTTCGGCGAGCGGCATGCGGTACACGAGCTCGATCCGTTCGGGCGAGAGGTACTCCATCTTGATCATCTCGCCGCGGCGCCCTTGGCAAAGATCCATGAGCGTGCCCGTGTAGTCGCTGGGCGTGAGGATGTTGCAGGTGAAGTAGGGCTCTTCGATGGAGTCGATGACCCCCGCATCGGGCATCACGCTGGGGTTGTCGACCACGACCTGAGTGCCGTCGGTCTTGTTCACGCGGTACTCGACCGATGGCGCAGTGGAGATGAGCGTGAGCCCGAACTCGCGCTCGAGGCGCTCGCGCACGATCTCCATGTGTAAAAGGCCGAGGAACCCACACCGGAAACCGAAGCCGAGCGCGCCGGACGTCTCGGGTTGGTAGGTGAACGACGAGTCGTTGAGGCGGAGTTTCTCGAGCGATTCGCGAAGGTCCTGATACTCGTCGCCATCGATCGGATACAGGCCGGAGAACACCATGGGCTTCGGTTCGCGGTACCCCTCGAGGGCTGCAGTGGCCGGGCGCACCGCAGTGGTGACGGTCTCACCTGAGCGTGCTTCGCCGACGTCTTTGATACCTGCGATGAGGTAGCCCACCTCACCAGGACCGAGCGACTTCACCGGTGTGTGATCGGGCAGGCGCACACCGACCTCATCGGCCTCGTGCACGGTGCCGGCCTGCATGAAGCGCACCTTGGTGTTGGTGTTGAGCACGCCGTTCATGACGCGGATCGACGAGATGACACCGCGGTAGTTGTCGAAGTGGCTGTCGAAGATGAGCGCCTGCAACGGCGCCGCGGCGTCACCCAGGGGCGCGGGGATCCGTTCGATGACCGCTTCGATGAGGCCCTCAACGCCGATGCCAGTCTTCGCGCTGATGAGCAGGATCTCCTCGGCCGGGATGCCGAGGATGTTCTCGATCTCCTCGGCATAGCGCTCGGGCTCGGCGGCGGGGAGATCGATCTTGTTGAGTGCCGCGACGATGGTGAGGTTGTTCTCGAGGGCCAGGTAGCAGTTGGCGAGGGTCTGCGCCTCGATGCCCTGCGCGGCGTCGACCAGGAGGATGACGCCCTCGCACGCCGCGAGCGAGCGGCTGACCTCGTAGCCGAAGTCAACGTGGCCCGGGGTGTCGATGAGGTTGATCACATGGTCGCGCCAGTTCAGGCGCACCGACTGAAGCTTGATGGTGATGCCACGCTCACGTTCGAGATCCATGGAGTCGAGGTACTGCGCTCGCATGTCGCGGGGGTCGACGGCACCCGTGAGCTCGAGCATGCGGTCGGCCAGCGTGGACTTGCCGTGATCGATGTGGGCGATGATCGAGACGTTGCGGATGAGGGACAGCTCCATGGCCGGGGGAAGTCTAAGGAGACGAGGGGGGTCCCCGGTTGCCGGCAGTGACTTTCGGAGCGCCGCCCGGTAGCATTCGCCGGTCGGCTTTTCGGCCGTTCCAGATCGCATTCGCGCTCGTCCGGGCGCACCGAGCAGCAGGGTCATCCGTGGCGAACATCAAGAGCCAGATCAAGCGCAACAAGCAGAACGAGAAGCGCCGCCTTCGCAATAAGGCCGTGCGCTCCCAGTTGCGTACCCGAATCAAGCAGGCCGAGGGCTCCCTCGGCACCGAGAACGCCGACGCCCTGGTGCGCACCGCCATCAGCAAGATCGACCGTGCGGCATCCACCGGCATCATCCACAAGAACGCGGCCGCCCGCCGCAAGTCGCGCCTCATGAAGCGCATCGCCCGGCTCGCCGGCGCCTCCACTGCGGCCTGACGCCTCGCGACTACCGCATTTCGATGGGCCCCGCTGTCTCGTGCGGGCCTATCGGCGCGCCAGGTTGGCCAGCCGCGCCACCAGCACTTCCATGACCATGTCGGGCGGCCAGGCCACGGTGCCCCGCAGCGCCAGGTCGGCCTCGGCCAGAAGCCGCGTGGCCTGACGCACCTTCGGCCCCCCCAGGCGGCGGCTCTGCGTGAGCGCCTTCTTCGCCGGAAAGGTCGAGCCTTTCATGCCGAGCAGGTTGGCGGCACCGCGCTCGTCAAGGCCCCCCACACCGTCGAGGCGCATCATGCGGCCGTAGTGGGTGTGCAACGTGGCGAGCAACTGCAACGGGTGACGCTCCCCTGCGCCGAGCATCCGGTGCAGCTTGTCGAGCGCGTCGGCGATGTTGCCGGAGTCGATCGAATCAGTCAGCTCCCAGGGGGGCACCGTGCCCGCCTCGCCGAGGAAGGGCTCGATGTCGGCCGCGCTGACCTTGGCCCCGGGGCCGTAGGTCGTCTCGATGGTGTGCAGCACCCCGACCACACGCGCCCGGTCCTCGCCCAGGCGTTGGTGTACCAGCTGCCGGGCCGCTCGATCGAGCGTGACCGAGGCTTCGTTCAGCCGCTCGTCGAGCCACGAGTCGGCGGCTTTGCCCGACGGCACGCCCGTCTCGTGGACCACGCCCCC
>WLNW01000178.1 GCA_009699605.1 Actinomycetota bacterium | reverse complement strand
TGTCGGCCCGATTACATGCGCGCTGCAACCAATTGTTAGTCAGCCGAGCGCGAGCGATCCCGTGAGTGTTCACGTCGTCGCGTTCTTAGCTGCGCGTTGACTCCGGCGAAGCTCGCGCTCGATCAGCGGGCGGACTACTGCGGCCATCGTGATTCCTCGAGCGTTGGCTTCCGCTTTGAGCGCATCGTGATTGGCTACGGAAATGGGCACGCCGACCATCCGAACTTGGTTGGTTTCGGGATCAATCTCGCGAGGGCGGCTCATATCGTTCAATATTACACCGTTGCGATTCCGCGTGCGTCCCATCTCGGGAAGCGGCGGCTAAGGCCCCTGTGAGCCCCGGAGCGGGCTTTGGCGCGTCGGCGGGGGTGGGCACCACCGACAATCGGGCGTCAGCGGCGAAACCATCGTTTTGGCCGGGCGGCTTCGAGCGCTGGCGGGAGCTTCGCTATAACGGATCGGAGATCGTCGAGGCTCGTGCGGAGCAGCTCGGTTTCCATCTCGGCGAGTTCGGCGCGATGTGAGAGGCGCACGTTTTCGGCCCGGAGCAGCTCGAGCTCGGCGCTCGAGGTGGTGCCCGGCGGCGTGGTGGTGCTCGAGCTCGGTGCGTCGGGCGGCGATGGCGCGTGCAACTTGAGGCCAGCGGCGAGCAGCGAGGCAAGCGGAATCTGCCATTCGCCTTCAACCTTCGACGCGCCGGCGATCCTGCCATCGACGAGCATTCGGGCGATCGTGCGACGGCTCGCGCTGGTGGCGTGGGCAGCGCCGAGAATGTTGAACGTAGGGCGATCGTCCATCCGAGATCTTTCGTGGGCAGAGGCTATGACACGGAGGTGGGCGCTAGCGGGGGTGCCCACCGACTTTGGCACATCGTGTCGCACTGTTCACGGATCAGGCCAGCTCTTGGGCGTGGGCAGAGGCTATGACACGGAGGTGGGCGCTAGCGGGGGTGCCCACCGATAACGGATGGGCGGTGTCAGTCAAGGCGCCGTGCAACTCGTGCGGCACGGTAGGCGTCTCGGTAGGCGTCTCGGGCTTCGTCGTAGGCGGCGTAGGCGGCGGTCTCGGCTCGGTCGGCTTCGGCTCGGACGGCGTAGGCGGCTTCGGCGGCTTCGAAGGCTTCGTTGGCGGCTTCGTAGGCGGCGTGCATGACTTCGGCTTCGTCGGCTTCGAAGGCGGCGGCGGCGTAGGCGGCTTCGGTGGCGGCTTCGTAGGCTTCGTTGGCGGCTTCGGCGGCGTAGAAGGCTTCGTTGGCGGCTTCGTCGGCTTCGTGGGCGGCGACGAGGGCGGCGGCGACGAGGGCGTCAGCGGCGGCTATGGCGGCTTCGTTGGCGGCTTTGGCTTCGAGCACTATCGGGAGGTTCTCGATTACGGAGCGCATGTCAGCGAGGGCCTCGCGTTTGCGGCGCCATCTACGAAGCGGCCGAAACCTCATCCGGGCATCGCCAGAGCGTCGAGGGCAACGGAGGCACAGACGGCGCGCACCGTCCCAGCGTGCCAGGCACCACCTCGAGCGGTGGGGATCCCGTCGGCTACGAGCCCAGCGGCGATCGCACGAAGCGTCCGGCCATCGGCGCGCTCGGACGCGATACGAGCCCGGATCTCTGCGGGCAGCGTGACCGGGCCACCTAGGCGAACACCTCGCGCTTTCATGGCCTGGAGAGCGTCACTCGTGCGCTGGGAGATGATCCGGCGTTCCCACTGGGCCACCACGGCCGTGATGTTCGCCATCATTTCACCGGTGGGGGTGGTGGTGTCGATTGCGAGATCGAGCGTGACCACGGCCCAGCCACCGATTTTGGCGGCTTCGGTGATGCTCGCGAAGTCGAGGACGGAACGCGAGAGGCGATCGAGTTTGGCGACGATGAGCACGTCGGCCTCGTGGCGATCCATGCGATCGAGCACCTCGAGCAGCGCTGGGCGACGCATCGTCCCGCCGGAGCGGCCTTCGTCGGTGAGTTCGGCGACGAGATCCCAGCCACGGGCGGCGATGGCGCGTGTCACGGTGGCGCGCTGCGCGTCGAGCCCGTTACCCGATGCTGCTTGCTCGTCGGTGCTGACCCGGTAATAGGCGATCGTTCTCATGCCGACAGTGTACACGGTAGGACCGTACCGTATACGGATGGGTGGGCGAATCGGTGGGCAGAAACGGTGCGCCCATAGGGCTGAGGTGGGCGATGTCGCACGGTTTTCGCATTCGCCCAGCTCATCGGCCACGGCAGAGGGTGGGCGAATCGGTGGGCAGAAACGGTGCGCCCATAGGCGGCGATGGGCAGTCAGCGCTCGCCGTCGGCGCACAACTCGACTATCTGGGCGGCCTCAAGGAAGCGCCCGGCGAGGCGGTGTTCTGCCGGCGTTTTCGGTGGCAGCGTTTCGACGATGGCGCGGAGCTGGGCGGCGGCCAGGTGGAGATCGACGGTGGGCATCGGGGTACTTCCTTCTAATCGAGGGCGGGCGAGCCGGAATCGGCCCAGATCTCGTAGAGACACGCGCAGACGATGGTGCAGGGGTCGTGGAAGGTTTTAGAAAGAAAACGCATCGGGGTGTTGGGGTGCGAACGCGATGTGCGGCCGTTGGCGGTTTTCGTGCTCGAGGTGCTTTTGTCGGGCTTGTCGCCACGCTTCGAGCTCGGAGCGCTCGTAGAAGGTGCGGCGCCCGACGCGGTGGCGTGGCGGGCCTAGTCCGCGGTGGTGTTCGTGGTAGAGCGCGCTAAGGCTTCGGCGTTCTTCGGCGGCGCGTTGTTCGGTGGTGACGAGTTCGTTCATCGCGTTGGGGTCGTTTGCCTCATGCGGCCGTGCTTGCGGTGGTGGAGGCTGTGCGTTGGCCGGGCGTGGGGTCACCCTTGGCGGGGCGCCCCGGCTCGCACTCTCATGAGAGTTGTTGCTGCTCTCATTGAGAGCTGTGCAATCTGCTCTCTATCACCCACCCTCTCTAGGGGGTGAGAGTGAGAGCACCGGTGGTAGGACTCTCTCGCTCTCAAGCGGCACCTTCTTCGCGATAGACCGCGTACCGCGGCTGCTTGTCGGTGCCGACGTTGCACGCGAGGCCGTGCTTTACCAGCGTTGACCGATACCGGAAAAACGACGATTCGGCGATACCGGCCTCGACGCAAGCGTTCTTCCACACGTTGTTCGCTACACCGTCGGGGATGTCGATGGCGCGCAGCGCATCGAGCGCGGACTGGGTGCCGCGGGTCATCGTCGCCGACCGTACTGCGGGGACGAGCACGAACGATTCACCCACGCTGACGCGCTCGAACTCGATCGGCTCCGGCGGTTCGGCGTCGCGCATCTTCGTGCACCGCACCATCACCCGATTCTCCGAGCCGGTCACCTCGATCTCAACATCGACCGCGGCCCGCATCGCCGACGAACCGCGAGCTCCCTTCGAGGCATCCTTGCCGGAGTGGTGCACGACGATCACCGGAGCCTTGATGGCCTTGCGGATGCGGTCGAGTTCATAGATGACAAGTCCGACGTCGCGCGACGAGTTTTCCTCAATGCCGGCGGTCGCGCGAGCGAACGTGTCGACGAACACTGCGGACGGTGCGAGTCCTTCGGAGAACTTCGCCACCGCGGCCCCCCACTCGGGTTTGGACAAATCCAAGCTCGCGGTCGCCCAGTGCACGTCGCAGCCGGACGACGGATCGTCGGGCTTGTGATAGTCGTACCAGGCACGAACACGCTGCCCGATGCCCTGCACGCCTTCGCCGGCCCAGTAGACAACCGAACCGGCATTGTCGATCGGGTTCCCACCCCACGGCATCGCGTGCAGCATCGACAACGCCATGTCGATCGTGACGGACGATTTCCCGGCCCCTGACGGCCCGTAGACGAGCACCAGACTTTCGGCTGGTATCCATCGGTCCACGACAAAGTCGAGCCCACAGACGGCCCGTGCGAGGAGCGCGTCGGTGTTCATGGTCGACTCGCGGAACTGCTTGACGAAAGGCCATTCCTCGTCAGGGTCGAGCGGGTTCATCGCGCACCGGCCAAGGCGCGCGCGAGGAGACGGGCACGGAGTTCGGCGAGTTCGCTCATGCCGCCGCCTGCGCGTCGCCGGGACGCCAACCGAACGTGTACACCTCATCGAACGTGGCGATGGTGATGCCGTCGATGAAGAACGTGATCCCCACGAGCGTGGTGCAGCAGCAGATCGGCTGGGCCGGCTCACGCGATGCCAGATAGGTGAGTAGCGGGCTAGGGTCCGTGCGCTGCGGACAGGTAGCTGAGTTTGCGAGGACCGGGCTGCCACCCGGTTCTCGTCGCGTTTGGGCGGGCGACCGGGAACTCATGAGAGGTGTCGCGGCATGACGCAGTTCTGCTCGAGCCAGAGGTCGACGTCGGCTTTGCGGTACTTCACCGAGCGACCGACCTTGCAGTACGGCGGGCCTTCGCTGCGCCACCGCCACTGCTGGAGCGTTTTGACCGGTTTGTCGAGGTAGTTGGCGGTGTTCGTCTCGTTGTCGATGCTCTTCACTTGGTACGTCCCTTAGGTTCGCGCTCGCCTAGCGGTTCTTCTCTTGACACCTTGCCCGTAAGTCAGAGACAATGAAAGAATGACGCAGGAAACACAGCCAGGCGCGCCGACGACCCTTTCGTTCGTTGGCACCGCGACCATCACGCGCGGTTTGAGGAAGGAAACAAAGTCACGCGTGCCGTTGACGGTGAGGATCCTCTCCCCGAACGACGAGAGGATCGATTTCGTCGTGGACATCGATGCCAGGATCGCGTTGGCGTTCGATCGCACGTCCACCGAGTGGCTGCCGTTGTGGGCCTTCGGTGCCACCGACGCCGGAACCGTCGAACTGATCGGATTTCGTGTGGAGTGGCTAGGCGAATTGAGCGACGCGGAGGACCCTTTGACGGAACGCGTCATAGGGGTGATGCGTGAATGGAAGGTGCCGCGCGCATCGAGGGCGCTGCGCTCAAATGAGCTGCGGGTGATGGGTGCCAGCGGCGGGATGCTGAAAGAAGCACGACGGCGCCTCCGCCCCTACTGGCATTTCGCGTTCGGCGACGAGAACCGGTTCGTCGACTCCCCAGGTCGCGGGCCGTCAAAGCGGAGCGACAGGTGGTACGCCGAGAAAGCCGTGCGCTATGCGGAGTTGATCGAGTCCGGCGAACGATCCCCGCGAAAGGCACTCGCTGGCGAGAACCACGTCAACCAGTCGACTGTGCGTGGCTGGATCGACACGGCCCGCAAGAAGGGGCTGTGGTTGACCGAAGGCGCAGGCAAACGCGGGCAGGCCTCACCGCGAGCCTACGAACTAGTCGAAGGAGAAGACTGAGATGTCGATCGCGAAGCGACCCAGCGGCAAATGGCGTGCCCAGTTCCACGAATTCCCGGGCGGGCCACGCCGGACCAAGGTCTTTGACCGTAAGGGCGATGCGCAGCGGTGGCTCGACGAGCAGCGCGTCAACATCGCCCGTGGTGAGTACGTCGACCCCACACGGGCACGACAGACCACGTTCGACGCGCACGCCACCGCCTGGATGGCCGCGCAACCGTGGCGAGGGTCGACGCGCGACAAGACCGAGTCGATGTACCGGACCCACATTGAACCGAAATTCGGTGTGCGACCGATCGGGTCACTGCGTACAAGCGAGCTGCAGGCATGGGCGACCGGCCTGGGCGCGACACTCGCCCCGAGCACGGTGGAGGGCACCTATCGGCTGCTGTCGTCGATCCTGCGGGCAGCGGTAGCGGACCGGGTGATCGCACGCTCTCCCGCCGACGGCGTGCGACTTCCGCGACGGGAGGCCGAGATCAGGGTCCCCCTGAGCGTCGGCGAGGTCGTGGGGGTGGCCGAGAACATCGTGCCCGAGCTCGAGGTCGCGGTACTCGTCGCCGCGGCGACCGGCTTACGGCAGGGCGAACTCTTCGGAATCACCGAGGACCGTGTGCTTTGGCTGAAACGCGAGCTCGTCATCGATCGACAACTGGTCACGCCGTCGAAGGGCGCGCCGTTCTTCGGGCCGTGCAAGACCGCGCGGAGCACGCGCACGGTGCCCGTCACCGACGAGGTGCTGTCTCTGCTCGCGCAGCATCGCCAGCGTTTCGGCGCAGGCGATGCTGGCGTGGTCTTCCACCGTGACGGTGGACCCTGGGCGCGGAACCGTGCTGCGGCGCGCATCTCGGACGCCGCTACGAAAGCGAAGGTGGGCGTAACGGGGTGGCACGCACTTCGGCACCACACGGCGTCGGTGCTGATCGCTCAGGGGCTGGGCGTGACGGCGGTGGCCCGGATGCTCGGCCACTCCCCCGCCGAGTGCCTCGCCACCTATGCGCACTGGTGGCCGAACGAGGACGACCAGATCCGAAAAGCCATCGCGCGCACGTGGGCGACGTCAGCGGCCGCGGCCGTCTGCGACTGATCTGCGACTGCCCGAACTGCGGCACGGTATTTGCGCAGGTAGGGGCACTGCATTGCTCGCTACGGACAGTTCCCCGCCTACAGGCCGACTCACCGTCGCCTACCTGGGGATGAACCCGGGCTTCTGTGCCGACTGAGGACTCAATGGTCCTCGGGGTTCTCGCTGTTCAGGCGAAACACCAACTGTCGGAGCTATCGGGCCGTCGGCGGTCATCCCGGCG
>WLNW01000177.1 GCA_009699605.1 Actinomycetota bacterium | reverse complement strand
GTCCGCTCGGTAGCATCGCCGTAACCAAGGGGCCCACCATGCACCTCGCGCTCTCCGCCGAACAGCTCGCGCTCCGCGATGAGCTCCAGAAGTACTTCGCCGGTCTGATGACCGAAGACCGCGTCGCCCGGCTCGGCAAAGGAGAGCACGCGGGCGGTCCGGCCTTCCGCGAGATCGTGCGGCAGATGGGGGCCGATGGTTGGCTCGGGGTCGGTTGGCGCAAGGAATGGGGGGGCCAGGGCTTCACGCCCATCGAGCAGTTGATCTTCTTCGAGGAGTCGAACGCCGCTGGCGTGCCGCTGCCCTTCGTCACCCTGAACACGGTGGGTCCGGCGCTGCAGGCCTACGGCACGCCCGAGCAGAAGTCCTACTTCCTGCCCAAGATTCTCCGCGGCGAGCTGCACTTCGCGATCGGCTACAGCGAGCCGGGCGCCGGCACCGATCTCGCCGCGCTCGCCACCTCCGCGGTTCGCGACGGCGACGAGTGGGTCATCAACGGCCAGAAGATCTGGACCACCGGTGGGCACGATGCCGATTGGGTATGGCTCGCTGCCCGCACCGATCCGCAGGCGCCGAAGCACAAGGGCATCACGATCTTCGCGGTGGACACCACGTTGCCCGGGTTCGCCCACTCGCCCATCTGGCTGCTCGGCGGCGGGCACACGAACGCCACCTTCTACGACAACGTGCGAATCCCGCACAGCGCCGTCATCGGCGAGGTCAACGGCGGTTGGCGGCTCATCACGGCCCAGCTCAACCATGAGCGCGTGGGGCTCGCGCCGGCGGGCACCATCGCCGGGCCGCTCCGTCGCGTTGTCCAGTGGGCCAAGGACACCTCGCTCGACGACGGTCGTCGCGTGATCGACGAGGAGTGGGTGCAGGTGGCCCTCGCTCGCGTGCACGCGAAGAACGACGCGCTGAAGTTGTGGAACTGGAAGGTCGCGAGTCGCCTCGAGACCGGAGAGCTCGGCCCGGCCGAGGCGTCGGCGATGAAGATCTTCGGCACCGAGTTCCAGATCGAAGCGCTCCGCATCCTCATGGAGATCCTCGGCCAGCCCTCGCTCATCGCGCGTGGAGGTCCCGGAGCCCTGTTGCTGGGCGAGCTCGAGCACGCCTACCGCGCGGCGCCGGTTCGTACCTTCGGGGGCGGGGTGAACGAGGTGCAGCGCGACATCGTGGCGCAGGTGGCGCTGGGCATGCCCCGTTCGCCGCGCTGACCCGATGAGGTTTGCCGGGCTGTCCTCTGGGGCACGTTCGGCGCCGCAGGTAAGGAAAATCGGCATGGCCGTGTGGCTCGACGCCGGGCGCAATTCCAAGGCGTCACGGCGGCCGCGGCCCTGGTCCACGCTGCGTGCGCTCGTTGCGAGCGACCGGGAGCGCTGATCGCTCCGGGGTAGGCTTAGCCTTAGCTGAGTCATATCGGCGTTCGGGAATCAGCGATTCGGCAGGACACGAAAGGGACCCCACGGTGGCGCCAGCTCGTACGCCAGCCGATCGCATGCCGGGCCGTGACGGCTTCCTCGACGCCATCCGGGCGGTGGCGGTCATCCGGGTCGTGACCTGGCACACGTACGGGTGGGCGCCGATCACGTGGGTGGTCGCGGCGGTCCCGGCGATGTTTTTCGTGAGCGGCCACCTGCTGGCCCGGTCCTTCGAGCGGCGTTCGCCGCGGGTGGTGGTCGCCGACCGGTTGCGCCGGCTGTTGATCCCTTACTGGCTCTTCGGTCTCGTGGCGTGGTCGGTGATGGCCGCGGCCCGCCAACTCGAGCACACCCCCGAGACCGCGCTGCCCTGGGGCAGCCTCATCTGGTGGGTTCTGCCGTTCAACGATCCCCACGGATCGGTCTGGGAGGCCGGTTGGCTGGCGCAGCCGCTGTGGTACGTGCGCTGCCTGCTTTGGTTGTTGGTCCTCTCGCCGCTGCTGTACCGAGCGGCCCGTCGCGCGCCTCGGCTGCTCATAGCGGTGCTCGTGGCCGCCACGCTCGCGCTCGAGATCGTGTACCGCAACGGCACGTGGCGCGACGAGGCGGTGCCGAACGCGTTGTGGCGCGTCGGAGACATCAGCTTGTACGCGGTGTTCCTCGTGCTCGGGTTCGTGCACTCGCGCTCGGGCGAGGTGGCCCGCGGTCGGGCCTTCACCGCGGCGCTCCTTGCGGTCCCGCTGGCTCTGGGCGTTGCCCTGGTGGCCCGACCGCAGGACGGCATCGTCAACAACAGCCACATCCTGCACCTCGTCGTGGGCGGCGGTTGGCTCGCGGTGGCTCTCGCACTTCGTGCCCCGATCGCGAGGCTCGCCTCCACACGTGGCGCGAGCGCGGTCGTGCGCGGCATCGGACGCCGCAGCCTGAGCATCTACCTGTGGCACACCGCCGCGGTGATCACCACGTGGCACCTCGTGGCGCGCCTCGCTCCGCTGCCACGCGGCGTCTACAGCGTGCTGCTCGGCCTGGGTACGGTGGCCGGCACCCTGGCGCTCGTCGCCGTCGTCGGCCACGTCGAGGATCTCGCAGCCCGACGAGCCCCGATGGCGCTGCCGCGCCGCCCGGTCCTGGTTCGGGCGACGGCGCCGGTGCTGGGGATCGCCTTGTTCGCGCTCGCAGCCGGCGTGCTGCTCCCCGACACCGCCGAGCCCGACCGCCCGTTCCTCGCCGCGCCATTGACCCTCGCCGGAACGTTCGCGGCGAGCACATCCGGAGCATCCTCGGCAGCCACGACAGCTTCGACCTCGGCGGAATCGCCAGCGTCGCCGAGGATCCCGAGTCGGGCCCCGCGCGTGCGGGTCGCCGAGCCCCAAGCCGCGGCCACCGTCTCGTCGACCTTGCCGGACGCCTCCACGTCGGCGGTCGCGGCCGATGACCCGGAACCGGGCTCGGATGCCGCCTCGCCCAGCGCTGAAGCCGACGGACTGCAGGGGGTGCTCAATCGTTGGCAAAGCAGCTACGGCAGCAGTGGACTCGTCGTCGGGGTCTCCCGGCCGGGCAGCTGGGAGTGGATCGGTTCGCCCTACGACGGCGGAGCGGGCGGCTCCTTCGACATCGAGTCGGTCACGAAGACGGTGACTGCGGCCGCGGCATGGCTCCTCGTGGCCGACGGTGTGCTCGACGTCGAGGGACCCCTGCCCGCGATTGACGGACTACCTGAGCTTGCAGGCCGCGGACTGACCCTTCGCCAGTTGCTCGAGCACCGAAGTGGCATTCCCGACTACCACAACCTCGAATCTCCCGAGTCGCTCGACGAGCAACCTGCGGTGACCGTGGTTCGCAATGCGCTCGCTGCGGATTCCGTCTTCGCTCCCGGTGGGGGACAGGACTACTCGTCGACCAACTACCTTCTCGTCGGCCTCGTGATCGAGGCACGCACGGGTCGCCCGCTCGACGACGTGCTGTGGGGCCGAGTACTCGACCCGGTCGGTGTCGGTGCGATGTTCAGCCGCGCGGGCTCGAGCATCTACTGGCCCGGCGGTGGGGCCGGCGGGTTGATCACGGACATGTCAGGGATGCTCGCGTGGGGCAGTGCGCTCTTGCGTGATCACCAGCCCGTGGGCGAGGCCACCTGGACGCGCATGTCGCAGCTCGATCCGAACACGGCGCTCGGCGCTGGTGCGATGGGGTTGTGCCCGTGCCAAGGTGGGTTCTTTTGGGTCGGCCACACCGGTGGGACCACCGCGTTGTTCTACGACCGGAGCGACAACGTGCTGATTGCGTTGCGCATCGCGAACGGTATCTGGGGTGCGTTCGAGGATCCCTTCGTCGAACTGGTCGAGAGCCTTCGGATAACCGCACTGCGCCTCTGACCCATGGTCGCGGGATCCTGGCGGGACTCCTCGTTGCGCCCCTTGCCACGCACCGCTAGAACACTCTCGCCGGGTCAGCGCTTCATCGCTGGCGGTGCCGGCCCACCACGAGCCAGTTCGGGCCCGTGGTACGAGCACCAGGGGACTTCATGAACGCGCCGAAACGTCCGAGTGGAGGCCTCGAGGGCTACGCCGCCATCGTCACCGGTGGTGGTACCGGCATCGGCAAGGCCTGTGCCGCAGAGTTGGCCGCCGATGGCGCAGCCGTCACGATCTGCGGTCGAACCGAGTCGAAGTTGGTCGAGGCCGCAGCGGTGATCGAGGCGGTCGCAGGACACGGTGGCCGCGTGCAGTACGTCGTCGCCGACGTCACCGACGAGGCCCACGTGCAGAGGGTCGTGGAGGCCGCGCTCGTGCCGACCGGCGCGCTGAACTCGGTGGTGGCCAACGCCGGTGGCGGTGGCGGCATGGGCCCGATGCACCTGCAGAACGCGGCCGAGTTCACCCGCGTGCTGCACCTCAACGTACTCGGCACGCTCTTCACGATGAAGCACGCGTTGCCCCATCTCGTCGCGGCGGCCTCGAGCGGCGCCGATGCGTCGTTCATCGGCATGTCGTCGATCGCAGGGCATGTCACGCACCCGTACTTCGGGGCATACACGGTGTCGAAGGCCGGGATCGAGGAGATGATCCGCAACGCGGCCGACGAGTACGGCCCGACCCGCGTGCGCTTCAATGCGATTCGCCCGGGCTTCATCAGCACCGAGATCATGGAGGGCATCCCTCGCGAGAGCGCGGTCTACACCTCGTACATCGAGAACACGCCGATGCAGGACGTGGGCGAGCCTGAGGACATCGCACACCTGGCCCGGTTCCTCGCCGGTCCCGAGTCGCGTTGGATCACCGGTCAGATCATCAACGTCGACGGTGGCCACGCGCTGCGTCGCGGTCCCGACTTCTCGTCGTTCCTCGTCGGCGCGCTCGGCGTTGACGTGATGCTCGCCAAGCGCACACCCAGCGCCTGAGATGCCCATCGCCGAGCATCGCACCGCCGTCGTGACCGGCGGCGCGAGCGGCATCGGTGGTGCGTGTGCGCTCGGCCGACATCGAATCGGGCTGACCGGACAACAACGCAGGGAAAGGTAGGGGCATGCGCTACTGGATGGCTTACATGTTCGAGGACACGAGCCAGATGCTCGAGATCGCGCGCGCGGCCGACGAGCTCGGGTTCGCGGGCATCGCAGTCGCCGATCACATCGCGGTCCCCGAGGGGTTCTCGTCGGTGCACCCGTCGGGGGAAAACCCGTTCGATCTGCGCTCGAACTTCCCGGATCCGTTCACGTCGATCGCGGCCATGGCCACCGTCACGACGCGCCTCCGCTTCATGCCCTACGTCTACATACTCCCCATGCGCGAGCCGTTCAGCATCGCCAAGCAGGCGGGCACGGTTGCCGCGCTGTCGCAACACCGGCTCGCGCTCGGCGTAGGCGTTGGATGGTTGCGCGAGGAGATCGAGCTCCTTGGCTTCGACCCCGCCACCCGCGGGCGTCGGACCGACGAGATGATTGAGATACTGCGCCGGTTCTGGCGCGACGGCGTGGCCGAGTTCCACGGAGAGTTCTACGACTTCGGTCCCACCGGCATGTACCCGGTACCGGACGGGCCGATCCCGATCTGGATCGGTGGCAAGAGCCGCGTCGCGCTCGATCGCGCGGCGCGCAACGACGGCTGGCTCGGGATGAACTACAGCCTCGACGAGATCGACGTTCTCCTCGAGGCCTTGCGCGAGGCGCGTGCCCGCTCCTTCGACGCGGGCGTCGACCGCACGAAGCCGTTCGAGACCATGGTGATCCCGAACGCCATGCCGACCCCGCAGATTTTCGACGAGCTCGCCGAGAAGGGGGTCACGTCCACCGTGTGCATGCCCTGGAACCTCGGGGATCCGGCGATCGCGCCGGTCGGGGCCAAGATCGACGCCATGGCCACGTTCGCCGAGCAGTTCATCGAAGGCCGCTGATGCCGCTGCTGTCATCGTTTCGCGGCATCCTCGACGCGGTTGCCTCCGCACCGACTCCCTTGTGGGAGCTTCCCATCGCCGAGGCGCGTCGCAACGCCGAGGTCGGGGCCGCGTTTCTCGGCGGCGAGCCCGAACACGTGGGCTTGGTGCGCGACCGCACCATTCCCGGTCCCGGCGGGCCGATCTCGGTGCGCGTCTATCAACCCGACGGTTACGGCCCCCACGGTGTGCTCGTCTACTTCCACGGCGGCGGCTACGTGATGTGCAGCATCGACACGCACGACACCTTGTGTCGCCAGCTCTGCAACCGCGGCCGCTGTGTAGTGGTGTCGGTCGACTACCGGCTCGCACCGGAGCACCCCTTTCCCGCCGGGCTCGACGACGCGATCGCGGCGATGCAATGGGTGCAGGACAATGCGGCCGAGGTGAACGGCGACCGCTCCCGCGTCGCGGTCGGTGGCGACAGCGCGGGGGCGAACTTCGCGGCGGTCGCCGCGATCGTGAACCGCGACGACTCACGCCGACCCGGCCTGCGGTTGCAGCTGCTTCTGTATCCGGGCACCGATCGTCGCGGCGGCTACGCGTCGCTCGTCGAGAACGGCGAGGGCTATCTGCTCAGCACCGCGATGCGGCAGTGGTTCGGTCGCCTCTACATACCTGCGACCGCCGACCTCGCGGACTGGCGGCTGTCGCCGATGTGCGCCACGACGCTCGACGAGCTCGCGCCGGCTCACGTGGTGACCGCCGAGTTCGATCCGCTGCGTGACGAAGGCGACGCCTACGCCGAACGCCTCGCGTCATCCGGTGTGCCCGTCGAGCATCGTCGGGTGTCGGGGATGATTCACGGGTTCATG
>WLNW01000176.1 GCA_009699605.1 Actinomycetota bacterium | reverse complement strand
TGACGCAACATCTCGGCGTGCTCGTCGTTGCGTCCGACCAGCTCGTCGAGGCGATGGCGTGTGGCTACCGATTGTTCGCGCAACGGCTCGGCGTCGAATCGCAGACCGGCGACGATGCGGGCGCCGTCGAGCAGCGCGGCCGCGGCAGCCGGGTACGGCATTGTTGCCGCGTAGTGGGGAACCTGTGCCCACAGGCCGATGGCCGGGATGTCGAACTCGACCGACTTGCGTTCGATAACTGCTTGCACGCCGGCGGGGATGTCGAGGGTCGCGTTGGTGAACCCGACCTGGGCTGCCAATGCTCGGTCGGTGGCCGTGGCCGAAAGGCGCGGGGCCCGGGTGTGCGGTGTTGCGGCGGGGTACGCACCGAAGCCCACCAGCAGGCGGGTGTCGAACTCGACGGCGAGGTGCATCACGGCGTCGGCGAAGCGGCGCCAGTTGTGGTCGGGTTCGGGGCCGTGCAGGACGAGGAACGGCGTGCCTTCGCGGTCGGTCGCAAGCTCGAGATTGATCTCGGGCCAGGTGAGCCCGGTGTTCACGCCATCGTCGAGGTGCATCACCGGCCGCCGCGCCCGATGGTCGAGCAGTTGTTCGGTGTCGAAGCGGGCCACCACCCGCGAACCCTGCTCGGCGAGCGCCGCGGCGATACCGGTGACCGCGGCTGCGCCGGCATCGATCCACCCCTCGAGATGGACGAGGAGGACCGGCCGGTCGACATCGGGCCGCTCGATCAATTCGAACAACGGACCCGTTCCGAAGTCGGTCACAATCGGCTCGCGATCTCGTCGGCGCGGCTCGCCAGCAATTCGACGCGGCGAGCGAACGACTCGATCTGGAGTTCGGTGTCGTCGCCGCCCATGACGCCGGCCTTGTAGCGCGCATAGACGCCTTCGATGATGCAGGCCACCTTCCAATACGCGAACGCGAGGTAGAAGTCGATGTCGCTGAGATCTAGCGGCGACTGGGCGGCGTAGGCCTCGATCAGCTGGTCGCGCGTCAGGAAGCCGGGCACGATGGTGGGCGGTGATTCGAGGGTGTACGCATCGTCAGTGGCCTCGCACCAGTAGACGAGCAGTTGCGCGACATCGCTCAAGACGTCGCCGAGGGTGCACAGCTCCCAGTCGAGCACCGCCACCACGTCGCCCCTAGGCGAGAGGATGCAGTTGTCGAGCCGGTAGTCGCCGTGCACGATGCCCGCGCCCTGCTGCTCGGGGATGCGCGCGATGAGGATGTCGTGAACCCGTTCGATCTCGGGAAGCTCGCGCGTCTTCGAGTCGGCAAACTGCTGTCGCCAGCGCTTCAGCTGACGTGCGATGTAGCCCTCTTTGCGGCCGAGGGTGCCGAGGCCGACGGCGTCGGCGTCGACCTGATGGATCGCGACCAGCGTGTCGACCATGCTCTGGCACGAGCGAGTGCGCACGGCGGTTGCAATGGCTTCAGCCGATGGCTGATCGCGCAGAACGATGCCGTCAACGAAGTCCATGACGTAGAACGGCGCATCGTTGACGGTCACGTCGTCACAGAGGCCGACGACATCGGGCACGGGAACGGTCGTGCCGTTGAGCGCCGAGAGGATGCGAAACTCGCGGCCCATGTCGTGCGCAGTGGCAAGCACGTGGCCGAGCGGGGGGCGCCGCAGTGCCCACGCGTGACCGGCCTGGTCGGTGACGCGGTAGGTGAGGTTCGACCGCCCGCCTGCGATGTGTTCGAAATGCAACGGGGGTCGTGTCGCCGGCGAACGAGCGGCGAGCCACGCCGTGACGGCGTCGGCGCGGACGCCGGGGAGGTCGGTCATGGGCCGTCAACCTACCCGCTGGCCCTCGTCGGGAGCGGGCCCGCGCTTTTGAGGCGAGGTCGACAAGGTGACCGGTTGGTCTCGTTCGGCCACCGCGTAGGCTGAACTCCGCCTGAGCCACCGCGCGCGGTGTCCGCTCGCCCTGCAAGGAGTCTCGTGATGCCGATCGATGTCACTGATGCCACGTTCGAGACTGATGTCATCGCCCGTTCGATGGACGTCGCCGTGATCGTCGATCTGTGGGCACCGTGGTGCGGTCCCTGTGTGCAACTCGGCCCCATCCTCGAACGCGTCATCGACGCGACCGACGGCAACGTCGTCCTTACCAAGGTCAACATCGACGAGAACCCGTCGATCTCCAAAGCCTTCCGGGTGCAGTCGATCCCCGCAGTCTTCGCGGTCAAGGACGGCAAGGTTGTCGACGGGTTCGTCGGTGCCCAGGGCGAGGCCGCGGTCGTCGAGTTCGTGTCGAAGTTCCTCCCGAGCGAGGCCGAGACGCATCTGAACAACCTGTTCGAAGCCGGCGACGAGACGTCGCTTCGCGAGGTGCTCGAGATCGAGCCGGGCAACGAACGGGCCATCATTGCGCTGGCCGATCTGCTGGTGGCCCGAAACGACAGCGAGGAAGCGCTCGCGCTCCTCGCTCGCATCCCCGAGACGCCCGAGTCGAAGCGCATCGCCGCGTTGGCCCGAGCCGGTGCCCAGCCCCTCGACGACTTCGATGCGCAGCTCGACGCGTTGCTCGATCAGGTCAAGGCCGACGAAGAGGCGCGCCAACGCTTCGTCGATCTGCTCGAGATCATGGGCCCCGACGATGCCCGGACCCCGATCTACCGGCGCAAGCTCACCCAACGCTTGTTCTGACACCGCGGGTCGCGCCGCTACACTTCGCCCTACTTCCCCTCCTGTTCGTCTGACGGGAGGGGTTTCTCATGTCCACCGACGAGCGTCCATCGACGCAGGCGGAACCCATCGGGTTTCGGGACTGGTTGGTAGGGGCGGTCCAGTTTCGTCTTCCCTGGCTCGGCGCACCATCTGACGGGCGGTCGTCCGGTCGCCAACAGCTGGTCAAGGCCCTCGCGGTCGTTGCGATGTGCGCGTTGGTGATCGGGGCGTGGTCGGTCCTCCGACCGAAGAGCGGTCCGGACATCGCGATGCTGTTGCCGCGCGCCGCTTCAACGCCCGCCGCATCCTCTGCGGCATCAGGCGCCTCCGGTTCTGCAGCATCGGGGCCGGCCGCGGGTGCGAAGATCGTGGTGTACGTCATCGGCGCGGTGATCGTGCCCGGCGTGGTGCAGGTGCCCGGGGGCTCGCGTGTGCTCGATGCCGTTGCTGCGGCGGGCGGCGCGGCGAGCGATGCCGACCTCGCTCGGGTCAACCTCGCGGCCAAGCTGACCGATGGCCAGCGGGTGGTCGTGCCACGCGCCGGCGACCCGTCGGCGGTGCTGGCCCCCAACGATGGCGGGGGAGTCGATCCGCTCCCCAGCGCGAACGTCGAGCCGGTCGATCTGAACAACGCAACGGCGATCCAGCTCGACGCGCTCCCCGGCATCGGTCCGGCGACCGCGGCGGCGATCATCGCGTACCGAACCCAGCACGGTCCGTTTCGCACGGTCGACGCGCTCGGCGATGTGAAGGGCATCGGTACGGGCAAGCTCGAGCAGCTCCGTCCGCTGGTCACGGTGTAGCCGATGTCCGACCGTTGGACGGTGGTGGTCGCGTGCGTCACGGCGATCGGCGCGTGGTTGTTGTTGCCATTGCCGCGGTGGTGCGCGGTGGTGCTCGCGCTCGCCGTGGTGGTCACGCGGGCACCGTGGCTCCTCGCGTTGACCGCATTCGTGTGGGCGTCATCGAGCGGAGCGATGGCGATGCACGCCTTGCACGCCGAGCCACGACTCGGCGCGTTCGAGGGCGTCGCGACCCTGATGAACGATCCGGTGCCTTTGCTATACGGCGCACGGGTCGACGTGCGCATCGGTGGGCGCCGTTATGAGGCCTTCGTCGACCGATCGATGCAGCGAGCGCTGGTCACCCACCTGATGGGCCAGCGCATGGTCGTGCGCGGCGCGTTCGAACCACGGCCTGACAATGCACCGTGGCTCGACGCGCGACACATCGCCGGACGCCTCGCAATCGACGACATCGTGCAGTGGCGCGCCGCGAATCACTGGTACGGCTTCGCGAACGAGGTTCGGGGCGCGCTGGCCGGCGGGGCCCGGGCGTTGCCCTACGAGCAGCGTCCGCTCTACACCGGGCTCGTTTTCGGCGACGACCGAGCGCAGAGCGCACTGCTAGCCGACGACTTCCGAGCCGGTGGCCTCGGCCACCTTTTGGCGGTGAGCGGGCAGAACGTGGCCTTCGTGCTCGCGGCGGCCGGGCCACTGCTCCGGCGAGTCCCCCATCGGATCCGTTTACCGGCCACGCTCTTCGTGCTCGTCATCTTCGTGCTCGTCACGCGCGCCGAGCCTTCGGTGCTGCGCGCTGCGGTCATGGCCGCAGTGGCCACGGCAGCGGCGTCCGCCGGCCGCACCGCGCCCGGTGTTCGCGTCCTCGCGCTCGCCGTCACGGTGCTGTTGTGCGCCGATCCGCTCCTCGTGCGCTCGGTCGGTTTCCAGTTATCGGCGGCGGCCTCTTTGGGCATCCTGCTCGGCAGCCGTCGTGTTGCGGCCGCGCTACGCGGACCGGCGGTATTGCGCGAGGCACTGGGGGTCACCATCGCCGCCCAACTCGCAGTGGCGCCCATCTCGGTCGTCACCTTCGGCGGCGTGCCACTGGCCTCGATCCCGGCGAACCTTCTCGCCCTCCCCGCCGCGGGCCCGGTCATGGTCTGGGGACTCACCGGCGGCGTGGTCGCCGGCGCGCTCGGTGGACCGGTGGGCGGCCCGATCGCCACGCTGCTGCAGCTACCTACGCGCGCCCTGCTCTGGTGGATCACCACGCTGGCTGGGTACGCCGGCCGCGCGCCTCTCGGAACGCTGCGCGTGCCCCACGTGGTGGTGCTCGTCGTCGGGCTCACGCTGTTCTGGCTCATATCGGCAGGCCGGGCATCCCTCGTACGTACCGTGGCCGACGGGCCAGCGATCGCGCGCGTGCTCCGGCGGGGATCGATCGCCCTGATGGCGGTTGCGTTGTTGTCACCCCTGTTTGCTGCGCGGCATCCGGCACCGGCCGCTGAGCTCGTCGCCCGAGGCGTGTGGCTATGGCGCCGCGATGCGGTGGTCGTCGAGCTCGACGGAACGGCGGGGTCGGTGGACGCGCTGCGCGAGCTACGCGACCGCGACGTCGGCGCGATCGACGTGCTCGTGATCCGCACCACGAGCAGCTCTGCCGCAGTGGTCGCGCGCGACCTCCGGGCCCGGTATCACCCTCGGGTGATCTGGGCGCCGGTGCGCCACCAGATTCGAGGCGCGTCCGCACCTCGCCTCGGCGAGCGCCTCGCGGTCGGTGAGCTGATGCTCGACGTGCTCGAGGTCGACGATCGGGTACGGGTGCGGGTGAGCGCCCTGTAGCGTCGCAGGCGTGATTCTCGAGCTCGGTCGGACCCACCGCTACGACATCACCCATCGGGCGCTTGTGATGGGCATTCTCAACCGCACGCCCGACTCCTTCTTCGATCAGGGCAGCTACTACGACTTCGATTCGTTCATGAAGAAGGCCGAATCGTTGGTCGTCGCGGGCGCCGATTTCCTCGATGTGGGTGGTGTGAAGGCCGGCCCCGGCCCCGAGGTCACGGTCGACGAGGAGCTCGAACGCGTCATCCCCGCGGTCGTCGCCCTTCGCTCCCGTTTCGACATCCCGATCTCGGTCGACACGTTCCGGGCCCGTGTCGTTCGCGAAGCGTTCGCGGCAGGCGCGCAGATCGGCAACGACATCAGCGGGTTCGCCGACCCCGACTATCTGCCCGCTGCGGCCCAGTACGGCGCGTCCGTCGTGGCCACGCACATCCGCCTCGCGCCGCGGGTGCCTGATCCGAACCCCGTGTACGGCGACGTGCGCGAGGACGTCTGCGTGTACCTCAGCGACCGCGCCGGTCGCGCGCTCGCCGCGGGTATCCCGCAGTCGAAGATCATGGTCGATGCCGGGCTCGACCTTGGGAAGAACGAGCAGATGTCCACCACACTCCTGCGCCACTCTGACGACCTCGTCGGCCTCGGCTTCGCCGTGTTCCTCAGCGCATCGAACAAGAAGTTCCTCGGCTCGCTCGTCGGCACCGAAGTCGACGACCGACGCGAGGCCACGTGGGCCGCGCACGCGCTCGGAATCGCACTCGGCTGTCGCGTGCTGCGGGCCCACGACGTGCGCGGTGGCCGCCGGGTCGCCGATGTCATGGCCGAGATCCTCGCCGAGCGCTGATCCGTGCCCGCGGCCCTCAGCCACATCCACCTCCTCGTCGGTGACGAGCCGTCCCTGCTGGCCGACGCCGTGCACGAGCTCATCCACGAGCTGCTCGCCGGGGAGGACCGCGACTTCGCGCTGGTTCGACTGGGCGAGGAGGACTTCCGGGCCGACGACGGGTTCACGCTTGCGTCGCTCATCGACGCCGCACAGACGCCGCCGTTCCTCACTGGGCATCGGGTGGTGGTCGGCCATCACCTCGGTCGGTTCTCGAAGGCCGACGACCTTGTGGCCCTGCTCACCGTCCTGGCCGATCCGCTCGCCTCCACTCGTTTGGTACTGGTGTGGGAGCGGGGCCAGTCACCTCGCCAGGACCGGCTCGGCGCCGTGCCGAAGAAGCTGCTCGAAGCCGTCAAGGCGGCAGGGGGCGTGGTCCACGAGACGGGCGTGCCGTCGGGCAAAGCCGCCGACTCGTGGCTCGACGAGCGGCTGAACGAAGCCTCGGTCACGCTCGATCGAGCGGCCCGGCAGCTGGTACACCAACGCCTGGGCGAGGACCGGGCGCGTGTGGT
>WLNW01000175.1 GCA_009699605.1 Actinomycetota bacterium | reverse complement strand
GTTTGCGGCCCGAAGTTCATGGTGCCGAGGCAGAGCTCGCTCACCTGTAACGCAGTCCGTCCAAGTCGTCGGTATCGCATGGCGTCATCCTCGCGCTGTTGGCACCGCAGCGCGATCTCGCGGCCATCGCCTACCGGTCAGCGCGCCGCGCCCTTGGACGCGAGCACCGCGGCATAGGCCCGGGCCGCGCGCTCGGCCGAGGGAAAGGTGAGCACCCCGGCGTCCCGCAGCAGCTCGCGCAACTCGATCGCCTCGCGTTCCTTCTCCGCGGCAGTGACGATCACGAAGAATGGCTTGGTCCCCCGCTCGGCACGTGCCGCCAGCACATCGAGGAATCGTTCCCCGCCGCCGCCGCCGACGTCGGCCCGGTGGCCGAGACCTACGCCGAAGTCACTCTGGATGCGCCGCGCGGACATGATCGTTCCGAACAGGTCCATGACCACAACGTCGATGTTGGGATCGCGGTCGAGGATGTCGAGCTGTCGGGCCAGCATCGCCGGTGTCTCGGTCGCGTATGCCGCGTCGAGCGGATTGCGGAAGCTGCCCCCTATCGGATCGAAGAACGCTGCGAGCTCGTCGAGCGAGCTCTGCGTGAGTGGCGGCACGCGCAGGCCGTGGCGGCCGAGCGTGTCGGCGATCGCGATCCCTTGGCCGCCGGTGAGGATCACCAGGCCGACGCGCGGGCCTGGAGCCGTGCGCAGCTTCTCGAGCGACGCAGTGACATCGACCAGCGCCTCCATAGATTCGACGCCGATCGCGCCGGTGCTCTGCAGGATCCAGGCCCAGTCCTCGGAAGAGATCGGCGCCGCGCCAGTGTGGTTCGAGGCGGCACGTGCGCCATCAACCGTGTTGCCACCCTTCCAGATCACGACCGGCTTCTTCGCGGTGACGCGACGCAACGCGTCGGCGAACCGATGATGGTCACCACGTTCGCGATCGCCGACGCCTTCGAGGTACGCCGCGACCACGCGCACGCGGTCGTCGCCGCCGATGTATTCGATCCAGTCAGCGGCATCGAGCGCCGCAGCGTTGCCGAAGCTGATTCCGCGCGCTTCATGGAGGCCGTGCCACGACGACAACGCCTTCGCGAAGAACCCGGCGTGCGTGCCGCTCTGACTGACCATGCCCACCGAGCCGGCAACGCCGAGCGGCATGTCGTGCATCGACGACATGTGACGCGCCGGGTTGTAGATCCCCGTGCAGTTCGGACCGATCAAGGGCACGCCTGAATCCATCGACATCCGGGCGAGCGTGTCCTGGAGTTCCCGGCCTTCGTCGTCGGTCTCCGCGAACCCCGACGTGAAGAAGCTCACTGCGCCGACGCGCGCGTCGATGCACGCCGCGAACGCGTCGATCGCGTTGCGACGTGGAGTGTTCACGACGACATAGTCGACCGGGCCCGGCACGTCGCCGATGCTCCGGTAGTTGGGTATGCCCATGGCTTCGATCTCGGCGATCGACGTGGGGTTCACGTGTACCGACGACAACGTGCCCTCGAACGACGAGAACATGCGGAGCCAGAAGTAGCCATTGGCGCGCTTCGCTCCGATGATCGCCACCGACCGAGCGTCGAACGCCCGATCCAAACTTGCACCATCGAAGAACCGCATCGCACTCCCCCATCAGTCCGCGCATCCCCTCACGCCAAGCATGGCCAGGCGTGCGCCCCCTCGCAGCCGGACCAACCGGCGGATTAGCATCCGTCGATGCCCGACCAGCCGACACACGCAACCACAGTACGCAACCTCGACACCGTCCGACGAGCGTTCGCGGGCATCGCCGCAGCAAGCGCCGAGCAAATGCTCGTCGACAACTACACCGACGACATGGTGCTCGAGCTCCCCTACTCGTCACCTCCGGCAATGATGGAGGGAAAGCCGGCCACGCTCGCTGCGCTCGGCCGCACGTTCGAGACGTTCACTATGGTGCTCGAGATCACCGAGGTCCACGAAGGGTTGGACCCCGACAAGCTAGTCATCGAGTACACGAGCCTCGGAACGCTCGTCGCGACCGGCAAGACATTCACGCAGCGCTACATCGGCGTGTACTGGTTCCGCGATGGTCGCATCTGCCGCGTACGCGAGTTCGCCAACCCCGATCGCTCGTTTCGTCGCGGCTGAGCACTCGGATCCGGTCTTCACCGCGCCGGCTCTCACTCGGAGCGCGGACGCAACACGACCGCATTCTCCAAGGACAATTCAGCATCCTCTAGTGCGGGGTGAGACCGCCGTCGGCGATGATCACTTGGCCAGTGATGAAGCTGCCGGCGTCGGAGCACAGCAGCAACGCGGGGCCGACCATCTCGTCGGGGTGCGCTGCTCGGCGCATGAACGATGCCCGGGCCATCGATGCGGCGGCCTCGGGTCCGTTGTTGCGAACCATGTCGGTGTCAACAGTGCCCGGCGCGAGCGCGTTCACGCGGATGCCCTTCGCGGCGAACGACGCAGCCATCGAACGCGTCATCGCCATCAGACCCGCCTTGCCCGCGGCGTACATCGCGGTGTTCGCCGAGAACAGGAATGCCCCCGCCGAGATCACGTTCAAGATCGCGCCGTTGCCCGTCGCTTCGAGATGTGGCAGCGCTCGTTCGACGAGGAACACCGGACCGCGAAGATTCGTACCGAGCGACTTCTCCCATCCGTCGGTGGTGAGCTCACCGAAAGGCAGCGTCAGGGCGTTCGCTGCGTTGTTCACGACGATGTCGATTCGGCCGAACGCCTCGACCGTCTTGTCGACGAGCGCCGACACCGCGTCGATGTCGCCCATGTGCGTCGGTACACCGATCGCGTCGGCGCCCAACGCACGCAGATGATCGACCGTCGACGCGCATGCATCGGCCTTGCGGCTCGCCACGACAACCTTCGCGCCCGACGCCGCGAGGCCTTCGGCTATCGCCAGGCCGATACCCCGTGTGCCGCCGGTGACGATTGCCACCCGACCGGTCAGGTCATGCAGCTTCGCCAGCTTGTCCTTGTCCATACAAGTCCTCCTCAGAACCACCGTGCTCGCCGTCATCGCAACCTTCGCGCCGCCGGTACTCTCCGTCCAATGGACAACGCGCCACCGGATCGGTCGACGGTGATCGACAGCGTGATCACCGGATGGCTCAGCGGACGCCACGACGCCAAGTGGGTTCGCTGACCGACACGATGACGGCAGCTCGAGGAGATCCGGGTAACCGGTGCGCTCGTCACATCGCGTCAGGCTTTGGCCTCGCGGCGCGGGAGCACCCAATTAGGACGAACGAAGTGGCAGGTGTAGCCCGACGGGTAACGCACGAGGTAATCCTGATGCTCCGGCTCGGCTTCCCAGAACGGGCCCACCGGAGCGACCTCCGTGACGACCTTGCCCGGCCACAGTCCGGAGGCATCAACGTCGGCGATCGTGTCCTCGGTCAAGGCGCGCTGGGTGTCGTCCGCGTAGAAGATCGCAGAGCGATAGCTCGACCCACGGTCGTTGCCCTGGCGATCCTTCGTCGACGGGTCGTGCACCTGGAAGAACAACTCGAGCAGCTCACGGAACGACACCAACTCGGGATCGAACATGATCTCGATCGCCTCGGCGTGCCCATCGTGGTTGCCGTACGTGGCGTTCTCGACGGCACCCCCGGTGTAGCCGACGCGCGTCGAGACCACACCCGGCCGTTTGCGGATGAGGTCTTGCATCCCCCAAAAACAACCGCCTGCCAGGACTGCTCGTTCCGTCGATCCGCTCATGCTCATCTCCTGTGGTCGTCAACCCTCGATGGCCGTTGTCGGCGAGTCGGCATTCGTCCGGTGATCTCGCTTGTGTGGAGGTTAACGACGCCGGCCCTCAGAGCAGGAGTCGTAGGCTCGCCGAGCCGGACAGTCGACCAACGATCGTTGCGGTCCCAGGGGGCTACGAAGATGATCCGGCGTTACTACATCCTTCCGCTACGACCTGACGCTGCTGACGCAAAGGTGCAGGAGTTCATCGACGTGCTGCGCGCCGCGGATCGCTTCATCCCCGGGCTGCTCGATTCCTCGGCCGGTCTCGATCTCGACTCGAGGACGGTGCTCTGGGAGAACACGTTCGTCGACGAAGCGAGCTACTCGGGGCCGTACATGGTGCATCCGTACCACATCGGCGCGATCGACAACTACGTCATGGCCGACAGCCCTGAGTGCCTCACCCGCGACATCTACGTGGCGCGCGCCCAGACGCCCGACGCGACGCAGCCGCTTCGAAGCGGCATCCGCAGGGTCCTGCTGCTGAATGCGAGTTCGGATGCCGACGCGTCCGCGATCGAGGCTCTCGCCGCGCAGCCCGAAGGCATCGCGGTGTCCGCCTTCGGCGCGGACGACGTGGGCTGGGTATCGGCGAAGGGTCGCGCCTCAACCCACCTGTGGGAGCAGGTATTCACCGACTCCGCTCAGCTGCAGCGCTACCTCCGAACACGCGACGGCATCGCGTGTTCGAGTCTCGAAGGTTTCACGCGGCTCGGCATCCACCTCAGCTCGCTCAAAATCTTCACCTGCCCGTTCGAGCTCACGCCGGTCGAACACCAGTCGCCACCCGCGACAACAGATCGCGACACGCCGGCGTTGCACACCATCACCGCACGCATTGCGCTCGACGATGTCGATCGATACGTCGAACTGCTCGAACAGCTCTATGACCCCTTCATGGCCGGCTGCGGCAGCGGACTCCTCCACCGCTGGCGAACCGTCGGCCATGGATACCTCGAAGGCGAGGTGCAGTCGACCTGGCAACTCGCGTCCGTCGCGGCCTACAGCGATCTACGGGCGAAGACCTACGCCGATCCCGGCTGGAACGCGTTCGTCAGGGACGCCATGCCCCTGGTCCGCAGCGGAACCCGACGCTTCCATCACGCAGTCTGATCGAATCGAGTTGACCCGGCCGATCAGTCGGTGTGGTCACCCTCGTAGACGGCCGCAAACGCGAGCGCGTCCCACCCGTCGCGCGACAGGGTGGCGGAAGGCAGTCGGTACACCGTCACCACTGGCGGCTCGACGGCCTTGATGAACCGCAAGCCCATGAGCCCACGCGTGTGTCCGTAGGGATCGACCCAGTTCGCGCTCACACCGGGGTTGATTGCGCTCACCACGAGCCTCGTCACTCCGTCATCGTCCGCGACCGCACCGAACCGGTTGATGTAACCCTGACCGTCCTCGTAGTTATCGAGGTTCTCGTGCCAAATGTTGCAGAGCTGCAGAATCCACTGCTCGCATTCCGGCGCCGTGAACTCGATCACCAACGCGTCGTCCTCGGCGCACTCCCACGCGCCGAAAGCGAAGTGCCGATCCGGTACGCCGCCGTTGCTGAGGTAGGTCTTGCGCGAAAACCGCAGCTGGTTCGGACGATGCTTGAAGTTGTCGTGCCACCACGACCGCACGAGTTCGCTGTAGGCCAGCAACCACTGCCCCATCTTCGCCAACCCGGCGCTGGCCTCGGCGGCCGTCAAGGGACGCGGCTTCGCGCCGTCGAGCCGTTCCACGTGCACCGTCGGAGCGATCTCTTCGTCGCGCCGGTGGTGTACCACCCGCAACAACAAACCCACCGAGTCCGGCTCGAGCTTCAGCCAATCCCCGTCATCCCCCGGCCGGTTCTGCGACAACACGATCGAGAAGTTGCCCTCGTCGTCGAAATGGATGTCGTCGCTGGAAAGGTGCGCGTCGGTCCGCAGAGAAGCCGGATCGAACTCGCGAACACCTTCGAAACCGAGCGGCGCCCAGGAGCGCGCTCCCAGATCAGGCGGCTGCTTCGCCGACCAGGCGCTCAACACGAAGTACGGCGTCGTGTTCCGGTTGCCGAAGTAGCGCATGTCTACCGGTTTGTCCCACTCGGTCAGGTAGTGGTCCTGATCGGGCATCTGCACATTGATCGATGTGCGCCACCCCGTGATCTGCGCCCGCGGCCGGAAAGGCTCACAGTTCTCCACGAACCGTTCGGCACCGTTGCGCATCAGTCGCGTGAGAAACCTGAACCACTCGGCCCGCTCGAGATCGCCAGCATCCGGGAACGCGTCGATCATCGTGCCCGCCTGCGCGATGACCAGGCAGAAGTCCTGCCACGCTTCGCCGCTTCGCAATCGCGCTGCCGCAGCCTTCTCGATCTCGCCATCTGGCTCGGTCATGTTCGAACTCATTTCGCGACATGCTCCCTTCGAAAAGTCATGATGGTGTCGTTCGCGGCGCGGAGCAGCGGTGCAAAAGTCGAGCGGCATTGCCGCAGAGGATCTTCTCGAGCTCGCCGGCGGTGGGGATGTCGGCGAAGCCCTTCACACTGTTGATGGTATTCGGCCACGTGGTGTCAGTCTCGAGTACCGAGTCGCACAGCGGGATCTGATACGTCATCGCCTCGTCATCGGTTCCGGTGTCAGGTGTTGCATTGGGCCTGTAGCTCGATGAGCTGGCCGAGCGGGAAGAGGCCGACGCGGCACCCAGGAATCGTCGGCCGGGTTCGCAGAGTCTGAACGGCTGTGACGCTACCGCGTGGAGGCAATGGTCCTTCAGGTCACGCGAGCATGAGCAATCGTGTATCTGGCCGAATCGCCTACGGGCATCGACCACGCCTCGGCCGTCGAAGCCGGCCAGCGCGTGTCGTGAACCGAGGGGCTTCGTCAGGGAAGCAGCGGGCAGCGCGCCTCAGGTGAAGGTGCTGAAGTCAACGTTGCGAAACGCTTCGGTGCCGTCCCAGATCGCCGTTTCGGCGATGCCTTGCGCGTAGATGTCGCTCAGCATCGGGAACAGTTCGAGGAACTCGATCCACAGC
>WLNW01000174.1 GCA_009699605.1 Actinomycetota bacterium | reverse complement strand
TCGGGCATGGCGACGACGGCGGCCATGGCGATGCGGGGATGCGCGAGGATTTCCTCCTCGACCGCAGGGGCACTGATGTTGTGCCCACCGCGGATGATGAAATCGGCCGTACGACCGACGACGCGGAGGTAGTCGTCGTCGTCGACCTCGACGATGTCGCCCAGGTACATCCAGCCGTCGGGCCGGAACAACTTCGCGTTCGCTTCGTCGTTGCCGTAGTACCCGGGCGTGATGCCTGGTCCCTTGCAGGCACAACGACCGACGCCCTCGGCAGTGACGTCGAGTTCGTCGTCGTCGAAGAGCCGTACACGCATCTCGGGAAAGAGACGGCCGGCCGTGCCGAGTCGCTTTTCGATGGGGTCGACGAGGGTGGTGCCGCACACGCATCCGGCTTCGTTCGAACCGTAGAACTGGAGGATCCGGGAGTCGGTGCGGCGTTCGAACTCGGCTGCCGGGCCGAACGGCACCTTCTCGCCGCCGCTCTGAACGATGCGCAGCGACGAGACATCGGTACTCGCGAGGAGCGGCGAGGCGAGCAGCATGAGGACCTGCGTGGTGACGGCTGCGAGCACAGTCACGTGATGACGTTCGATTGCCGCGAGGGTGGTCTCGACGTCGAACTCCTGCATCAGAATCGTCTTCGCCCCCAACAAGGTGGGGGAGAAGTGACCCATCCAAAGGCCGAACCCGAACGGCGACGGGACGACGACCAGGAAGACGTCGTCCTCTCGGAACTGCGCGCACTTGCCGTGGAAATACTTCCAACGGTTCTGGGTGTGCATCACGCATTTGGGCAAGCCGGTGGTGCCCGACGTGGAGTTGACGAAGAAGAGCTCGTTCGGGCCGAGAGCCAGGCCGTCGATCGCGGCGAGTGCGTCCGAAAGCGAGGGGATCGCGAGGTCGCGTCCGTCGAGGCACGCGGTGAGCGTGTCGTTCGAATGTCGCACGGTGATGTGGTGTGAGATCGGCGCCCCGAGACCGCGGTACTGCTCGGCCAGGGCTGCGGTGGGAAGCCCCCGGTGTTGTTCGAGCGTCAACAGCGTCGAGGTTCCGGTCTCGTGCAGGAGATGCGCGGCCTCGCGAGCGCCCGACCGAGGACCGATCCCAATCGCGACCAGGCCCGCGCGTTCTGCGGCGACGTACGCAAGGTGCGCCGTCGGACCGTCCGGCAGCAGAATTCCGAGTGGGTCACCACGACGCAGCCCAGAGCGGGCGAGAGCCGCCGCGAGGCGCGCAGATAGCTCGTCGTACTGGCGCCACGTGATCGACAGGTTGTCGTCACCGAGGAAGGCGATGTCGCGCGGCTTGTGCGCCGCGTGTCGCGCAATGCGCTCCGCGATCGATTCGTCATCCCAGAACTTCAGCTCGGTGTATTCCGCGATGATCCCGGCTGGAAAAACATCGAGTTTCATGACGAACCCGCTTTCTCGTTGATGCGGTAGAGCGCGGCGGCGCGGCGCAGCCGTTCGGCGACCTGGTTTCTCAGCGCGGGGGGTTCGAGCACCTCGACGTGGGGGGAGAGCGCGAGCACGTCGTTGGCGGTTGCGTCGAGGTTGACGATTCGGCATGTCGCATGAATCCAGCCGTCGTCGTCGGGTGGTTGGGCGCGCGTGGCGCGGAGCGGTTGCAGGACACGAAGGACTGCGGCGAGCTGGCAGCCGCGAGGTGAGATCCGCACCTTGACCCGCCGGGCCGTGCCGGGCCGTCGTGTCGTGGGTTTCCACCCCGTCGGGTCGGCCAGATCGTGCTCGAAACCGTCGAGGAGTGCGAAGCCGCCACCCGGTCCGCGCATTGCGTACACGGGAACCCCTGCACCCGAGAGCTCTTCGATATCGCGCAGAATTGTTCGCTGACTGACCTCGAGCTCATCGGCGAGCTGCGCCGCCGTGGCCCGTCCGGTGCGCTGCAGGATCAACATCAGTGAGATGAGTCGCCCGGCGCGCATGCCGCGAAGTCTGACATTCGGATCTAATCATGACAAGAGATGTCATGTATCGATACGTAGCGTCGGGCTTCGATGCAAAAATGTGCATCCCAGCGAAGAGAAGGACATGACGATGGCTGATGGCGAAGGATCCGGAACCCCCGACGATCCGTGGGTCGTGTCCACGCCGCCCGGCACGTCGGAGTTCGAGGCGTACCGCGACCCCACCGCCGATCCGCCTGCGTTGGTGGTGCAGGTCGGAGCCACCGAGCTCCGCTATCACCTGTCGTGCATCGAGGACCTGCACGCGATGCTCGTCGAGCACGGCGATTGGATGCCGCTGGGGAACAAGGACGAACAGAAGGAAGCAGACGAGGGCACCGTCGAAGCGTGGGGACGGTCTGGGCAAAACCCGGCCGGCGGATGGTACGGCTTCAAGAAGGGACTCCGAGGCCGCTTCGGGAACTACGTGCCCCCCGTGCTCGAAGCACTCGGGCTCGCCGAAGTCGAACACAACGCCCGCAACAACCGGATGCGGGCGATCCGATGACCATGCAACACAACGTGGCCTGACGAACGTACGCCCCGCCGTTCGCGCCGGCGGTCGATGCCCGGGAGCCGAGTAGTGCTCTGACCAGGTCTTGTGGTCGGGATGGAGAGATTCGAACTCTCGACCCCCTGCTCCCAAACCAGTTCAGTGCGTGCAGCGACGTGCACGCGAATGCGCTGGAATCCAAGCAGCAGTAGGGCAAGCGGGCATCGCTGTGCGTCGCTGTGTAGGGTCGTGCGGGAGGGGTTTGGCTCCCTGTTTGGCTCCCACCGCCGCCGCCCGGGAGTTGGCGCGTACCGGTATCGCACTCTGCCGAGCTGCTCTACCGAAACTCCTCGAGCCAGCCGACAAAAAGCCGTGACGCCGTGAGCCTCGTCACCACCGAACTAGCGAGCAGCCGAAGAACACGGCACGATCGAGCACGGGGCGCGCTGGTCGAGCGTCATGCAAGCGTGTGCGATGAGCCAGCGGGGCGGCGGCGCAACTGATAGATGCCGAGTACCCACTCGACGTCGGCATACGCATCGGGCGACGCGTCGTCGACCAACCGACCGTCGACGACCGCTGTGAAACCGACGAGATCGAAGGCGTGACGTAGCTCGTCGACGACAACTCCCGGTGCGATGACCCGATGCGCGTTGAAGTTGGTGACGGGTCGGCCGATCGGGACCCCGATGTACAACCAGCCGCCGGGTGCGACGAGCGCCGCCACCGAGCGGAGCCCCTTGACATGGCCTTCGGGGTCGAGCTTGTCGCCGTAGCGACCGAGTCCGAAGTGCTCCAGCGCATGCAGGCTCGACACCGACATCGCGGGTTCGGTGGCGAGCCCATCGGTGGACGCCGCGTCGGCCTGTACGAAGCGGAGCCCCGGGATGTCCGAGGTCAGTGGGCGTATGTCGACGACCTCGACCTCGACGAAGGTGAGCAGGTGGGCGATCAGCCCGTCGATGCGCGAACCCACGTCCACGTGGCGGTCCGGGTGCTGCGCATGGACGAGCCGGGCGACGTGCAGATCGGCCAGGAAGTACTCGCTGTGTCCGGCGCCCGCCTGCGCTGATGCATCGGTCAGAACGGGAACGGCGTGCGAGAGTCGCGCCGTTGCAACACCCGACGTGCGCGCCAGCCGGTTGTAGCGCACGAACTGCGCTAGATACCGGGGCGCCCCGATGACCGCGGTGACGATGGCACGAGGATCGATGCCGGCGAGCGCCAGGCTGAGACCGATGCGGCGGGGAAGGCCCATGGCGTCGAACCTAGTTTGGTTCCGAGCGGCACGAGCACCACGAAAACCACCACGCCCGGTCGTCGCATCCGCATCGCAACACCAGCACGACTTGTTTTCTGAAACCTTCCCGACCCCGGGTACCCCGTTTGCGACTCTCTCGCAGATACATCGACATGCGCCGATATAGACTGTCTGCACCCGAATATGGGCAATCCGCACCGATCTGAGGTCATCCGGAGCGCTGTCCTGGTTCTCACTTTGCTGCGAGGACTCAACTACCGCTGGGCCCGTAGCGGAGATCGCAGCGCAATGGGCACCAGACCCCAGGCAGGAATGAGATCATGACTGACCACGTCAGCAACCGAGGCGTGCCCGGCACAGATCCACTGCCGCCGCCGCCGCTCTATACCGGGCCGCCGCCGAGCGCTGACGCTGTGCGTGACGATCCGGGTTTCAGGCATTTCCTGCGATTCATCGGCATCTGGCTTCTCATGGGTTTGCTGACCTATGTCTTGGTCGGGGTCATCTGGCACATGTTCGCACTCTCCTCCACCGGCCGGCGCAAGCGTGACATCTTGATGTACTGCGTCCCGGTATGGGGCGCCATAGTGGGTTGGCAAACACTATGGCGCTACACGTCACGCAACGTGTACTGGTCGGTTCGTTCCGACCGCCCGTCGAAGACGCTGTTTTAGGCAATGTGGGGTGAGCCCGTCGTAGCGGTCCAGTCGTTGTGCGACTCTGATGCCCGGTTCTCGGGCAGGAAGAATCAGCAACGACACGACATCGAACGAGCGCCGGCGCCGCCTGACTGCCTCGACGTCAACTCGTAGGAGAACAATCGATGTCTGATTTCAACACGGGGCCCGGATGGTGGCAGGCGTCAGACGGCAAGTGATATTCCCCGCAGCAAGCGCCTCATCAACCCTACCCGGTGAATCCGCCACCGTTTGAGCATGCGCCGGTTCGTAGAACAAGCGGTCTCGCGATCGCGTCCATGACTTTGGGGATCGTCGGGCCGTTCATCCCCTGCGCTGGTCCGCTTCTGGCAACCATCTTCGGGCACGTGGCCCTTCATGAGATCAAAGGCAACCCCACGCTCAACGGGCGTCGCATGGCTCTAGCAGGCGTCATACTCGGATGGCTTGGCATCGTCTTCTGGTTACTCTTTTACCTCGCGTTGAGCGCGACGCTGTAGCCCCCGCCGAAGCGAGGCCGGCGCCCGCCCGTTCACAGCCCTACGGCATCAACACCAAACGTGGCCTGAGCCAACGTGTACTTCTCGTACACGAGTTGGTCGATCAGCCCCTGGCGTGAGAACGACGAGGACTTGAGGTACGCCGCAGCCGTCTTGGCCGCTTGGGCGTTCCAGTCTGCGTTCTGTGCATCAACACCGAACGTGGCCTGAGCCAACGTGTACTTCTCGTACACGAGTTGGTCGATCAGCCCCTGGCGTGAGAACGACGAGGACTTGAGGTACGCCGCAGCCGTCTTGGCCGCTTGGGCGTTCCAGTCTGCGTTCTGTGCATCAACACCGAACGTCGCATCCGCCAACGTGTACTTCTCGTACACGAGCTGGCCGATCAGCCCCTGGCGCGAGAACGACGAGGACTTGAGGTACGACTGCGCAGAACGGACGGCCTGCTGCTGCGATGCCGTGAGCGTCGGCTCTGCCGGGGCCTGCGTTGTCACAGGCACAGACTGCGTCGTCGTCGGAGCAAGAGTCGTGGTCGCCACCGGCTTGGTCGTGGTGGGGGCGACCGAGGTCGTCGAGGTCGTGGTGGGGGCGACCGAGGTCGTCGAGGTCGTCGAGGTCGTCGCGATGGGAGCAGCGACCGTCTTCTCGGAACTCTTAGAGTCACCGCCCCCGACCGAACTGATACTAGCGAGGACGAGAATGAGCCCGACCCACGACAAAACCTGAGCCCAGGTCGGCAACCGACGGAACCTACGCCACGCCAAGCCGATCCACTGGCCGATCTTCTCGATCACCATGTCGCCTCCTTAGCCGCTGCCGCCGCTTCCAGCCGGGAGACCAGTTGTACTCGACCAGGACTTTGGTCGCTATGAAGCTTCCCGAGGTGGTCGTGGCTGGCCGCGTACGCGGCGTTCACCGTCTTTGTTTGCCTGACGAATAGCCCGCTGGTCGCTGTACTGGTCGTCGGGATGCTCAGCCCGATCGAATACGAGCTCCGCCACGATGCCGACGCCCGCGATCAAGCAAGTTGACCGCGCGAAACCCAGGGCACACGAGAGCCTCCACTGAACCTGGGGCGATTCAGCCAGCATCGCCTCGGACGCCGGTGTGCCGATCGAACAACTCGCAGACCTGCTCGGCCACACCGACACCAATATGTTGATGCGGCACTACCGGAAACCCCTACGGGCCGCCTACAGCGCAGGGCTGGAAGTGGCTCGGCTACGGGTAGCCGCCCGTGAAAGGTTTGGCTCCCTGTTTGGCTCCCCCTGCCGCATCGCAATCGGCGCACACCACTGAAACCCTTGCAAACACTGGTCGGGATGGAGAGATTCGAACTCTCGACCCCCTGCTCCCAAAGCAGGTGCGCTAACCAAGCTGCGCTACATCCCGATGACCGCCGTGGCCCATGTGGCCCGAGGTCGGCATTGCACCGTACACGGACCGGTTGCGGATCGGGCAGTGGCGGCGCCGAAGCGCGCCACGACTCCTATCGGGACGGCGGACACCACGACCTTGCCGGCGATGACGGCCTGACCATTTCTTTCGGCGCGCGTCGGCGGCGCAACTGGAGCACACGCGTCGTGCAGATGTCCGCCAGCGGCGCCATGATCGATCTCATCGGGGCCGACGGGGAGAGCACATCGTGAGCAGCACCATCAGAAACGGTCGCCGCATGGTGTTCGTGGGCGCGGGCCGCCCCCTCGAGTGCTGGGAGGGCGAGGTCGCCGACCCCGTACCCGGCGCGGTGCTCGTGCGGACGATCATCGCCGGCGTGTGCGGCACCGACGCGCATCGCCTCGACGGCGACCTGCCCGACGCCGGTCGGCCGATCACCTTCGGCCATGAAGGTGTCGGGATCATCGAAGCACTCGGAGC
>WLNW01000173.1 GCA_009699605.1 Actinomycetota bacterium | reverse complement strand
TATGTGCGCACGTCGTCGCGGCCGAATAGCTCGTGCATGATCGTGCGGCGGCCGTCGAACAGCTCGTCGGGGAGCTTGCGGAGGAGCATCATCCAGTCGGCCACACCCTTGCTGGCCTCTTCCTCGGGGAGCTCGTAGAAGCTCTTGACGCCCTCGGGGGAGAAGAGGAACAGCGTGCGCTTGCCGTCGCCTTCGACCACGAACGTGTCGCCGTAGGTCGCGCGGGCCGCGGCCAGCTCGGCCACCGGATCTGCCAGCTCGTGATCCCACGGCAACGAGGTCTGGGCAACCGGTGGGAGCGGGTCGATCGAAGGAAGCGCAGACGACATCCGCGCGACGTTAGGGGAGCACGGTTGCGCGTGACAGTCGTCTGGAACTCGGCCAGCACCACCAGCAGCGCCTCGACCTTCTGCACCCTGTAGTCGCGCACCTGGCTGACATCGGAGACCATCCCTGGCATCATCATGGGCGATATGGACATCGCAGCAACCTTGGTGAGCCAGTTCGACCGCATGGTCAAGCGCGACGGCGGCGCGGTCTCGCTGCTGGGCGTCGACGGCAGCACCATCCGCGTCGCCTACAAGCCGGGCCTCGACGAAGCCTGCGAGGGCGACATGTGCATCATGCCGCACCTCGAGCTCGAACAGCTCATGGCCGAGACGCTGGCCCGCCGCGACGCGACGCTCAAAGTCGTTGTCGAGCTCGTGCGCTGAACGCGCCGAACACCGAAGCACGTAAGCACCACCCCGGGGGAATCATGGACGAAGCCACGCTGACCATTGTGAACCCCGTGGCGGAGCCACAGGCCGATGGCGCAGATGCCGAGCGGTACCCACCGGCCCCGCGCCCGCTGCAGCTCGAGGGCGCGACCATCGCCCTCTACTGGAACGGCAAGCAGAACGGCCTCGACGCCCTGGCCCGCGCCAAGGAGAACCTGGCGAAACGGTTCGACGGCGTCACGTTCATCGAGCTCACCGGCGAGCTGGGCGGCACCAACCGCTACCTCAGCGAAGCTCAGCTCGACATGCTCGAGGCCGAGGTCGACGTCGCAGTGTGTACGAGCGCCGATTGCGGTAGCTGCACCTCGTGGCTGATGCGCGACCTGTGCGAGCTCGAACGCCGCGGCATCCCGGCCATTGGATACACCGCGGCCATCTTCGACGAGGATGCCCGCTTCAGCCTCAAGACCTTCGGGGTGCCTGAAGCGTGCCCGCTCATCGTGCCCGAGTGCTTCTCGAACAAGACCGCGGCTCAGATCGCCGTCATGGTCGACGACACCATGGACGAGCTCGTCGACTTTCTCACCAAGTCGCGCGACATCTTCAAGGAGCTGCCGCAGTTCGGAAAAATGGTGCTCGAATCGGCCCCCGAGCTCGTTTACACCGGCACCGATCTGCTCGACGCGTTCGACGACATGCAGCGCCGCTTCGTGCACAACGGGTGGAGCGACGGCCTGCCGCTGATCCCGCCCACGCACGCGAAGGTCGACGCGATGATCAAGGCGTCAGGCCGCGACGGCAGCGAGGTGGTCGGCCTGTTCGCGCCGGGCTTCGGCATCGGTACCGTGCGCAAGATCGCCGCGAACGCGGTCATGGCCGGCTGCAAGCCCGAGACCATGCCGGTAATCATGGCGATGATGGACTGCGTGCTCGAGCCGTCGATCGGCCTGCGCACCTGGGCCATGTCGACCGGCCCGCAAGCACCCCTGGTCATGGTGAGCGGCCCCTTCGCCGACGAGATCGGCATGAACCGCGGCATCTGTGCACTGGGCCCCGGTTCCATCTCGCAGGTGAACGTGTCGATCGGTCGGGCGCTGCGCCTCATCATGATGAACGTGGGTCTGTCGTACCCGGGCATCAGCGACATGGACACCATCGGCACACCGATGAAGTTCTCGTGCTGCGTGGCCGAGAACGAAGCGAAGACCCCGTGGGATCCGTACCGCGTGCAGCAGGGCTTCGGGCTCGACGAAACCACCGTCACCGTGAACGTCCCGTATGGCATGACCGAGTTCTTCGACTTCAAGAACTCCGACCCGGAGTTGATGATCGAGACGTGGGCCACGCTCACGTCGCAGGCGTGCGGCACGCCGGCCGCGGGTGCATGGCTCATCAAGACCAACGCGCCGCTCGAAGCGGGCTACCCGTTCCACGGGACGTTCTCGAACATGTTGTTGATGGCGCCTGATCACGCGAACGTCTTCGCGAACGCCGGCTGGAGGCCCGACGACATCCGCCAGGCCATCCACGAAAAGACCGTGCTCCAGTTCCGCCAGATCATGCTGAACCAGGAGTACGACGGCTTCCGCACCGCGCACCCGGAGTTGCTCTACCTGCTCGACGCACCCGAGACCATGGTGACCGTGAACCCCTCGGCGGATTGCTTCGAGTTCTTCGTGGTGGGCGCGTCGGCCGGCCGCAGCCAGTTCTGTTTCGGCGGAACGAACTCGGTGACCAAACCCGTGCGCCTGAGTTGATCGAGCGACATGGTGTGAACGAAGGCACCTTCGACGCTACGGGACGGCGATGGCTTCGGCGGAAACGTGTGTGGTTTTCGGGGCTGCGCGATTGCGTGTGTTGCGACGTGGCGATCGGGCTTTGTGGTCGGGGATGATGATGCCGAGGCGATCGTGAGGCCCCCGACGTGATCGACGACATCGTCGACGAAACGATCGAAGCAGTCCTGCGGCACGATGGCACCGCCGTCATCGCCGCCGTTCTCCGGTACTGACCGGCGGTCGCGACCGGGCGGATGTGAGATGGTTGTGCACGTGGCAGCGCAGAATCAGACAGTCGTGGCGGTCGACATCGGCGGCACGTTCACCGACGCAGTTCTTTCGACCTCGTCCGGACTGTTCACCGCGAAGGTGCTTACGACTCCGGCCGACCCGGCGCAGGGCTTCATGGAGTGCGTTCGTCGCGTACTCGCGGCGGGCAACGTTCACCCTGGATCTGTCGAACGCGTGGTGCACGGGACCACCCTTGCCACGAACGTCATCCTCGAGCGCCGTGGCGCGGCAATCGCGCTCATCACCACGGACGGCTACCGGTCGCTGCTCGCGCTCGGCCGACATGGACGGGTCGAAGAGGAGCGCTACGACCTCTGGGGCTCGCAGCCCGAGCCGATCGTGCCGCTCAGCCACACTTTCGAAGTCCGTGGACGCATGCAGGCCAATGGCGACGTTCTCGTCGCGTTCGACGCGATACAGGCGGCCGAGGTCGCCGACGCCATTGCGGCACTCGGCGTCGCCGGCGTCGCGATCTGTTTTCTCAACAGCTATGTCGATGACCGCCACGAGCTGGCGATGGCCGAGATCTGCAGGTCGCGGCTGGGCCCTCGCGTTTCGATCGTCACCTCGGCATCGGTGTTGCCCGAGATGCGAGAGTTCGAGCGGCTGACGACGACGGTCATGTCTGCGTACGTCGGGCCGGTCATGAGCGACTACCTACGGTCGCTCGCCGAGTCGCTCGCACAGACCGGCGTGCACGCACCGATTTTCGTCATGGAGTCCGCAGGAGGGGTCATGCCAGCCGCGCTCGCCGCGAGCTTCCCGGTGCACACAATCGAATCCGGACCCGCGGCGGGCGTGATCGCCGCGGCTCGTTTCGGGGGCGATTGTGGGGCCGACCAGATCGTCGCGTTCGACATGGGCGGGACCACCGCCAAGGCCGCGTTGGTTCGCGGGGGCCGACCAGACATCACGCACGACTTCATCGTCGGGGGCAAGGGAAGCTTCGGCGGTCGTCGCGCGGGTAGCGGAACGCCCGTCAAGATTCCGGCCATCGACTTGGCCGAGGTCGGATCGGGTGGCGGCTCCATCGCATGGTTGGATCCTGCAGGCGCGGTCCGCGTGGGACCGCGCTCAGCGGGTGCCTCACCGGGCCCGGCGTGCTATGGCGCCGGAGGCGTCGCACCGACCGTCACCGATGCGAATCTGATCCTTGGCTACATGTCGAGTGACTCGATGGCCGGCGGCACCATGCGACTCGATGTGCAGGCGGCCATCGACGCCGTGACGCTGACCGTCGCACGGCCATTGAGGGTCTCGCTGCACGACGCCGCATACGCGATCCACGACATCGCCAATGCGGACATGGCCGCGGCGATCCACGTGGTGACGGTGCAACGTGGCATCGACCCACGACGGTTCACGCTGGTCGCCACCGGGGGTGCGGCCGCAATTCACGCCTGTCGGATCGCCGCGCGATTCGAGATGCGCGAGGTGATCGTGCCCCCGCACGCAGGTGTCGGTTCGGCGGTCGGCCTGGTTCGCACCGACCTCCTCACCGAGCGGTCGCGCAGCGCGCTGGTTCCGCTCGCCGATGCCGACCCGCGCCATCTCCAGAAGTTGTTCGACGATCTGACCGCCGCGGCAGCCGAAGATCTCGAGTCGGATCCGCGAACGATGATCGTCGAACGAACCGTGGCTATGAGATTTGTCGGCCAGGCCCACGAGCTCGAGGTCGCCGTACCGAGCGGATCTTTCGACGCACGAGCACTCCAGGCTCTCGAACAGACCTTCCTGAGCGACTACCGCCGCGTCTTCGGTCTCGATGTGCGCGGTGCGATCGAGTTGGTGAGCTTTCGATCGCAGGTTCGTCGCTCGGTCGGGGCGCCGATCCGCGACGATGCGCCCGAGGGCGTCGATAGCCCCGTGGCTCTCGAGCGTGCGGCATGGTTCCCCGAACGAGGTGGCCTTACGCCGACCAAGGTTGCTCGGCGCGGCGATCTCGAGATCGGTCGCGTCGTCGATGGCCCGTTCATCATCGAGGCCGCCGATTCGACGACCGTCGTGCCGCCCGGCTGGACTGCCACCGTGCATCCGAGCCGCTCCTTGTTGCTGCGACCCGCGGACAGGCACACATGACCGGCGATGCTCAGAACGCCGATGCCCTGACCGGTGAGGTGCTACGCAGCGCCCTTGTGGCGGCGGCCGAGGAGGCGAGCATTGTCGTGGTACGCGCCGCCCATTCGGCGTTCGTCGTCGAAGGGTCGGATGCGTCGGCCGCGCTCTTGGATCGACGCGGCCGGCTCGTCTCGCAGTCGATGGCTACCACGCTCCTGCATTCGGCCAGCCTTCGGTGTTCGCTCCCGGCGGTGATCGAGTCGTTTCCGCTGAGCACGATGCGCGACGGCGACGTCTACTGCATGAACGACGTGTACCGCGGGGGGATCCACGCCAACGACATCTTGGTCTTCAAGCCGATCTTTGCCGCCGGCGTCCCACAGTGGTTCGCAGCGACGCTCATCCACATCCTCGATCTCGGAGGGTCCGCGGCCGCAGGCGTCAGCGCGCTCGCGACCGACATCTACCAAGAAGGGTTGCAGCTCCCGCCGATTCGGATCGGCACCATCGATGGACTCGATCAGCAACTGCTCTCCATCATCGCGGCCAACAGTCGGCTGCCAGACGCGACGGTCGGCGATCTTCGTGCATTGATCGCAGGAGCGAACGTTGCGGCGCGCCGCATGGCGTCACTGATCGACGAGTACGGCGAGGCGGGGTTGGCCGACGGGATCGAGGGGCATCTGGCCCATTCCGAACGCCTGATGCGCATCGGCCTTCGCGCGTTCCCCGATGGGATCTATCGCGCCACGTACGGCCTCGACGGCGACGGCATACACCCCGACCGTACCTACACGGTCGCGGTCGCGGTCACGATTGCCGGTGGTCGCGCCACGGTCGACTTCAGTGGAACGGACCCGCAGGTCGCCGCGTCGATCAACGCCGGGTTCTCGCAGACGATGTCGGGCGCGCTGTTCGCGCTCCGTTGCTTTCTCGATCCGACCATCCCGATGAACGAAGGGTGTTTCGCTCCCGTCGACTTCGTGATCCCTTCGGGCAGCCTGCTCAACGTCACCCCTCCGTTCCCGGGCGGCGGCCGCTTCCTTGCCGTGTTCGCGGCAGTCGAGGCCATCTTCCAGGCCATGTCGCAGGCCGACCCGCACCACGCGATCGCCGCGTCAGGCATCCTGCAACCGTTCGCGCTCGACGGTAGAGGTAGCAACGGCGCGTGGATCCACGCGGCCTACGAACTGGGTGGCATGGGCGCGCGCTGGGGCAACGACGGCCTCGACGCGATCGGCGTTCATCACGGTGGCGGACGAAACGCCATTCCACAAAGCGAGCCGTTGGAGTCGCGGTACCCGTTCGTCGTCGAGCGGGTCGAGCTCATCGCCGACTCCGGTGGCGCGGGCACGTGGCGAGGTGGCCTGGGAACCCGCACCACGTTCCTCCTCCTCGACGATGCACGGCTGACCATGCGCTGCGATCGGCTCGAGCGGCCACCATGCGGCGTGCAGGGAGGCCGAGATGGCCGAGCCGGTGGGTACTTCCGCCAACTGCCCGACGGCACCAGTCTGCGGCTCCCGAGCAAGTCGTCGGGCATCGCGTTCGCGGCAGGAGATCGGTTCGTCCTCGAGACGTCCGGCGGGGGAGGGCTCGGTCCGCCGGGGAATCGTGACGAGTCGGCGATCGACATCGACATCGCCAACGGTCGCGTCAGCCCCGACGGCGCTCGTGCCGACTACGGACGTAGCTGAGCCGCGCTCAGCCGTCCGCGGATGACTGCGAATCTGTCTCGCGCATGCGGCGTTCGATGTCCGCTCGCAGTTCCGCCTTGGCAACCTTCGCGCCAGCCGCGCGCGGCAACTCGGCGATGACCACCACCCGCTCGGGCCACATCGTCTTGGAGACGCCCTTTGCCGACAAGAACGATGCGAGTTCCTCAACCGACAGGTTCGCTCCGTCGTCTGTGACGACGTAGGCGCAGACCCGTTCGCCGACGACCGGATCGGGCATGGCGACGACGGCGGCCATGGCGATGCGGGGATGCGCGAGGATTTCCTCCTCGACCGCAGGGGCACTGATGTT
>WLNW01000172.1 GCA_009699605.1 Actinomycetota bacterium | reverse complement strand
GGCTCTGACCAGGACTTATGTTGTCGGGCTGGGGGGACTCGAACCCCCGACCTCTTGACCCCCAGTCAAGCGCGCTAACCAAGCTGCGCCACAGCCCGTGACGGGCGAGTACTGTACCCGCTTCGGTAGCCGATCCCCCAGCCCGCGGGCCGCTTGATCCGCACTGAGCCGTCACCGTTTGGAAACACTCCCGTGATCTACCGCTCGTAGGTTGCGCGAGTCGCGCAATGGAGCCTCGAGGAGTCACCAATGAGTGGAAGTTCAGCACGCCAGAATGCGGTCAACGCCGTCACGTCGTACCGGCCACCGGCGAGCGACGGGCCGCTGGAAGCACCCGGCAAGTTGTTCGGGTACAACGTGTTCAGCAAGTCGGTCATGCAGGCTCGCCTGCCGAAAGCGGTGTATCGCGCCGTCATGGGAACGATCGAGCTCGGCGAGCCACTCGACCCGACCGTCGCCGACGCCGTGGCGTCCGCCATGAAGGATTGGGCCATCGAGAAAGGCGCCAGCCACTACGCGCACGTCTTCTACCCGCTCACCGGGCTCACCGCCGAGAAGCACGACAGCTTCCTCGAGCCCGATGGCAGCGGAGCGGCCATCGCCGAGTTCGCGGGCAAGACCCTCATCCAGGGCGAGCCGGACGCCTCGAGCTTCCCCAACGGTGGCCTGCGCGGCACGTTCGAAGCACGCGGCTACACCGGTTGGGACGTCACGAGCCCGGCGTACATCCTCGAGAACCCCAACGGGAACACACTGTGCATCCCCACTGTGTTCATCTCCTGGACCGGCGAGGCGCTCGACCTCAAGACCCCGTTGCTGCGCTCGCAGCAGGCCCTCAACATCGAGGCCCAGCGCATCCTCGCGCTCTTCGGCCATACCCATACCGACACCGTCGTGTCGTATGCCGGGGCCGAGCAGGAGTACTTCCTGATCGACCAGCACTTCTTCTTCTCCCGCCCCGACCTGCTCGCCTCGGGCCGCACGCTGTTCGGCGCTCGTCCGCCGAAGGGCCAGGAGTTCGACGATCACTACTTCGGCGCCATCCCTGAGCGCGTCCTGGCGTTCATGATCGAAGCCGAGCGCGAACTCTTCAAGCTGGGCGTCCCCGCGAAGACCCGCCACAACGAGGTCGCCCCCGGCCAGTTCGAGATCGCACCGGTGTTCGAAAAGGCCAACCTGGCCGCCGATCACCAGCAACTGCTGATGGTCACCCTCCGGAAGGTGGCCCAGAAGTACGGCATGGAGTGCCTGCTGCACGAGAAGCCCTTCGCCGGGATCAACGGCTCGGGCAAGCACGTCAACTTCTCCATCGGCAACAGCATGCAAGGCAACTTCTTGAACCCGGGCGACAACCCGCACGACAACGCCCAGTTCCTGGTGTTCTGTGCCGCAGTCATCCGGGCCGTGCACAAGTTCGGCGGCCTCCTCCGCTCCGCGGTGGCATCGGCGTCCAACGATCATCGCCTCGGCGCCAACGAGGCCCCACCGGCGATCATCTCGATCTTCCTCGGCGAGCAACTGACCGACGTCTTCGATCAGATCGCCAAGGGGGGCGCCACGTCGTCGAAGGAGAAGGGCACCCTCATCATCGGTGTCGACACGCTGCCCGCCTTGCCCACCGATCCGGGCGACCGCAACCGCACGAGCCCCTTCGCATTCACCGGTAACCGCTTCGAGTTCCGGGCCCCGGGCTCCGGCCAGTCGATCGCCGGCCCGATGATCGCCATCAACACGATCCTCGCCGACTCGATCGACTTCATCGCGACCTCCCTCGAGGCGGCGATGGCTGTGCCCGGCGCCGACTTCAACGTCTCCGTGCAGAAGGTGCTCGAGGAGATCATCACCACCCACGGTGCGGTCGTCTTCAACGGCAACGGCTATTCCGAGGAGTGGCAGACCGAGGCCGCCGCACGTGGCCTGCCCAATCTGCGCACCACGATCGACGCGCTCCCCGAGATGCAGTCCGAGTCGGTCAAGGAGCTGTTCGCCAAGTACGGCGTGCTCTCCAACCGCGAGCTGCGCAGCCGCTACGACGTGAACCTCGAGCAGTACTCGCTCAGCGTCCACGTCGAGGCCAAGGCCACGCTCGAGATCGCCAAGACGGTCATCCTGCCCGCCGCGCTGCGGTACCAGGGTGAGCTCGCCAACAACGCGGCGTCGCTCATGTCCATCGGCTACGCCTACGACACCAGCGTTCTCGACACCGTCTCGACGTGCCTCACCGCGCTGAAGGAAGGCATCGCGACGCTGTCGCATGCACTGGCTCACGATGGAGCCGAGGACGCCATGGCCGAGGCCGTGCACGCCTGCAACGAACTCCTGCCGGCCATGCTTGCCGTGCGCACCGCCGCCGACACCCTCGAAACCGAGGTGGCCGACGACCTGTGGCCGCTGCCGACCTACCAGGAGATGCTTTTCATCCTCTGATCGTTCAAGAAGCTGGTGTGGCTCGCGGGCTCAGCCTGCGAGCCACACCACGCCTTGGATCACTCGCCAGCCGAGATAGATGCCGAGCGCGATGAGCAGCATCCAGAAGTGCCACGGCACCTTGGTCGACGCACCCTTCGCGTCGGCTACCGGGTGATTGTTCGCGCAGGTGCCGTCGGATCGCAGCGTATTGGGGTTGTAGAAGCGCCCGCACGGCTCGCACCACGGCATGACGGCTCAGCTCGGGATCTCGGGTCGCAAAGATCAGGCGTCGCGGCGACGCACGCGCATCTTGATCGGCGTCGATCCGAACTTGAATTCCTCGCGCAACATGCGCTCGAGGTAGCGCAGATACGCGGGCGAGATGTCCTTGTTCGCGAACAGCGTGAAGGTGGGCGGATCGGTCGCACCCTGGGTCGCGTACATGATGCGTCCACCGTGCGGCGCCGGCGTCGCCGACTGGGCGCGCATGATCACGTCGTTGACCTTTCGCGTGGGTACGCGCTTTTGGTAGTCGACGATGGACTCGGCCAGGGCGGGAAGCAGCTTGTGCACGCCCTTGCCGGTGAGCGCGCTGATCTTCAGCACCGGCGAATCGCCGATGAAGTGCAGCTTGCGCTCGATGTCGGAGCTGATCTTGGCCCGCTCTTCGGCATCGGCGATGGTCTCCCACTTGTTCAACAGGACCACCACCGGACAACCCGCCGCGTCGACCCGCTCGGCGAGGCGTTGATCCTGCGCCGAAACACCGACCGTGGCGTCGATGACGAGCAGCGCAACGTCGGCGCCGTCGACCGCCTGCAACGCCCGCACCATCGAATAGAACTCGGTGCCGTCGTCGATCTTCGACTTGCGGCGCATGCCCGCCGTGTCGATGAAGCGCACCGGCCCGGTGGGCGTGTCGACGATGGTGTCGATGGTGTCGCGTGTGGTGCCGGGGAGGTCGTGCACCACGCTGCGGTCATCGCCGATCAGTCGGTTGAACAACGTGGACTTGCCCACGTTCGGGCGCCCGACGATGGCCACGGAGAACACCCGAGGGCCGACGTCTTCCGGGTTGACGACGACGTCGGCGCCGGAGACGGGCGCGTCGGGGTCGGCTGGGAAGAACGCGACCATCGCGTCGAGCAGATCACCGGTGCTACGGCCGTGCAGCGCGCTGACCGGATGCGGATCACCGAGGCCAAGCGAGACGAAGTCCCAGATGTTGACCTCGTGGCGGGAATCGTCGATCTTGTTGACGGCGAGCAGCACCGGGCGCCCGAGCCCGCGCAGCATCTGCGCGACACGCGCGTCGTCCTCGGTGATGCCGACCGCGCCGTCGACCACGAAGCAGATCACGTCGGCTTCGTTGATGGCGCGCTCGCTCTGGGCGCTCACCTTGTTGTCGAGCTCGTCGCCCTTCGGCATCCAACCACCGGTGTCGACCACGATGAAGTCGCGGCCGAGCCAGTTGCACTCGACCTCTTTGCGGTCGCGGGTGACGCCGGGGCGTTCTTCGACGATGGTGACGCGGCGGCCGACGAGCCGATTGACGAGCGTGGACTTCCCCACGTTGGGGCGACCGACGATCGCGACGATGGGCAACGGGCTCATGGGCATTCCTTCAGAGCAGCGCGCAGCGCATGCCCATCGGTGGGGAGGACTTCGACAACGCGTGGCAGATCGGCCGGGGCGATGCCGTCGAGGAAGACGCCGTGTGTGAGGCACACGTCGGGCAGGAGATAGCGGTGACCGTGAGGCTCGGCCGCGAGGACACGGGCGACATCGGCGCCCACCATCAAACCGGTGACACCAGTGTTGCCGCCGAAGAACTCATTGGCGACGGTGAGCACCCGCACATCGGTGCGACCAAGCGAGGCGACGAGCGGTTCGAGTACCGCAGCGCCGAGAGGCCCGGTGAGGATGGCAACCGGTGCGTTACGGCGCGGGCGCAACACCACCGAACCGGCAGGTGCGGCGGGTTGGCGCGGCGAGCGGTAGCCCTCGGCCGGCGCACCGTCGACCCAATCGAAGAAGCCGGCGCGCGTGCCGGTCGTGCCATGGGTGTCGCCTCGGAACTCGAGCGCGAACGTCTGCGCCATGCCGACGCCGTCCTCGTGCATCGCGAACCCCTCGTACACCTCGGGGCTCGGGAACGGACGCCCCGCGAGGAGGTAGTACTCGTCGGCCGCGTGCACGACCCGTCGTCCGGTGTGGGCGAGGAACGCGTCTTGCCAGAACGCGACGATGTCGACCACCTGCGCCGCTTCGGCCGATGTGTGCTCGCGCATACGCGGTTCTTTGTTGTACTTGCTGATGCCGAGCGGCACCACGCACACCGTGGCCAGCTCGGCGTACTGATCGAGCAGCTCGGCGAGCGTGTGATCGAGTTCGTCGGCGTCGTTCAGCCCAGGGCACACCACGATCTGGCCGTGCACCTCGATGTGGTGATCGAGCAGGGCGCGCAACCAACGCAAGCTGGGTCCGCCACGTCGATTGCGCAGCAGGTCGTTTCGGGCCGCGTGGTCGGCCGAGTGGATGCTGACGTGCAGCGGCGAGAGCCCCTCGGTGATCACGCGCTCGAGGTCGGCCTCGGTGAAGCGCGTGAGCGTGGTGAAGTTTCCATAGAGGAACGACAGGCGGTAATCGTCGTCCTTGAGGTAGAGGCTCTTGCGCATGCCGGGCGGAAGTTGGTAGATGAAGCAGAACTCGCAGTGGTTGTCGCAGGTGCGCACCTGATCGAACAACGCCGCGTGCACCTCGACGCCGAACAGCTCCCCTTCGCGCTTGGGCACCTCGAGGTCGATCTCGATGCCACCACGCCGCAACGAGACGACGACGTCGGCTTCGTCGACGAGCCGTTGGTACTCGAGGACATCGCGGGGCACCGCGCCGTCTATCGCCAAGATCTCGTCGCCCGGCACGATTCCCGCCCGCGCTGCGGCCGAACCATCAGTGACCGACAACACGCGCGGGGGCGCTGGCGCGGCAGGAGGGGCGGTCGACAAGGCCATAGGGCTCTCAAGGATACGGCGGCGGGCGAACTTGCCCGTTCCCCGATCCACTCTTGGCCCATGCCAGTGCCTATCGAGCCCCTCCGCCCGGGAGACACCGCACCGTGTAGCGCCCTGCCGCGAGCGGCCTTCGGCTCGACCCAGCCCGACGACTCCCAGAAGCCCACCCCGCCACTTCTTTGCCATCGCGGTCGCCCAACGGAGTCGACTCAACCACCTCACTCGACCCGATGTTGCAACCACCACGTGAGATCGCGTACCTCCGCGAGACCCGAAGCTTCAGTGCTGTCAAACGGGAGGCTCACGATGTAGGGCGGCGCTACTCAGCGAACCATCGGGGGCGGGGTCTCCGATCGGGACCAGTCGGTGACGACGCGTCGGTCGCTGATGCGCCAGTCGCCGTTGCGGCACTCGAAGCGGTCGAGGTACCTCAGGTGGGCCGTGCTGAGCCGGTCGGGTTCACCCTCCGTGCCGCAAAACACGCTCACGTTCAGGCAATACGTCTCGCTGGACGCATCGGTCGGCGAGTGCACGTCGATGAGGATGTTCGTGAACTGATGCGTCGATACAGCGACTGCCGGCAGCACGTCGCGCAGCCATGCCACGTAGTCGACCGCGTTGCCGCGGAAGGTCGCGTGCTCGTCGATGGCATCGGGCCAGTAGCAGCGCGCGACGGCGTCGTAGTCGCGCCGGTCCACCGCATGTGCGTACCGCAACAGCAACTTGGTGATCACACGCTCGATCACCGACTCGTCGACGGCGCTCACAGCACACTCCCACCCGACACGTTGATTGACGTACCCGTCACGTTCTCGGCTTGGCACAGGTAGACGACCGCTTGGCCAATGTCGGCCGGCGTCTGGATGCGCCCGAGCGGCATCCGCGCAGCCGTGGCGGCGGTCAACGCGACCTCGTGCTGGTCAACTGGGACACCGAGGCTGCTCAGGTGGTTCCCTGAGATGTCGGTGAGCACGGTGCCCGGAAGTACGCAGTTGGCTCGAACGCCCGCCGGACCGAGCTCGAGGGCCAACGACTGGATGAACCCGATGACCGCGAACTTGCTCGCGCTGTAGTGCGCGAGGTTGAGCCCACCCTTGAGCCCTGCGACCGACGACGTGGCCACGATGCTGCCCTTGCCCTGTGTCACCAAGGCGGGCATGGCCGACCGACACGTAAGGAACACGCCGGTGGTGTTGATGTCGAGCGTTCGCTGCCACTCGGCGACGCTGAGCTCGGCGAAGGGTTGAAGCACGCACACCCCTGCGTTGGCGCAGACGATATCGAGATGGCCGAACGTCTCGAGCGCGGTGGCCACGAGGGCATCGGTATCGGCCTCGTGGCGGACGTCGCACCGAGACAACACCGCGCGCCGACCGAGTGCCTCGACCGCAGCAACGGTGGCAGCCGCCTCGTCTCGCACCGACGGATCATCGAGCAGATCACCGATGGCGAT
>WLNW01000171.1 GCA_009699605.1 Actinomycetota bacterium | reverse complement strand
TGGCCGGTGTCCTGGCCGAGACCGACGGCTGCGGAGCGGTCGTCATCGGCCTCGGCTGCAACGTCGGTTGGCCGGGCGCCGGCGAGTTGCCCGGAGCGACTTCGCTGGCCGCACACGGGGCACGGGTCACGCCAGCGGCCTTCCTCAACCTGGTGCTCGACCACTACGACGATGCGGCGCCGGATCTGCTCGAGCGCTATCGATCCTGCTGCAGCACGATCGGACGCCCGATCCGCATCGATCTCCCGAACGGCGAGGCGGTCGACGGCGTCGCCACCGGCGTGGACGATGACGGATTGCTCGTGGTCGAGATCGGCACCGACGCCACATTGCCGGGTGCGCCGGCGTTCGTGACCCGCCGATTCGCGGTCGGCGACGTCGTCCACGCGCGCTCGGGCACTCGTTCTATGGACGCCTCACTACCGCCTGCGTCGTCAGATGTCCGAAGAAACGAATGAGCGGTGGAGTGGGCACCCGTTGAGTGAAATCAGGCGTGGAGGGCGGCGAACCGTTCGGCGGCCCGGGCGGTGAGTGGGCCGGGGCAGATGCCCAACGGACGATCGTCGATGTGCGACACGGGGTGCACGTCACGGGTCGACGACGTGAGAAAGAGCTCGTCGCACCGGCCGAGCACGTCGAAGGGCAGGTCGGCCTCGACCACGTCGACCACGTCGCACACCAGCTCGCGAGTGACCCCGGCGAGGCAGCCGGCGCTGAGTGGCGGTGTGTAGAGCACACCGTCGATCGCCACGAACACGTTGCTGCCCGAGCCTTCGCACAGGTTCCCCTGGGTGTTTGCGAACAACGCCTCGTCGGCATGCCGCTCACGCGCCCGGGCGAGTGCCAGCGCGTTCTCGGCGTACGAGATGATCTTCACGCCGGCGAGCGGTGTCCGTTCGTTGCGCGGCCAGTCCATCGTGATCACGCGTGCGAATGTCGACCACACGGTGGTGGGGCCGACGTGGATGAGCGTCGTGGGGCCGGTAGTGCCCCGCCCGGAGCCGAGTGGGCCGGGCCCCGAGGTGACCGTGACCCGCAAGCGTCCGGCGGAGGGCCCCGCCGCCTCGATCGCGTCCTGAATGCCGGCGCGCAGCCACGCGTCGTCGGGGAGCTTGAGTGAGATGCCCTCGGCCGACAGGCGCAACCTGACGAGGTGGCGGTCGAGGGCGAACGGCGCGCCTCGAACGATCTTCATGGACTCGAACACCCCGTCGCCGACCGTGAGGCCGTGGTCGGTGGCCATGATTGCCGGCTCGTGCTCGTCGACCAGGCGACCGTTCACCCACACCGTGATGCTCATCGTGACGTCCTTCTTCCAGACGGGTAGGGCTCGACCGTGGTGTCGCGCGACGCAACCGCGAGCAGGCGCCGCGCCTTGAGCTCGGTCTCCTCCCACTCGCGTCGAGGGTCGGAGTCGTAGGTGATGCCGCCGCCCGTGCCGAAGTGCAGTCTCCCGTGCTCGATGAAGAACGTGCGTATCGCCACGTTCAACGCGCCGATCTGCTGATCGGCATCGACCCAGCCGACTGCGCCGCAGTAGACGCCGCGGGGAGTGGCTTCGAGCGCATCGATCATGGAGCACGCCGCGATCTTCGGCGCGCCGGTGACGGATCCGGGCGGAAATGTCGCGGCGATCACCTCGGGCCAGCCGACGCCATCGCGCAACCGGCCCTGCACGGTCGATACGAGGTGCACCAGCCCAGGGTGGGCTTCGACGCGGAGCAGCGCCGGCACCTCGACCGAGCCCCACTCGCACACCCGACCGAGATCGTTGCGCACGAGGTCGACGATCATCACGTTCTCGGCTTGATCCTTCGGCGTCAGCTTGGACGCCACCGTCGCGGTGCCTTTGATCGGCGAGGACCAGACCCGGCGGCCTTCGCGACGCACGAAGAGCTCGGGCGAGGCCGACGCAACATGCACCCCGTGTGCCGGGAGCCGCACGACTGCGGCGTACGGCGCCGGGTTCCCCTGGGCGAGCGCCGCGCCGAGCGCCGCGATGTCGGTGCTCGCGCCGTCGGGGGGGTGATGGGGCAGCGGTGCCGACAAGCGGCGCGTCAGGTTCACCTGGTAGACGTCGCCCGCTGCAATGGCCGCACGGATGGTCTCGACACCGCGGCAGAACTGCACCTGGTCGAGACTCGACGACCATTCGTCGCGCGTCGGGCCGTACCACGGTGCCCCCGGCCACGGCGTCGCAGGGCGCACGCGCTCGAAGCGGGCACACACGGGCGCGCCTTCATAGGGCACCACGACGGCCCAGAACCCCGAGGAGTCGAGCGCCGAGAGATCCTCGGTGACGTCGAGCAGTCCGGTGCCCATGCGGTCGCCGACGACGCACAGCGCGGATTCACGGGCTCGGGTCACGCGGGCATTCTGGCCGCCGCGACGGCATGTGACGCGCACATTCGTGCCACGGATCGATGCGGCGCCGCGCTGATTCGGCGCGTCGCGGCTGGTAGTCTCCCGCCCCGTGAAGGACGGGCCGAGCGGGCGATACCGGCGCACGTGGCCGCAGCGTTTCGTGCTCCTCGGATGCGTCGGGCTCATCGGCGCGTCGCTGTACACCGCCTCGACGGTCGAGACCGTCTACGACGACGTCTCGTCCATCCAGCGTATTTGGGTCCCCGCCGACGTGCTGACGGACCGCACCAACGTCGACCCGGGCGAACCCCGCAACATCCTGCTCGTGGGCACTACCGAGAACGACGGCATCGACTCGGGCGACGACCTGCTCGCCGGTCGCGGCAACGCCCTGCTGGCCGACGCCATCATGGTGCTGCGGGTCGAACCCGACACCGGCCAGGCCTACGTCATGTCGATCAACCGCGACATCTACGTCCCGAGCATCCGGGGCAAGATCAACGGCGCCGTCCAGTTCGGCGGCATCGGTGGCTTGGTGAAGGTGGTCAAGGAGTTCCTCGACATCCCGATCGACGACTTCATGATCGTCAACTTCTCCGGCTTCCGGAAGGTGGTCGATCAGCTCGGTGGGGTTCCGGTCTACTTCCCCTACGAAGCACGCGACTTCGGCTCGTTCTTCGACGCCACCGCAGGCTGTCATGTGCTCAGCGGCGAGCAGGCCCTCAATTACGTGCGCAGCCGCCACTACGAGCAGAAGATCAACGGCCGGTGGACGCCCGACAACACCAACGACTACGGCCGCGTCGAACGCCAGCGCGACTTCTTGGTGCTGGCCCTCGGTCGCGCGATCGAAAAGGGGGCGCGTAACCCCACCGTGTTGAAGCGGCTCCTCGGCGCCGCCACTGAAAGCGGCGCGGTCACGCTCGACACGGAGTTCACGGTGCAGCAACTGCTCGACCTCGGGCAGGCATTCGCGAATTTCGACCCGGAGAACCTGCAACGGACCGCGCTGCCGGGCAACGGCGGCATGATCGGCGAGGCGAGCGTGATCCTCATGGACGACGACCTCGCCCAGCCGATCCTCGACGTCTACCGCGGCAACGGCAACACCTTGCAGCCGGCGCAGGTCACTGTCGAGATCATCGACTCGCGGGTCAAGCCCACCGACACCTTCAGGATCGATACGCTCCTGTCGGGGCGGGGGTTCAAGATCCGGAGCATGGCTCAGCAGAGCAACGCGGGCGTCGAACCCCGCACGGTTCTGCGGTACTCCTCCGACCAGCGAAACGGCGCATTGCTCCTCGGTCGCTACCTGATCGGCGTCCCGGTGTACCAAGAGGTCACCGGGCTCAAGAAGCTCACCCTCACCCTCGGCAGCGACTATGCCGGCGTGCTGTTGCAGGCCAAGACCGAAGCCGATATGGCGGGCACCTTCCCCGGTCTGAGCGGCGCAAGCGGCACAGCGGCGGCGGCATCTGCCAAGGCGCCTGCGCCCGCGACCACCCTGCGGGGGGCCGGCGGCGCAGCCTCGGGGGCGGTGACCGCGACGGTGGCCGTGGCACCCACGGTCGGGCAGACACCCACGACGATCTCGGGGATCTACGGCAAGCCACCCGAAGGTGTGACATGTAAGTAGCGCTACAGCGGCACGGGGCAGCGAAGAACTCACGACAATTCCTTTGCCGCTGCTCCCGGTTGCCGAAAGAACGGGGACTGCCCAGGTTTCGGAGGACTCATGGCCAAGCGCATCGCGATCATCGGGACGGGATACGTCGGGCTGACGACCGGAGCGTGCTTCGCGCATCTCGGACACGATGTCCTCTGTGCCGACATCGACCCGGTCAAGGTGCAGACCTTGTCGGAAGGTCGCATCCCGATCCACGAAGAGGGTCTCGAGGCCATCGTCAAGGAAAACCTGGAGGCCGGTCGCCTGCAGTTCGTGCTGGGGGCCGAGCACGCAGTGAAGGGTCGCGAGTTCATCTACCTCTGCGTCCCCACACCTCAAGGCCCCGACGGCTCGGCCGACCTCAGCTACATCGAGGCCGCGGCCCGCGAGATCGCGCCACACCTCGACCGCGGCGCAATCGTCGTGAACAAGTCGACCGTCCCGGTCGGGTCGACCCGGCTCGTCGAACAGGCCCTGGGTCGTAGCGATGTCTTCGTCGTGTCGAACCCCGAGTTCCTCCGCGAGGGCTCGGCCGTGTCCGACTTCTTGCACCCCGATCGCGTCGTGATCGGCGCCGACGACCAAGCCGCCGCGTCGCGTGTTGCTTCGTTGTATCTCGGCGTGCGTGCTCCCATCATGATCACCGACGCTCCCTCGGCCGAGACGATCAAGTACGCGTCGAATGCCTTCCTTGCGACCAAGCTTTCTTTCGCGAACGCCGTGGCGGCCGTGTGCGAAGCCGTCGACGCCGACGTGAACGACGTGATGCTCGGTATCGGCTACGACCGTCGCATCGGCCACGAGTTCTTGAAGCCCGGGCCCGGATGGGGCGGATCCTGCTTTCCCAAGGACACCCGCGCGATGATCCGCATCGCCGAGGATGCGGGCTATGACTTCGCCTTGTTGCGCGGCGTGATCGCCGTCAACGACGAGCAGTTCGCACGCGTCGTGCAAAAGGTTGTCGACGCAGCGGGCGGGTCGCTCGAGGGTGTGCGCATCGGTGCGCTCGGGATCACCTTCAAGGCGGGCACCGACGATATCCGCGAGTCCCCCGCACTCGAGATCATCCAACGGCTCGTCGAGCGGGGCGCCATCGTTCGCGCCTATGACCCTGCGGTCAGCTCGTCGCCCATTGAGGGCGTCGAGGTCGTGAAGGACGCCTACTCGGCGTGCGAGGGTGCAGCGGTCGCGGTAGTGCTTACCGAGTGGGACGAGTTCAAGTGGCTCGATCTCGACAAGCTCGCCGGTTGTATGGAGCACCGCACGGTCGTCGACACCCGAAACATTCTCGATCGCGGTGCGTTGAACCGTCGTGGGTTCGCCTACTCGGGCATCGGACGTCGTTGATGGCACGCGTCGTTATCACCGGCGGTGCCGGATTCCTCGGATCACACCTGTGCAAGGCGTTCCTCGACCGCGACGACACCGTCGTGTGCGTCGACAACCTCGTCACCGGCGATCGGGCCAACATCGCGCCCTTCGCAGCGCACCCGGGCTTCCGCTTCCTCGAGCACGACATCTCCGAACCGTTCTCGATCGCCGAACCGGTCGACGCGGTGCTCAACTTCGCATCTCCTGCGTCGCCGCCCGACTATCTCGCGCTGCCCATCGAGACACTCCGGGTCGGCAGCCTCGGTACCACCCATGCACTCGAGATCGCCCGTACCCACGGGGCGCGCTTTCTTACGGCATCCACCAGCGAGGTCTACGGCGACCCGCTCGTGCACCCCCAGCCCGAGAGCTACTGGGGTCACGTGAACCCGGTCGGCCCGCGCAGCGTGTACGACGAAGCGAAGCGGTTCAGTGAAGCGCTCACCATGGCGTATCACCGCACGTACGGCGTCGACACGCGGCTCGTGCGCATCTTCAACACGTACGGACCGCAGATGCGCGCCGGCGACGGCCGCGTCGTGTCGAACTTCATCGTCCAGGCGCTCCAAGGGCAGCCGATCACCATCTACGGCGACGGCAGTCAGACTCGGAGCTTCTGCTATGTCGAGGACGAGGTCCGAGGCTTCCTCGCGTTGCTCGACTCGGACGGCATCCACGATCCGGTGAACATCGGAAACCCGAACGAGTTCACCATCCTCGAACTCGCCAAGGTCGTGCTCGAGGTCGTCAACTCCGCCTCCGAGCTGGTCTATGAGCCCTTGCCGGAGGACGACCCGACCCAACGCAAACCCGACATCACCCGCGCTCGCGAGTTGCTCGGATGGGAGCCCGTAGTCCAGCTACGCGAAGGCGTCGAGCGGACCGCTGCGTTCTTCGCACGCCAAATCAATCTCTGAGCGAGGCCGCTCGCAGGCACCGCAGGTGGAAGGTGAGCTGCCAGACTCCACGATCGTGACGATCCGGGTCGCCTACACCCTTGAGCAGTGCTGGCACCGCGTGCCGGGCGGCACCGCCACCTCGGCGATCGGTGTCGCGCGGGCGATCGCGGCGCAAGAACACGGCGCGGTCGAACACGGTGCGGTCGAACACGGTGCAGTCGAACTGATCGGGGTGTCGGCGCGACATCGGGACGCGGCGCCCGACGAGCTGCGCGCCCCGATCCCGATGCGCTCCATGCGGTTGCCGCGTCGCGCCCTCTACGAGAGCTGGCACGTGCTGCGCTTCCCCCACGTCGAGCGGGCCACCGGCCCTGTCGAGGTCATCCACGCGACCGGCATGGTGATCCCGCCGCGCACCGTGCCGCTGGTCGTGACCGTGCACGACCTCGCGTTCGTGCACTTCCCCCAGCACGCCACGCGGAACGGGCTCCGGTTCTTCCGTCAGAGCCTCGAGCTCACGCTCCGGTATGCGGACCTCGTGCTCTGCCCGTCCGAAGCGACGCGTCGCGAGTGCGTGGATGCCGGTATGGAGGCTGAGCGAGT
>WLNW01000170.1 GCA_009699605.1 Actinomycetota bacterium | reverse complement strand
CATCCCGCCGCTTCGCGAGTACTTGGCCTTGGCCGAGAAGTACGACGCTCTGCTCTATGTCGACGACGCGCATGGTGTGGGCGTACTCGGTCACGACCCGTCGCCCGAGCATCCCTACGGCCGCGGAGGATCGGGCGTCATTCGCCACCTGGGACTCGACTACCGACGCACGCTCTACGTCGGCGGGATGTCCAAGGCGTTCTCGTCGATGGCCGCGTTCATCACCTGTCGTGACGCGGCCGACCGTTCCCTCGTCGAGAGCGCGTCCACCATGATCTTCTCCGGCCCGATACCGGTGGCCAGCCTTGCGACCGGCATCGAAGGGCTACGGGTCAACGCCCTCGACGGCGAACAGCGACGAGCACACTTGTGGGGCCTCACCGATCGCACGCTCCGCAGCATCCGCGAGCTCGGGTTCGTGATCGACAACAACACCGGGTTCCCCTGCGTCACCGTCATCTGCGGCGACATCGACAACACCATCCGCGCACACCAGGTGTTGTGGAAGCACGGCATCCTGGTCACGCCCGCGGTGTTCCCGGCGATGCCCATCGATCGCGGCGGTGTCCGTATCAGCATCACGTCCGCGAACACCGACGAAGAGGTCGACCAACTGATCGCCGCCTTCGCCGAACTCAGCGAGAGCCTCATCATCGACGTGCAGTCGTCAGCCCCCGACCCACAGCCCGGTCCGTCGTCTTCGTGATGAGTGGCACGGTTCGCGCATCGATCGATGGTTCGATCGCCCACCTCATCATCGACAACCCGGCGCGCCGTAACGCCATGTCGCTCGACATGTACGCCGCGGTGCCCGACGCCGTTCGGGCCATCATCGAGTCCCCCGCCGTACGTGTGGTGGTGCTCCGCGGCGAAGGTGACGTCGCGTTCGGTGCGGGCTCCGACATCTCGGAGTTCACCGAGAAGCGCACCGGCCGTGGCGCATTGCACTACAACGCGGTCGAGGAAAGAGCCGTGCAGGCCATCGAGGCGATCCGCGTGCCCGTCCTCGCGCTGGTGCACGGACCGTGCATGGGTGGCGGCGCCGGCATGGCGCTCTGCGCCGACATCCGTTTCGCGGCGGACGACGCCACGTTCGCGATCCCACCGGCCAAGCTCGGTGTGGGCTATCCGGCGAGCAGCACGGCCCGGTTGCAGGCTGCGGTGGGTGCGTCACGCGCGAAGGACTTGATCTTTTCGGGGCGGGTGATCGACGCGAACGAGGCACTGCGCATCGGCATGGTCGACGCCGTGGTGGCCAAAGATGCCCTCGACGCGCATGTCGCGGCCTATGCCAACGCGGTCGCGCGCAACGCACCGCTCACCATCGTCGCCGCCAAGCAGGCACTCGCCAACGGCGCCACCGCCGAGACCCACGCCGCGATCGCCGCGTGCTACTCGAGCGCCGACTACACCGAGGGAATCAGGGCCTTCGCGGAGAAGCGCCGCCCCACGTTCGAAGGTCGCTGACCGCAGGGCTCAGGCGCGCGCCGCGGCGTACCCACCGACCGTGCGATAGCGAAGCGACACGCCCAACGCGAACAGCATCATCGAACCGACCAGCATCACGCTGAACATGCGGTCGAAGCCGCCGATGTAGCCGGCCGAGGCGACGAACACGATCGCGATGGCGTTGCCGATTGCCGAACCAATGCGTTGCACCGTCTGGTTGAAGCCCATGGCCACGGCGTACTGATCCGGCGCCATGTCGACCACCGGCCCGCCTTGCACCGCCGGGAACGAGATGCCGGTGCCGATCGCCATGAGGATCACGCCAGGCATCCAGCGGGCGATACTGGGTTCGTCGGTGACCATCAGCAGCATCCACGCCGAGGCCAACGTGAAGGCTGCACCGCCCGACATCACGAGCACGCGGTAACCGATGCGATCCGCGACGCGGCCGCACAGCGGAGCGAGCACTCCCGCCCCGAACGGGATCGGCGATACGAGCAGCCCGGCCTCGAGAAGGCCGTAGTGCCACTGGTTGCGCAGGAATTGCACGAGCACGAAGTACGCACCGAACCAAGAGACGCCGAGCACGAATGCTCCCGTGGTGAGGAGCGCGAAGTTGCGATGCCGGAAGAGGCGGAAGTCGACCACGGGCCGAGGGTGATGGAGCGACCGGGTCACCAGCGCCGAAAGCACAATCGCCGCGAGCGCGAGGCAACTCCACGTGCGCGCATCGAGCCAGTGCCAGGTCGGGCTCTGCACGAGCGCCAAGATACCGAGGCTGACCCCGACGAGCAGCAGCCCAGCACCGACCGGATCCGGGAATGGTTCGTCAGTTTCCTCGCGCGACTCGCGGAACACGATCTGCCCGGTCACCAGCACGAGCAACGCTATGGGCACGTTGATCCAGAACGCCCAACGCCATCCGCCCGCACTGATGATCGCCGATCCAATGGCCGGGCCGGCCGCAGCACCCACGCCACCGAACGACGACGTGACTCCGAAGGCGGTTGCCCGGCGCGACGGAGGAACATCGCGCAGTGCAATCGCGATGGTCGCGGTGATCATCACGGCTGAGGCAAGGCCCATGAGCGTGCGGCCGACGATGATCAGTCCGACGCCGTTCGCGGTCGCGCACAACACGGATCCGAGGAGGAACACCAAGACGCCGATCCGCTGCGCGCGCTTGCGCCCGGTGCGGTCGGCGATGACCCCGCCGAGCACGAGTGTCGCGCTCGACACCACGGTGTACGAGTTCAGCACCCAGGACAGCGGGCCCTGGCCCACCTTCGGGAAGGCCCGCTGGATCTCGGGGTAGACCACGTACATGATCGAGAGGTTGATCGACGGCAGCGTCGTCGCGATCCCGGCGATGATCACGACCAGCCACACGCGACGCGAGATCTGGTCGGGCTCGGCAGTGGTCACGCCACATCGTAGGCGCCGCGGGTGAATCCGTGCATAGTGCAACCAATTGGTCGTCGATCGCCGGATCCACCACGCAACTGGTAGTTCGAGAGCGCGGCCCACCACCCTCTGGAACTACCAATTGCGTCGTTTGGGACAAAATCACACGGCGGCGAAGCCCTGCTCGAGATCAGCGATGATGTCCGCGAGGGTCTCGAGGCCGACCGAGAGGCGCACGAGCCCGGGTTCGACGCCGGTGGCCAACTGCTCCGCCTCGGTGAGCTGGCTGTGCGTAGTCGAAGACGGTTGGATCACGAGGCTGCGCACGTCACCGATGTTCGCGACGTGGCTGTGCAGCGTGAGCCCTTCGACGAACTTCGTGCCGGCGTCACGACCACCTTTGATGACGAACGCGATGATCGAGCCGTAGCCCTTGCCCCCGCCGTACTTGGTGGTGCGCTCATGCCACGGCGAGTCGGGTAGACCGGCGAAGATCACACGCTCGACCTCGGGACGCGTCGTCAGCCATTCGGCCACGGCCTGCGCGTTCGAGAAGTGACGGTCCATGCGCAGGCTCAGCGTCTCGATGCCCTGCAGCGTGAGGAACGCGTTGAATGGGGAGATCGCCGCGCCCGTGTCGCGCAGCAGCTGGACGCGCGCCTTGATGATGAACGCGCCGTGGCCGAGCGCGGGCCAGTAAGCCAACCCGTGGTAGCTCGGATCGGGATCGGTGTAGTTCGGGAAGCGACCGGATGCGCCGAAGTCGAAGTTGCCACCATCAACGATCGCGCCACCGATCGAGGTGCCGTGGCCACCGATGAACTTGGTCGTGGAGTGCAACACGATGTTGGCGCCCCACTCGATGGGCCGCACCAGGTACGGCGTAGGCACCGTGTTGTCGATCACGAGCGGGATGCCTTCGGCGTTGCCCGCCTTCGACACGCCTTCGATGTCGAACATGTTGTTGCGGGGGTTCGCGAGCGTCTCGCCGAAGAATGCCTTGGTGTTCGGCTTGATGGCCTTCTTCCACTGCTCGATGTTGTCCGGGTCGTCGACGAAGTCGACCGTGATCCCCATCTTCGGCAGCGTGTAGTGCAGCAGGTTGTACGTGCCGCCATAGAGCGAAGGGGACGCAACGATGTGATCACCCGCTTCGGCGAGGTTTAGCAGTGCGAGCGTCTCGGCGGCCTGGCCCGAAGCGACGCACAGCGCACCCGGGATGCCGACGGCAGTGGCGGTACCACCCTCGAGGCTGGAGATGCGTGCCTCGAGCACCCCTTGCGTGGGGTTCATGATGCGCGTGTAGATGTTGCCCATCTCGGCGAGTGCGAACAGGTTGGCCGCGTGCTGGCTGTCGCGAAACTGGTACGAGGTGGTCTGGTAGATGGGAACCGCCCGCGCCCCCGTAGTGGGATCGGGCTCCTGACCAGCATGGATCTGACGGGTATCAAAACCCCATTCGGCCGACATCGTGCTCCCCTTCATCTTCATCGTTGATGGCCGCACGATATCAGGCAATCCCGACTCATCAAGTCGGCTTTCCCGCGATGGCTTCCGGGTCGCCGAACGCGCGTCCCGGCGCGCGAACGACGACCCGAAACGATCGAAAAATGCTTCTGGGTCGTCGTTCGCGCGTCATAGCGCGCGAACGACGACCCAGAAGCGAGGGGGGGCCGAGGGGGGCGAAGGTCAGCCGCCGCTGATCTCGCTGACCTTCTGCTTCCCGGCGGAGATCCACGGCATCATGGCGCGCAGCTCGGAACCGGTCTTCTCGATGGCGTGCTCGGCGCCGCGCTTGCGCAGGGCGTTGAAGTTGGCGCGGCCCGATTCGCTCTCGTTGACCCATTCGTCGGCGAACTTGCCCGACACGATCTCGTCGAGGATCTTCTTCATCTCGGCCTTGGTCTCGGCGGTGACGATGCGCGGGCCGCGGGTGACATCGCCGTACTCGGCGGTGTCACTGATGGAGTAGCGCATGCCGGCGATGCCCTCTTCGTACATGAGGTCGACGATGAGCTTCACCTCGTGCAGGCACTCGAAGTACGCCATCTCGGGCTGGTAGCCCGCTTCGACGAGCGTCTCGAAGCCGGCCTGCACGAGCGAGGTGAGGCCGCCGCACAGCACGACCTGCTCGCCGAACAGATCGGTCTCGGTCTCCTCGGAGAACGTGGTTTCGATGACCCCGGCGCGGGTGCCACCAATGGCATCGGCGTACGACAGCGCGATCGAGCGGGCGTTGCCGGTGGCGTCCTGTGCGATGGCGATGAGCGCGGGGACCCCGCCGCCTTCGGTGTAGGTGCGGCGCACTAGATGCCCCGGGCCCTTCGGCGCGATCATGATGACATCGACGGCCGCAGGCGGCGCGATGCGATCGAACCGCACGTTGAACCCATGGGCGAAGGCCAGCGCCTTACCTGGGGTCATGTGCTGCACGATGTCAGCCTCGTACACGCGCTTCTGCTCGGTGTCGGGCAACAGGATCATGATGACGTCGGCCTCGGCCGAGGCCTCGGCCACCGACAGCACGCGCAAGCCGGCCGCTTCGGCTTTGGGCTTCGAAGCCGAGTCGTCGCGCAGGCCGACGCGCACATCGACCCCCGAGTCCTTCAGGTTGAGCGCATGGGCATGGCCCTGGGAGCCATAGCCGATGATGGCGACCTTGCGCCCCAGGATGAGCGAACGGTCGGCGTCCTTCTCGTAGTACACGTTGGCCACGGTGAGCCCTCTCTTGCAGTTGTCTTCGGTGGTGAATGAGATTGAGTCGTAGAGAACGGGGTTCAGTGGGTCTTGCGGAGCTTCGGCAGCGCGACCCGCCCGGTGCGTTGGATCTCGACGATGCCATACGGTCGCAGCAGTTGCTCGAAGTCGTCGACCCGGGTCGGAGAACCGGAGATCGACAACATCATCTGATCGATACCGACGTTCATGACGGTGGCGTCGAAGATGCGCACGAGGTCCATGATCTCGCTGCGCCTCGTGGGCGGTGCCGCGACGGTGACGAGCATCAACTCTCGCTCCACCGAGTTCGACGGATCGAGCTCGCGGATGTCGACGACGTTGATCAGCTTGTCGAGCTGCTTGACGATCTGATCGAGCGGGGCCGACTCGGCGTCGACCACGATGGTGATACGGCTGAACTTCTCGTCGTTGGTGGGCGCCACGGCGAGCGAGTCGATGTTGAACCCGCGGCGGGCGAACAGCCCGGCGACGCGCGTGAGCACCCCCGGCTTGTTCTCGACGAGCACGACGAGGGTGTGAAAGTGCGTGTGGCTGGTCTCGAGGTTCATCACCGCCCCCGTTCGCGACGCAGCAGCGCGGCCTGCGTTGGATCGACGACGATGTCGCTGTTCGACAAACCGGGCGGAATCATCGGGAACACCTTCTCTGCGGCGTCGGTACGGAAGTCGATGACCACCGGGCGGTCATCGATCTCGTTGGCCTTGATGATCGCGGCTTCGACATCTTCGGGATCTTCGACGCGCATGCCGACGCACCCCATCGCCTCGGCCCACATCTTGTAATCGGGCAGGTCGGGCGAGAGGTACACCTCGCTGTAGCGCTCCTCGTAGAACATCTCCTGCCACTGACGCACCATGCCCAGGTACGCGTTGTTGAGGATCGCGACCTTGATCGGGATGCGCTCCGCAGTAGCGGTGACAAGCTCCTGCGCGGTCATCTGGAAGCAGCCATCGCCGTCGACGGCCCACACCATGCGATCGGGCCGGCCGACCTTGGCCCCGATGGCCGCCGGCACCGAGAAGCCCATGGTGCCGAGGCCACCCGAGTTGATCCACGTGTACGGGTGGTTGAAACGCCAATACTGACTGGCCCACATCTGGTGCTGACCCACACCCGACGCGAGGATGCAGTCGTCAGGCGTGTTCTTGCGGAGCATCTCCAGCACGAACTGCGGCTTGAGCAGATCGCCGGGCGAGCTCTGCTCGTAGGTCAGCGGGAAGTTCTCGCGCCAGCCGGAGATGCGCGACTTCCATTCGCGGCGGTCGGGCTGGGCATCGGGTGCACCCAACTCCTTCAGCGCGGCCAGGATGCCTTCGAT
>WLNW01000017.1 GCA_009699605.1 Actinomycetota bacterium | reverse complement strand
CGGCGAGCTCACCGTGCTCGTCGGTCCGTCGGGCTGTGGCAAGACGACCACGCTGCGACTCATCAATCGGCTCGTCGAGCCGACCAACGGTCGAGTCCTGATCGACGGCACGGACATTGCGACCCTCGACCCGGTGATCATGCGTCGCGGCATCGGCTACGTGATCCAACAGATCGGACTCTTCCCCCACCTCACCATCGGCGCGAACGTCGCAATGATCCCGCGCCTGCTCGGCTGGTCGAAGAAGCGTCAGGCCGACCGGGTCGCCGAGCTGCTCTCGCTGGTCGGGCTCGACCCCGACGCGTATCGCGATCGCTACCCACACGAGTTGTCGGGCGGCCAACAGCAACGCGTCGGCGTCGCTCGAGCCCTCGGCGCCGATCCGCCGGTGCTGTTGATGGACGAACCGTTCGGCGCACTCGACCCGATCACCCGCACCCATCTTCAGGACGAGCTGCTCTCGATCCAGGCCGGCATCCGCAAGACGATCGTGTTCGTCACCCACGACATCGACGAGGCGGTCAGACTCGGTGATCGCATCGCCATCTTCGCCGAGGACGGCACCCTCGCGCAGCGTGCGACCGCACGGGAACTGCTCACGAGCCCTGCGACACCTTTTGTCGAGTCGTTCGTCGGCGCGGAGCGTGCACTGCTACTGCTCGCGGTGACCCCGGTCGACCGGTCGATGCTCTCGCCGGTGCCCCCGCATACGCACAGCAGCCCACCTGACCTCCCGGTCATCGCGTTGGGTACACCGTTGCGCGATGCCTTGGCGCTCATGGTGCTCCACGGTGCCGAGGCACTCGCGGTCACGGCAACGGCCGAGCAACGCGAGGTGATCGGCGTTCTGCCGGCGGCCGCCCTGGCCACGCTTCGTCCCTAGCCGACGTTGCGTCCTACCGCCGGGTCGCCGGGCGCGATCACCGAAGCGTCGCGCCCAGGTCGCTCGCAAAGGTCGCCAGGTCATCGGCGAGGAACTCGGGGTCCTCGTACGCCGGGAAGTGGCCACCGGAGGGTCGTTCGGTCCATCGCACCAGCTGGTATTTGCGGCCGACGGCCGAGCGGGGCGTCCGCATGACCTCCTTCGGATAGCGCACGACGGCGGTGGGCACCTCGATGCGTATCGGTCGCATCGCCGCTGGCGGACGAACCCGGTGCTCCCAGTACCAGTGCGACGCGGCGCGGAACGTGCCGGTGACCCAGTAAATGGTTGCGTTGGTGAGCAACTGCTCGCGTGAGATGCATCGTTCGACGTCGCCACCGCAGTCGCTCCACGCACGGTGCTTCTCGACGATCCACGCAAGCATCCCGACCGGCGAGTCGTGCATCGCGTAGGCCAGCGACTGCGGACGCGTGCCTTGTATCGCCGAGTAGCCACCCTCCTCTACCGCCCATGCGGCCGTCGTGGTCAGCCACTCGGTCTCCTCGGCACTTCGATCGCCGCCCTCGCCCGGGATGCCGCCGGGCAGTGTCAGATGGATGCCGGCGACGTTCGCGGGCGCTGTCAGACCGAGGGAGGTCGCGACGAACGACCCGCGGTCGCCACCGTGGGCCACATATCGCTCGTGGCCGAGTACGTCGGTCATGAGCGACGCGATCACCGCCGCACCTTCGTCTGCGCCGAAGCCGACGCGGAGCGGTATCGACGAGAACCCGTGGCCGGGCAACGAAGGCACGATCACCTCGTGACCGGCACGCACGAGTCGCGGCACGAGCGCTCGCATCTCGACGAACGAGCTCGGCCATCCATGGAGCAACACGAGCGGCAGGCCGCGCTCGCGAGAGGCGAGGTCGGGGACGGTACGGGTGAAGTGCACGTCGAGGCCATCAATCGTGCAGCGCCTACTGGGCATCTCGGCGTTGAGCGCGCCTTCGACGCGGGCCCAGTCGAACGCATCAACCCAACTCTGCGCCAGGTCGCGAATGTAGCGAAGGTCGGCGCCATGCTCCCACGTGGTGTCGGTTAGCTGATCGGGCCACCGGGTGGCGCGAACGCGACGGTGAAGGTCATCGATCACCTCGGGTAGGACATGGATCGGAAACTCTGTATCGCGCATCGATCGCAACTCCGGTTCGTGAGCAGACGAAACCATAGGGGCCCGACCACCCGGTCTCGGCAACCGATCGGTCGGCGTAGCGCGGCGTGTTCGGGCACAAGGTGTGCGCATCGTGCCCCAGCGTCCATTCATCGCCGGGTACCATCCGCAGACGCTGGCCGAAGGGGACATATGGCGATCGAACTACCGGGGATCCACGCCCACGTGGGCATCGTCACCTGTGACCTCGACGCGTCAATCGAGAGCGTCGGCGCGTTGCTCGGCATTACGTTCAACGAACCGTTCGACGGTGCGCTCGCGCCGCCGTTCGCAAGTGGTGACGGCTCGCCCACTCCCGGACTGCGCCGCGTCACCACCTCACGTGGTGGCCCGATGCGGGTCGAGCTCCTCGAGGGCCGACCGGGCAGCGTGTGGCACACCGACGAGATCGCACGGCTACACCACGTGGCCTACTGGGTCGACGACGTCACCGCGTCGACCAGACGCATGATGAGCGCCGGTTGGGACGTGGAGGTCACGGTGGCGAATCCCGACGCGATCCCCATTGGGTTCGCGTATCTCACCAAGCCCGGACACGCACGCATCGAGCTCACCGACGGCTCCGACCTCGACACCACGCTCGCGCAACTCGGTTGGGGCGAGTACGCAACGCTGTTGCGCGGGGGCTGAGACGGCGCGGACCTGGAGGCGGTCAGCCGTCCACCGCCTCGGTATCGCAGCGCCGTAGGGAAATGCGCCAAGTACCGCCCTCGCGCCGGAACTCGTCGATGTAGCGGCCCCATGCCATCACCTTGGGCACTTCACCCGGCGATTGGTTGAGGTAAAGAAATGTGCTCTCGCCGCGTGCGGTGTCACCATCGATCTCGAGGATGGGGTTGACCATCACGTGCTTCGGCGCAGTCACCGGCTGACGCGGATACGCGTGCAGGAACGCGACGAAGTCGTCTCGCGTGGTGAGGTGTGCGTACACGTCGCCGTTGGGCAGCACGGTGTCGTACACAGCGTCCTCGGTAAACACGTCGAGCCACTCGGCATCGAGGCCGCCGTCAAGCGCCCGGCAGTAGCGGTGCATCGTGCGGATGATCGCTCGCTCGTCCATCATCGCCTGAAGCTCGTTCTCGTCGATCGCCATCGATCCCCCTCGGTTGCTCGACGCGCACGGTAGTCGCGGCGCGCAGTCGGGGCACCCCGCTCCGAACCGGCCGTGCACTCGCCGACACGGCCTCCGGATGCACATACTGAGGAGATGGGCCGTCTCGTCATCCTCACCGGTCATACGAGCGGCCTGGGCGCAGCGCTACTCGACGTGTTCGTCGGCGAGCCCGAGAACACGGTCGTCGCGCTGGGCCGCCGACGCTCGTTGCGAGCCGACCCGAACATGCGTCAGCTCGTCGTCGACCTCCGTTCACCCGCCGACGCAGCGCACGCGATGTCCGGCGCACTCGATGTCGCCGACTGGTCGCGCATCACGCAGGTGCTCCTCGTGAACAACGCGGGCGTACTGCCACCGATCGGGCCAGTCGGCAGCCTGGATGCCATAGACCTTGCCGAAGCCGTGAACCTGAACCTGGCCACGCCGATCGTCCTCACGAACGAACTGCTCCGGCTCACCGCAGACCTCGACATCGAGCGGCGTATCGCACAGGTCTCGTCGGGTGCCGCGCGAACGCCATACGCAGGTTGGTCGACGTACTGCGCCACGAAAGCGGGCCTCGATCACTTCACTCGCAGCGTCGCGCTGGACGCACCCCTGCGCTGCCGCGTCTGCTCGATCGCGCCAGGGGTCGTCGACACCGCGATGCAAGCCCAGATACGGGCCAGCAACGTGAACGACTTTCCCGAACTGGAGCGCTTCGTCGAGATGAATCGTGACGGGATGCTCGCGTCGCCCGATCGCACAGCGCGCCGACTTGTCGAACATCTGCTGAGCGAGTCCTTCGGCGATCCCTCGGTAGTCGACCTACGCGATCTGGCCGGCTGACGAGCCGTTCGAGCGCAAGCCTGGGATCGACCTCCGATCAGTGCACGCTGTTTGGACGGAGCAGCGCATTGCTGGCGGGTTCGGCGATCTGGGAGCGGAACGGATGCGCGGGATACGTACCGAGGATGCGCAATTGCACGGAGAAGAACGCAAGCTCCTCGAGTGCGAGGCCCAACGAGGTCTGTGCTGGATGACCCTCGACGTCGGCATAGAACTGTGTGGCGAAGAACGTGCCGCCGAGTTGGTAGCTCTCGAGCTTGGTCAGGTTGACGCCGTTCGTGGCGAAGCCACCCATGGCCTTGTAAAGCGCAGCCGGCACGTTGCGCACGCGGAAGCAGAAGCTCGTGATCGCCGGGCCACCATCGACGGGCGGTTCGACGGAGGACCGTGACAGCACCAAGAACCGCGTCATGTTGTAGTGCTCGTCCTCGACATCGTGCGCCAGGATCTCGAGGCCGTAGAGCTCAGCCGCCGCGGCAGGAGCGAACGCCGCGACCCCGCGGTCGCCGGCCTCGGCCACCTCGCGCGCCGCGCCTGCGGTGTCGTCGGCCACGGACGTGGCCCAGCCGTTGTCGCGGATGATGCGCCGGCACTGCCCGAGCGCGTGGATGTGGCTGCGCACCCGCCGCACGTCGGCAAGCGTGGTGCCGGGAAGCACCATGAGCTGGAAGTGGATGGGCATGAAATGCTCGGCGATAATGTGCAGACCCGACTCGGGCAACAGGTGGTGGATGTCGGCCACACGCCCGGCGATCGAATTCTCGACCGGGATCATCGCCAGGTCGGCGTCGCCACCTTGTACGGCGGCGAACGCGTCCTCGAAGGTCTGACACCCGACTGGCTCCATGCCCGGTAGCACCTCGAGGCACGCGGCAAAGCTGTTGGCCCCGGGCTCGCCCTGGTAGGCGACGCGTCCGCTGGTCGGCAAGGCATACGCCGAGCTCGCCGGGTTCGCAGGGGGTTCAGCGTCTGTGCGATCGGAGGGTTGGGTCGAGTCGGTGTCCACGAGTACGGAACGGTACGCGCTCGGGGCGACCACATCGTCGACGGGCGGCCGGGATTTGTTATCGGAGGGAGAAGGTCCCTTGGCCCGTCGCCACAAAGTTGTCGACGTCGCCCTGCCACGCGCCGACGCGCACGTGAGCAATGCGACGACCGATGCGCACGACATCGACCGCCGCATAGGTGTCGACGACCTGCGCCGGCCGGACGAACGCCGACGTGAACGACAGCGCCTTAACGGGGTCGCCGGAACCGTGCGCCTGCAGCATTGCGAGCGCAGCGGTCTCGAGGAACGCCGCGAGTACACCACCGTGCACCGAACGCTGGCTCACGTCGCCCACGTGTTGTTCGAGCCCAGGCAGGGTGACCACGACACGAGCGTCGACGATCTCGCCCCGCAGACCGAGGTACGGGACTGCGGGCGACGTGGCCAGCACCACCGCAAGCCTTTCGAGCAACAGTGCCTCAGGTTGCGTCACGGTCGGGACTCACCAGTCGGGCCAGCGACTACTGCGATCGTGCAGAGCCCCACCGCCATTGGATCGTCGTCGTCTGGGTCGGCCGAGACCATGGCACGCACACGCATCACGGCGCCCACGCGTTCGTCGCACACCGCGTGCGCCACGAGGAACGGTGACGCGTCGAGCGATCGGCGATAGTCCACCCGCAGGTCGAGCGATCCGGCCCAACGAGCGGCGTCGTCGAGCACCATGAGGACGGCGAGCGAGCACGCGTGATCAACAAGCATGGGGACCACGAAGTCGGCCCACCGAGCGGTGGCACCGCCGGCCCCGAGATCGGCTCGCCACGGGACGCGTATCGTGGCGTGCTGCGCGCCCACGCCCAGGAGCTGGGTACCGAGTGTGGCCTGAGCGACGTTGGTGCGGGTCGCGACAGCGAACACCATCGCCGGGTCGAGCGTGGAACCGGCGGGCAGGACCAACTCGTCGGCGCTCGTCAACGGTGTCGGGCGGGCCACCAGCGGATCGTACGGCATCGTCTACCATCGACGAAGGGGCCGAGCGCACGCCTGATGGGGAGATGCCAATGTCGATCGCCGCGACCACGACCACCAAGGCGACGACCACCGAGGCAACCACCCCATCGTCGTTCTCCCCCAGCCTCGGCCTCGATGTTGCGCTGTCGACCGGTCTGCAATTCGCGACGCTGCCCGACACTTCGTTCGGCATCGAGGTCACGGGGGTGCGCTGGGACGTGCACGATCCCGAGGTGGTGCGCCTGCTGACCCTTGCACTGCGTCGAAACCTGCTGCTCGTGCTGCGCGGCCAGCCGTGCCCGTCGGAGGTCCAACTCGATGCATTCCTTCGTCAATTCGGTCGCCTCGTGCTCGAGACCGAGGACGGCGCCGCGCACTACTCGGGGCATCGCAACCAGGGCGGTCCCGCCAGCCAGATGGCCATCGAGAGCAAGCAGTACATGGATCGCAGTGCCGACAACACCGGCAGCACACTGTACGCGCCAGGCACCGATGGCATCAGCGAACTTGTCTGGCACAACGACCAGAGTCATCGGCCGATGCGCAAGGTCGTGAGCGTGTTCGAAGCGCTCGACGTCGAGCCCGGCGTCACGCCCACCGAGTACCGCGACCTCTACACGGCTTACGAAACGCTCCCGACCTCTTTGCGCACACTGCTCGAGAACCGCCAGGTGATCTACTTCGACCCGCGACTGCCGAGCCCGGCCGACATGCCGCGCCTCGCCGATGCCACGCACCCGGTATTCACCCCACATCCGAACACCGGGCGCCGAACCATCTACGTGAACGACTTCGCCGACCGCATCGCGGGTATGAACCGCGACGAAAGCGATCGCGTCCTCGCCGAACTGCGGACCCACATCGACGCCACCGCGCCTCGGCTCGTCCACCAGTGGTCGACCGGAGACCTCGTCCTCTGGGACAACATCGGGCTGCAGCATCGCCGCGGCGCCGTACCCGGCGGCCAGCGGCGATACATGCGCCAACACGGCGGCCTAGCCGAATGATCGACGAGCTGCGCTTCGACGGCCGCGTTGCGCTGGTCACCGGCGGTGGCCGCGGCATGGGTCGTGCGCACGCGATGCTGCTCGCAAGTCGCGGCGCGCGAGTCGTGGTGAGCGACACCGGGACCGATCTGTTCGGCACAGGCCACGATCCTGGGCCGGCCGCCGAGACCGTCGACGCGATCCGCAGACTGGGCGGTGACGCAGTCCCCTACGTCGAAGATCTCACCGATGAAGGCGGAGCGCGTGGCGCAGTGCGAGCCACCATCGATGCGTACGGTCGCATCGACGTGCTCGTCCACAACGCCGGGTTCACGCTCGGTGGCATGGCATTCGAGAACGAGTCGCTCGAGCGCCTCGACAAGCTGCTCGCGATCAACACACGCGCCGCGTATGCGCTTGTGCAAGAGGCATGGCCGGTCATGCAGCGTCAACAGCACGGTCGCATCGTGCTCGCGGCATCCACCGCCATCTACGGACTCGCCGGAAGCATTCCCTACAGCACCGCAAAGGCCTCCTTCATCGGGTTCACCCGCGGTCTCGCACGAGAGGGCGAAGCATTCGGCATCACGGTGAACCTCCTCGAGCCGGCAGGGGCCACACGCATGGCCGAAAACATGGCCCACTCCGAGTTCCGCGACTGGTTCCTCGCCACCATGCGGCCCGAACTCGTGTCGCCGGTCGTCGCAGCGCTCGTCCATTCGACGTGTTCGGTCACGGGCGAGATGTTGGTGGTGGGCGGCGGAAGGGTGGCGCGCACCGTGATGGCGGAGACGCTCGGCTACCTGAGCACGAACCTGACTCCCGAAGACGTCCTCGAACACCTGCCCGAGGTGCTGAGCGAAACGGACTACACCTATCCCATCGACGCAGCCGACGCCGGGGCCATCGCGGCCGCGGTGCTCGGCTACGACCTGACCGAGCCCGTGTTGATGGCCGCGGCAGTGCCGCCCCACAGGGAGCACTCCACGTGACCACCACCTACGACGCCGTTCCCGCGGCTCTGCACCCGTTCATCGGCCGCATGCTCGACGCCGACACGCACGAGTACACGCCGGTCAACCATTGGGAGGAGCAGTTCGGCGAGGTCGTGCGGCCATTCGTCGATGCATTCGAAGCCTCGATGATGCCGATCCGCAGGTTCGTCGCCGCCGACACCACCGAGATCACCGCCCATTCGGTCTGGAACACGAAATTCGCACAAGCCCCAGGCGCGTTCGATCTCGATCGTCGACTCGAGGTCATGGACTTCCTCGGTGTCGAACGTCAGCTGATGTTCCCGGGCAGCATCGGGCTCTACGCCGTGAGCTTCTACTACCGGGCCGAGCAGTACCCCGACATGTTCCGCAGCATCCGGGGCGACCGCCGCGCGTACGCGTTGTCGCTGATCGAGGCGTACAACGACTTCTGTATCCGCGTCGCTCGACGCTCCGACCGGATCCGCGCAGTCGGCGTCGCGATCGCTCCCACCGTCGGCGAACTGCAGGCGCAGGTCACCCGACTCGTCACCGGCGGCGTGCGTGCGGTGTGGCTGCCCAGCGCCTCCCTTCCGGGAGGCTGCTCCCCTGCACATCCCGATCTCGATCCGATGTGGTCCTTGCTCGCCGAAGCCGACGTGCCGGTATTGGCCCACGTCGGTGCCGACCTTGACTTCTTGAAAACCGCTGCATGGCGCGACGCTCCTGCGTTCCAAGGGTGGAAGGCCGGCGAGGAGTTCCAGATGGATCCGTGGACGTTGTCCACGCTGCACCTTCCCGTACAGAACTTCCTCGCCACCATGGTGCTCGGCGGGGTGTTCGAGCGTCACCCGCGTTTGCGCTTCGGCGCGTGCGAGGTGCTCGGTCAGTGGGTGGGTCCGCTCGCGCAGAACCTGGACTTCTGGCACGCGAACTCACGCAAGTTCTCGCTGGACAACACCGAGGGGGCGTTGCCCATCACGATGCAGCCGAGCGACTACATCCGGCGCAATGTTCGCGTTTCGCTGTTCGACATCGAGCCGGTTGATGTCTACATCGACCAGTTCTCGATGCCCGAGATCTACTGCTACTCGAGCGACTACCCTCACCCCGAAGGCGGCCGTGACCCCATGGGCGACATCAGCGGAAAGCTGGCGCGCCTCGGCTCTGATGTGCTGCGCAAAGTGTTCGTCGAGAACGCCGCCTGGCTCCTCCCCGACTGAAGGCAGGCATCACGTGACCTCACGACCCGACGGCATCGTGCTCGTCCACGGCGGAATGCACGGCGCGTGGTGCTGGGAGCTCGTACAACCGTTGCTCGACCTGCCGTCGGTCGCCGTCGATCTGCCCGGCCGCGGACGGCGGCCACTCGACACCGAGCCGGTCACGTTGGCGCGCTGCGTGGCGGCGGTGCTCGAGGATGCCGACGCTGCGGGCTTCGATCGGTTTGTACTCGTCGGCCACTCGATGGGTGGGCTCACGCTCACCGCGACCGCAGCGCAGGCGCCCGACCGCGTGACGTCGCTGGTGTACGTTGCCGCGCTCACCCCGCCCGTCGGCATGTCGACGAACCGGCTGTTCTTCGGCGACGAGGCACCAGTAATCGACGACCAAGCCGGCGTGCAGCCCCTCGCATCACGCGAGGCGGCACGTGCGCTGTTCGCAGGCGATCTCGATGACGCCGCCTTCGATGCGATGTACGCCCGCTGCGTTCCCGAACCAATCGGGCTCTTCCTCGCCACCGTTCCGCACTACGACTCGCAGATCCCCGCGATCACCGTGCGCTGCACACGCGACGGCGCAGTGCCAGAGGCGCTCGCCACGATGCTTGCCGCGCAGCTCACCCCCACCCGCCACCACGAGATCGACGCGGATCACGACGTGATGTTGTCCCAACCCGGCGCCCTCGCGGACATCATCAACGAAGTGGGTCGGCACGCCTGACGGGGTACCTCAGTGAGGTAGCGGCGCGGGGGTGAAGCGGAACAACTTCTCGGCGTTGCCGCGCAGGAGCTTGTACTGGGTCTCATCGGACAGGCCCTGCATGCAGTCGCGAGCGACCTTCACCGAGTGGGGCCATGTCGTGTCAGCGTGCGGATAGTCGGACTCGCACATGACGTTGTCCTCGCCGATCATGTCGAGTACCCGCATGCCGGTTCGGTCCTCGAGGAAGCACCCGTAGATGTGGTCGCGAAAGATGGCGCGGATGTCGATGTCGGCCACGTCGGCCGCCGTGCCTTTGTCGTACTTGTTGTCGTACCCGTGCAGTTCGATGCCCTGCGTGAGCCAATGCCGCTGTTTGTCGAGACACTGCTCGGCTCGCTCGAGGAAGTACGACATCCAGCCGATGTTGCCTTCGGAGAACGCCACCTTGAGCTTGGGGAACTTGACGAACGCATCGCCGTAGATCCACGACAGCATGCTGCCCGCGGTGCGGATCGTGCCGTACGAGATGTTGGCGAGCGGTGGCGCGTCGTGACAGATGGCCGGGAGCTGCGACGACGAGCCGACGTGCATGCACAACACCATGCCCGTCTCCTCGGCGGCCCGCATGAGCGGATCCCAGTAGCGACCAAGATCGTGGATGGTGGGCAGCCCGAGCGGCTCGGGGTTCTCGGAGAACGCGACCGCGGTGACACCTTTGGCGGCGCAGCGTTCTATCTCGCGCGCAATCGAGGGAGGGTCCCACAACGGCACGATGATGAGCGGGATGAAGCGGCCGGGCGCGGAGGCGCACCACTCGTCGATCATCCAGTCGTTGTAGGCCTGCACGCAGAGGAGCGCGAGCTCCTTGTCCTTGGCCTCGTGGAAGATCTGCCCGCAGAAGCGCGGGAACGACGGGAAGCACAGCGACGCGAGGATGTTGCCGGTGTCCATGTCCTCGACGCGGGCCTTGACGTCGTAGCACCCGGGCAACATGTCGGCATAGGTGATCGCGTTCGGGGTAAAAAACGTTTCGCGGGGCTTGCCGGCGCAGGCGGCCAGACCACCCGTAGGCACGAGCCGATCCTCGTACGCCCAGAACTCACCGTTATCGAGGGTGACCAGACGAGGAGCGACGTCGCGGTAGCGAGCGGGCACGCGGTCCTGCCACACGGTGGGCGGCTCGAGCACGTGATCATCGACCGAGACCATCCAATCAAGCGACCGTTCACCAGTGAGCATCGAGTCCCCCTCCGACTCGCGCCGACCCGTCACGGCGCGCGATGGAAGAATCGTAGCTGCCGGTCCGAACGGAGTTCCGTGAAGTCTCAGGTCCGTAGAGGTACCTGAGACTTCACGGTCGCTCGTCCACTAGTGAACCAACGCGCCGATCGACAGGGCGTGGGCGCGCCACTTCCGCGGGTGCCAAATGTCCTGGTCCTCACCCCATGCGTCGACACCGTCGTAGTGCCAGCGGGCCAGGCTGTTCCAGCAGAACATGTCGGGATAGGCCGTGAAGACCTGCCGGCTCACCGTGTTGCCAACAGCCTCGAGATCGCGTCCCGCAGCATCGGTTGCCTGCAGCGTGACCTCGGCCGGACGCCCGCCGGCGTCGCGGACCACGCGGCGCTCCCCCGACACAAGCGCCTCCCACTGCCCGTCGCGCATGAGGTAACCGCCGACAAGTCCATCGACCCCCTTGCGATCGATGGTGATCGCGAGGAACGAACTGTCGGGACCGGCCGTGGCGTGGCAGTACCCGAGCTTGGGTTGGCGTCGCGGCGTCCGGATCCCCCACGAACGATCGCGCATAGCGATGCAATCGACCGGGATCGACTCGCCGTGCAGCATGAACGAGCCGGTGACGCGGCCCGGCTGATCGATGTGATTGCCATGATTGAACGGGGGCGTATGGCGACTAAGCATCGGTTGCATCAATGCCTCGTAGGTGAGGTCGAATGCAACGTGCTCGGCGGTGTACCCGAACCGGAAGCGGCGTCCGTGCTCGACGCACTGCAAGGTCATGTCGTTGAGCACGTTCAGGTCACGCAGGTCGACACCACCCGCGGGCATCGGCTGGTGCCAGTTCCAGTCGAACACCGGGATCTCCCAGGGGAGCACTGCGGTGTGATCGAACACGAGCACCCCGCCGAACACCACACCGATGTTCGGCCGGAACACCGTGTACCAGTAGCCGAGCAGGTTTCGCTCGGGCACCATCCACGAGAACCAGATCGTCTCGGTCCACCAAGGATCAGACGATTCCGGTGGGTGGAACATGTCGTCGTCGGGCCGTAGCCCCCAGTCGTCTGCAGCGTCGATGGCGCGATCGTCGTTGGCCACTGGGGTCAGTCCCGGAACGTCTGGATCTTGGCGTGGTGGGCCATCGCCGAGCCGGCCGGGCCGAGCAGCATGTGGGCTCGCAGATGTCGTTTGTGGAAGAGCTTCACGAGTTCCTCGTCGTAGGTCGCGTTGTCGGCATTGGTCAGAACGAACTGCTCGAGCTCAGCCTCGCCGTCGAGCCATGACTCGGGCCGGTGGCCGAGCAACTGGTGAAGGTCGTCGAGATCGGCGGTACTCGACGCATCGCCGATCTGGTCGATGCGGCTCACGTGGCGTGCGAGGCGGAACATCGTCCGCAGCTTGTAGGTGAGGTACTCGTCGTCGATGTGCACCGTGCGCAGGTTGCGGACGAGGTGGTCGACTGCGACCTCGGCGCGCGATTCACGAGGCGACGGCATCTCGACGGCTGGTAGTTCGACGTCGAGGATCTCGCCGAGGGCCTCGGTCGCGAACAGGTTCGTCTCGTAGCACCACTGAAGGTTGGTCATGAGGTCGCTCTCGGGCGACGGGACCCGCGTGGCCGGGCCTACAGAAAGCTGGTTCGACAGGCAGAAAAAGAAGTGGTGGCGCTGCAATGCATCGAAGTCGAGCGGCTCGCCGGTGAGCTCGCTGTAGCGGTCGTAGAGCTTGGCGAACTCGCCGTACCCGATCACCGTGTCGCGTTGGCGCCACGCCGCGAGGTCCATCATCGGGTCGCCGATGTGGCCGATCTCGACGTCGAGCACGGCGAGGATGCGCCCGGCCTCGTGATGGAATTGGCCCGAGTCCCAAACGATCGCTGCCTCACGGCCGTGCGACACCGGTGGGTTCCGGCGCAGCCATCCGAGGGAGAACTCAATGAACGGGTCGGGCAGTTGCTTCATCGATCGGAAGTTCGACTCGTAGCGCGCCATGCCGAATGTGCCCGACTCGGCGGGCGACGGAGCGCGCATGATGCCGGCGTCGAGGAACGGCTCGAGCGGCAGCTTGTGCAGTCGGGCGAGGATCTGCAGGTAATCGTCGACCGCCGACGAGCGTTCGGCCTCGGTGGCCTTCTCGAAGTCGTTGCGGCCGCCGACGCGATCCATCACATAGGCGGCCGGCTCGTCGATCCACCCGTACACCTTCGGCACGGGAATGCCCTGCTCGTACATGACCGACTGCAACGCCATCTCGTGGGGCAGCGGGAAGATGAGCGTCATGTCGGTGCGATCGCCGCGGATCACGAGTTCGAGGAGCTCCCCGTCGCGCTCCACGTCGGCGAACCAGACCGGGCGCCAACGTGCTTGCCGGCTCAGTTCGCGAACCTCGCCGCCGATGTTCGTGCCGAGCCACTGACGAATCTGCGTCGTGCCGTCGTCGACCTCTGCTGCCATGTGCGTCCCCCGTGTCGGCTCGGTGGTGACCCTATATCGGGCCGCGGACCGACGCCCCGGGTGGGCGTCAGGAATAGGGCTCGCCTCGGACGCCGCACGTAGGGCACTCGACACCAAGGACGATCGCCACGTACCGGTCACCCCAGCGCTGCGGCTCGAGCTTCCAAGGCGCGGAGTGCGCCGAGGGCTGCTGTCGCACGCTCGTCGACCGTCCGATCGATCGCGGACGTGTCGAATACCTCGAGGCCGACGTGCACGAGCGGGTTGTTGTTCCGAACGCGCCGCAACACATCGGTCAACGGGATGGCGCCCGCACCTGGCAGCAACCGGTCACGCATCGGCGGCTCGGTACCGCTCGCCCGAACCTTCGCCGGAGCGTCGCTCAACTGGAGCACGAACACCTCGCCGGATGCCAGGTCGACGATCTCGGCATCATCGCCGCCGCTGCGCCACCAGTGCCACGTGTCGACGGTGAGCCCACAGCCCGCGCTGGCCACGGCGCGCACGATCGCGGTGGCGGTGGCGAGGTCGGGGATCGACCCCTCGGGCATCGCCTCGACGGCGATGGCCCGGCCCCGGCGCACGGCTCGCTCCGTGATCGCACCGATCGCCTCGACCAGCGCGCCGAAGCAGGTCGGCGAGCCGAGGAAGTGGGCGAGATTGATCACCGTCGAACCGAGTGCGTCCGCCGCGCGGTGGCAGTCGTCCTCGTCGTACTCGAACGTGCTGCGCCAGCGCCGGCCGACGTTCGCCGCCGGGCACGCACCGGGTAGCCCTCGCAGCAATGGGTCGATCACTGGCACCGTCACACCCGACTCGGCCACCAACGCTGCGAGCATCGCATCGGTATGTCCCTGGGCGCGGGCCGCGAAGTACATCGCCGGTGTCGCAGACACCTCGGAGAACCCCGCTCGTCCGGCGGCCGTCACGAGCGTCGACAGATCCGAGCCCTCGAGCGAACCCCACCACAGCCCCGACCCCACGTGCGTCACCCGCCGACCGTAGCGCTTCACCCATACCGAGATCACCTGCCACCCGCCGAGATCGCAGGCAAGGATCGCCGGGGCCATCGACGTATACGACCGCTACGTGAGCCTCGAGGGCATCACCGACTGAGCACCCTCGCGAGCCATTGCTCGACGAGCGTGGCCCACAACTCGGCAACCGCGGTGCCGGCGAACATCTGCACCCCATGAGGTGCGCCGGGCAACACATGCAACTCGGTGGGGACGCCGCTCTGGTTCAAGCGCAAGGCGTAGGCGATGTCCTCGTCGCGGAACCCGTCGGCGCCGCCCACGATGACCATGCCCGGCGGTAGGCCGACGAGGTCGTCGGCCCGCGTCGGTGCTGCGTACCCGGGAATGGCATCGGTGCCGTAGAGGTCACCGAGGTACGCCCGCCACCCGAAGGTGTTCGAATCACGGCTCCACACCGGCAGTCCGTCGAGCTGGCTCGACGAGGTCACCTGACGATCGTCGATCATGGGGCACTCGAGCAACTGGTGGGTCACCGGCACCTCGCCGCGATCGCGTGCGAGCAGCGCCAACCCCGCAGCGAGCCCTCCGCCCGCGCTGACGCCGGCGATGATCACCGTTGACGCATCGATGCCGAGTTCCTCGCGGTGCTCCCAGGTCCACAGGAGACCGGCGTAGCAATCCTCGAGCGGACCCGGGTACGGCGTCTCGGGCGCCAAGCGGTACTCGACCGAGACACCGACGCATCCGAAGCGCGGGCACCACCGATCGAATTTCGCGTCGTCCATGGAACGCGAGCCGAACACGAACCCCCCGCCGTGGACGGAGTACACGAGCGGCAACAGTCCCTCGACGTTGCGAGGGCGATGCACCCGCACCACTACATGCGGGTCGGTCGACACGACGTGGTCGGTGCGCTCGACTGCATCCGACAGTGACGGCGCGACGCCGAGACCATTGGCGCGCATCGGCGCCAAGATCTCGTTTGACAGGACGAACACCGGAGCCGATGCCATGAGCGGCAACAACTCCGCGTCGAGAATTACCGAGTCCATGCGTGTCCCCCAGATCAGCCGAATCCGTCGGCGAGCCAAACCCTACTCAGCGGCGCGTGCCGGTGATCGCGCGCCACGACTCGAGGTCGCGCTCATCCGCGGGCCGCCCCGCGTGCGTCACGGTGTCGACTTCGGGCGACTCGGCGCGCAGCGCTGCGGCGGTGCACTTCTCTTTGGAACGATGCACGAACGGATCAAACGAGTAATGCTTCATCGCGTTCTCGTGCGAGATCTTGTTGATGTTCGCGTCGCTGAAGCCGTCGAGCGACTTCAGCAGCTCCTCGGGTCCGTACGGCCAGGTGCTGTCGGAGTGCGGGTAGTCGCTCTCCCAGCAGACGTTCTCGACGTTGAACTCCTCGATGAGCTTCGCGCCGATGTTCTCCTTGATGAAGCACACGAGGATGTGGTCGCGGAAGATCTGTATGGGGCCACCGGTCTTGGTGAAGTCGTGCTTGGTCCACCCGCCGTGGCGATCGTTGACGTGTTCGGCCCGCCACAGGAAGTACGGGATCCAGCCGATGTCACCTTCGGTCAGCGAGAACTTCAGCGTGGGGAAACGCTCCCAGAAGGTGGCCCACACGAGATCGACGAGCGTGTAGATCGTGGCCGCCGACGATGTGGTCATGTTGACACCGGCCGGCGCGTCGACGGCCGACATCGGGCTTCGGGACGACGAGCCGAGGTGACAGCACAACACGGTCTCCGTCTCGACGCACGCGGCGAAGAGGGGGTCCCACTGGTCCGAGTGGATCGACGGCATGTTGAGCGCTTCGGGGTTCTCGGAGAAGGTGACCGCGTGGCAGCCCTTGGCCGCAAGCCGCCGCACCTCGGCCGCAGCTTTTTCGACATCGAACAACGGCAGCACGCCGCACGGGATGAAGCGACCGGGATGCGCACCGCACCACTCGTCGACGTGCCAGTCGTTGTAGGCCTTGATCATGACCTCGTTGACATCGAGATCGGGGCCCTGGTTCAACACCTGCCCGGAGAAGCCGGTGAAGTTGGGGAAGTTGAGTCCCGCGAGCTGACCACCCGCGTTCATGTCGCGCACGCGCTCGTCTACGTCGAAGCAGCCCGGACGCATTTCGTCGTAGCGGCTCGCGTCGACGTTGAACATCTCGCGGGGTTTGCCGGCCACGGCATTGAGGCCGAGATTGCGACCCTTGACGTCGCCGTACCACCACTGCTGGATGCCGCGCTCGTCGGTGAGGACCCGAGGCGCCTGGGCCTTGTAACGGGCAGGAACATGCGCGTCGAACATGGTGGACGGTTCGGCGATGTGATCGTCGACGCTGATGAGGATGAGATCGTCGGCCTGCAACGGGTGCTCCTAGTGGGCTCGAGGAGGAGATTGGGTGGGTGGATCACATGGCGATATGCTACATCTACCTGCGACTCAGCCTAGGAGGGACGCGGATGGCGGTCAAACCTCTCCAAAGCCTCGCACGTGCACTCGCCGCGATCGACGCGATCGCCGAGCACCAGCCGGTGGGGCTCAGCGCGCTCGCCCGCGCCCTCGACGAGGACAAGAGCGCGCTGCAGCGGGTGCTCGTCACGCTGCACGCCGCCGGTTGGATCCGCCCGGCGGGCGGCGAGCTCACGCGCTGGGAGCTCACCTCGCACCCGGCGGTGGTCGCCACGAAGGCGCAGCGCGGTTCCGGCATCCTCGATCGGGCGCGCCTCGCCATGGACCAACTCCGCGAGGCCACCGGCGAGTCGGTCGTGCTCGCGGTACCCGACGCCGGCCAGATCATCACCCTCGACGTGGTCGAGAGCCGGCATCTCGTGCGCTCGGCGCCCCATCGCGGCATGGTGCTCCCCGACGGTGGTGCGGCGGCACTCGCGATCTTCTCGCGGTTACCCCTCGAGGAAGTGCAGTCCTACGGCGGCGCGGTCGATGATCCGTCCTTCCTCGACGAGCTTGCGCGCACGCGCACCCGCGGTTGGTCGCTCAACGCCGGAGCGGTCTCGGCCGCGGCCACCTCAATCGGCGCCGCGCTGCTCGACCCGGGCGGTCGTCCGGTGGCCGCGCTCGTGGTGAGCGCACCCACCGAGCGCCTCCCGCGCACCAAGTACGCGGCGATCGGCGCTCTGGTACACGCGGCCTCGCTCTCGCTCAGCAGCTGAAGACGATCACACCTCGGTCCCCTGCTCGGGAACGCCGATCGCGACCGTAGTGCCGCCCCATTCCAGTGCGTCCACCGCGGCCCGCATCGGATCGATGGTGCGACGGGGCGCCCTATGGCCTACTCGAATCGCACGAGACCGCGGATGTTTCGCCCTGCTGCAAGGTCGTCGAACGCCTTGTTGATATCGCCGATTTCATACTCACGCGTGATCAACTTCTCGACGGGGAGCGCGCCGCGTCGATGCAGTTCGAGCCAACGACGGGCGTCGGCCTCGGGGTTCATGCCGCCGTATACCGTGCCCGTGAACGACACCTGCCGGCTTGCGAACGCATTGGGGCTCACCGGGAGATGATCCATGCCATGGTCGGTGGAGCCCACCTGCACCGCGACCCCGCCGGGCGCCAGGGCCTCGATCGCCAGCTTGTAGTGCTCGGGGAAGATGCGATCGAGCGTGAGCACGATCCGGTCGACTCCACGTCCCTCGGTGATCTGCGAGATGGCCTCGGCAACGTTCTGGGTGCGCGCGTTGAGGAAGTGCGTGGCACCGAACGATCGAGCGGGCCCTTCCTTGGTGTCGTGCACGTCGATAGCGATGATGCGCCCGGCGCCGGCGATCACCGCACCCATGATGGCCGCTGCACCCACGCCACCCGCGCCGAGGATCGCGACGTCGTCTCCGATCTGGGTACGGGCAACGTTGACCATCGCACCGACGCCGGTCGACACTCCGCACGACACGAGGGCCGCGCAGGCGAGGTCGACGTCGGGTGGGACCACGACGCAGTTGCGAGCCGGGCTCACGGTGTGGGCGCTGAAGCTCCCGAGGCCGAGCAACGTGCCGATCGGCGAGCCGTCGGCCGCGTGCATGCGAAACGTACCGTCGGGCAACGTGCCATCGGTGGTCCACCGCAGCGTGCAGAACGTGCGCTGGCCGCGCCGACACGAGGCGCAGACGCCGCACGGACCGACAAACGTTTGCAGCACGTGGTCGCCCACGGCGAAGCCCTGCACACCTTCGCCCACCGCTTCGACCACCCCGGCGCCCTCGTGGCCGCCGACCGTGGGCACCGCGCCGGGAAAGTGGCCTTCGAGTACATGGCGATCCGAGCCACAGATGCCGGCCGCCGCCATCCGAAGGAGCAGCTCACCCGCCTTGGGTGGATCCACGTCGATGGTCTCGATTGAGAGCGGTTGATTGTGGGCTCGCATGACTGCAGCGGTGGTCTTCATACGTTGAACTCTTTCAGTTCCGGGTGATCGTCGAGCGTGTAGTCGTTGGTGAGATCGTCGACGAGGTGGGTCGGTGCCACCTGGTCGAGCGCGTCGAGTGTCCAACCCGCAGGGTTCGTGAGGACGCGTTCACGGGCCGGCTCGCTCAGCCGCGAGATGGTGTCGCCGCCGACGTGGAATGTTCGGCCGTTCACCCCGCTGGCCGCGTCGGTGCACAGCCACACCACGAGCGGGGCGATCTTCGCCGGGGTCAACGTGGGTGGCGCAGTGTTGGCCGGCGGCTTCGCGCCGCGTGGGGCCATGGTCAAGGCCATCAACGTCGACCACCGCGCGGTGCGCACCTCGTAGTCGGCGGTGGACGCCCCCACAGCCAGAGGACGAATAGCGTTGCACCTCACGCCGAATCGGCCGAGCTCGCGTGCGACCGTGCGCGTGAGGCCGACCACACCTTCCTTCGCCGCCGAGTACGCCACGTGCGACGGGTGGCCGAATCCGGAACCCGAGCTGGTGTTCACGATCGCGCCCGAACCCTGGCGACAGAAGTGCGGCGCCACCTCGCGGATCATCGCGAAGTAGCCCTTGAGGTTCACCCCGACTGTGAGGTCCCACTCCTCCTCGGTGAAGCGCCAGATGTCATTGTTGCGACCGGCGGTGGCGTTGTTCACGAGCACGTCGACGCGACCGAACGCGTCGATGGCACGCGCCACGATGCCTGCCGCGCCGTCCCAAGTTGCCGAACCGGAATTGGCCACCGCGGTCCCGCCGCGCTCGGTGATCTCGGCGACCACCGACGCCGCGTCGGCTCCCGGACGCGTGCCTAGATCGTTCACGACCACATACGCGCCCTCGGAAGCCATCAGCAACGCGTGCTCGCGCCCGATGCCGCCACCGGCGCCGGTCACAATGGCCACCTTGCCGTCGAGTCTTGTCCCCATTGCCATCCCCCGCGTCTCGCCCGCTGCGGCGAACGCTAGAGGATGCGCCACGGGACCATCGACCGCGGGCTCAGCCGGGCAATGCCTCGGCGAACTGCTGACCCACGAACGCAGGACACTTCGCAGCGGCGATGGGCAGCTCACCCGGAGCGAGCGGCTGGTCGATCGCCAGGACGCGAGGACCGAACACGGCGGCCAGCGGGGCCAGAGCGTCGAGATCGAAGCCGTAGAGCGCAGCAGCGTTCCCGCCGAGCATCCGCGCGGTCTCGTCGTGGGGCACGCCCGCGAAGGCCGCACGCATGGCCTCGTGCGAGAACGGGTGACTCGACTCCTTGTGCGGGTAGTCGCTGCCCCACATGATGCGATCGACGCCGACCAGGTCGCGCAACCCGACCTCGGGTGGGCGGATGAAGCTGGCGCCGACGTGGCACTGGCGGGACCAGTACTCGCTGGGCTTGAGCGACAGCCGCTCGACGACCGCCCGACCCCACACCTGTTCCTGCGAACCATCGGCGCTGCGCATGCGATCGAAGAAGTAGTCGAGCTTGGCCAACTCCTCGGGCACCCACGCCGTGCCCTGCTCGGTGAACACCAGTTGCAGGTCGGGATGGCGATCGAGCGCGCCGCCGACGAGGAGATGTGTCAATGCGCGATGGGCCCACCAGGAGACCTCGAGCAGGAACACCACGGCGTCGACGTCCGTGGCCCCCATGGGCGGGGATGCGCTACCGGTGTGGTGGTTTACGGGGACGCCGAGCTCAGCACACACCTGCCACAGGGGCTCGTAGCACGGGTCGAAGAGCTGGGGCAGACCGAGGCCTGGCGGTGTGCCTGGCAGCAGGACCCCGCCGCGCAGCCCTGCGGCGTGGGTGCGCCGCACCTCGGCCACCGAAGCCTCGATGTCGTACAGCGTGATCTGCGCAACCCCGGCCCGGCGGCCAGGAGCGTCGGCGCAGAAGTCGGCCAACCAACGATTGTGCGCCTGAAGCCCGGCCCATCGACGATCCATGTCTCCCGCGGTCAGGGCAGGGGGCTGACTCGTGAGCGCGACCTTCGGAAAGAACGGTGGGACGGTGTTGGGAAAGATGACCTCGGCCACCTGACCATCAAGCTCGAGGTCGCTACGGCGCCGCGCCGAGTCCCAGTTGCGCTCGCCCTTGTCGCCGAGGAGGTCCTCATAGGGGATCTCATAGGTCGCGGCCCACGCGTCAAACTCGTCGAGCCACTCCCGATCGAGGTAGGGCCGGTAGCCGCCGATGCTTCCTCCGGCGTGGCCATCGGCCGAGATCACGATGTAGCGCTGATCACCTTGGTCGTCGACCACGATGGCGTCCCGTTCCACGAGCACCCTCCGCTCTGTATCGGCGTTACAGCGACGGTAGTGGTGATCATGTCGCCGGTCAATCGCCGGTCGCGGCGCCGGTGTCCCCGCGTCAGCCCGCGACCGCGTTGACCCGAACGCGGTTCTCGATGGTGGTGACCTTCACCGCCGCGAAGCGACGCTCGACGCGCCGCGGCAGATCGACGCCAAGCCAACGCGAGATCGCCCGGGCCTTGGTGGACACGATGATCTCGTCCACGAGATGGCGTTCGAGCTCACGATCGATCGCCGCCATGGGGTCCACACAGCGCACGCGTCCGGTGGCGCGCACCCCGTCACGGTCGAGGCGAGCCAAAACCTCGTCAAGTCGGGCACAGCCGTCGCGCTCAACGGCGTCGGCGTCGGCGGCCTCGAGCGAAACGAAGCCGTACATGCTCAGCCCGCCGAGTTCGGCGTACCTGGGGATGCGCAACGGCACCACGAACCGCAACGTGTGACCGGCAGCCGCTCGGGCCAGCACGGCGTCGTACAGTTCCTCGGAGCGCAGCGTCTCGTTGGCGACGATCAGAACTCGACCCATGTGCATCGGCCTTCCGTGAGGGCAACGCAGGCACCCAGAGCTGATGACCTGTGACCATCGTCTATGACACATGTCATACTAACGCAGGGTTCGTCGGCCGTCAGGCCACCTGCCAGACCCCGGGCTGGCTCAGGTCGAACACCACGCCGTCGGGGCCTTCATATTTGAATTCTCCCTTGATGGGACCATCGTGGGGAATGCCCAACGCCGCGTCAATGTCCTCCCGAGCGCGACACCCGGCCAACTCGACCCGTGTGGCCACCGCGTCGACGTCGTCGACCTCGAAGCCGATGTGGTGCAGCCCTCGATAGCCGACACCGCGCTCGATCCCGGCGGCCTCGTCGGTGATGAACTTCAGGATCGCCAGGTTGATGGTGCCATCCGAGAGGATGTGGCCGTGGCCCCAGATGCCTTCGGCGCTTCGCACCTTCGTGAACTCGAACGTGTCGATGTAGAACTGCGCGGTGCGATCCGGATCATCGGTCGCGATCGCAAGGTGGCGAAGCTTGGCCATGGATGGTCCTCCCCGGGGTCAGTCGATGGTACAACCCGGTGCACCGCGAGTTCTGGCGACCTGCGGCTCGATCACGCCGCAGTACCGAGCAGGGCCGCATCGTGCAGATCGACGAACACCGGGAGACCGTCGCGCACTGCGAGCCACTCACGATTTCGCCGATGGAGGTCGTCAGCAGGGTCGTAGCGATTGAGCAGGATCGTGAACACCAAGCCGTCGAGCGCGTCACACGCCGAGCGGACCGCGTTGATCGTGCCGAGACCGGCATCGGCCACGAGCACGACGGCATTCGGCGCGAGCGCGCGCACGAATCCGGCCGAGTCCGTGTCGTGAGTCATCGGCGAACGGACGCCCCCTGCGGTCTCGACGAGACCGAGGTCGGCAATGCCTTGCCATCGGAGCTCGCTCAGGAGGTCGGCGGCAGTGAACGACGGGAGCTCGAGCGCATCGCAGGCCATGGGTGGAGCCATGGCCTGCCCGTACCAACGATGCGCGGGGCACACGGCGTCGAGCTCCTCACCCGTGGCTGCGGCGAGGAGCACGGCGTCCGTGTCGAGGCCACTGATCCCCTGGGCATTCAGGGCAAAGGATTGCACGGGCTTGCGGACCTGTACGTTCGCACCGCGCCGGCGTGCGGCTAGGGCAAGCGCACACGAAACCCAGGTCTTGCCGACATCGGTACCCGTGCCGACCACCGCCACCACGTGCCGGGGTCTCATGGCGCGAGACCTTGCGCGGCCAGCGCATCGAGCAACTGCGAGACCATCGCGTCGGTGTGCGCGGCCGACAGCGCGATGCGCAGCCGCGACGTCCCCGCCGGCACCGTCGGGGGCCGGATCGCCGGCACGAACACGCCCCGCGCGAGCAGCGCGTCCGCGGCCCGCAGCGCCGCGCCTTCGTCGCCCAGCACGACCGGGATGATCGGCGAGGGATGCCCGTTACGGACACGATCGATCGTGTCGCGGAGCCGCGCGACGAGCCGCGCTCCGTCCGGCGAACGCACGACGCGAATCGCGGCGAGGCCGGCGGACGCGTCCGCCGGCGTCAACGCCGTGGTGAAGATGAACGACCTGGCGCGGTTCACGAGCAGATCGATGATCGAGCTGGACGCGACCACCCAGCCACCCAACGAACCGAGGGTCTTCGACAGCGTGCCGATGCGCACCACCTCGAGGCCGTCGAGCGCCGGTACCTCGGGGCCGAGCACCGCGTGCGCCTCGTCGAGCACGAGCAGCGCCCCGTGGCGCACACACGACGACGCGAGTGTGTCGAGCAGTACCACATCGCCGTCCATCGAAAAGACGACGTCGGTCACGACGAGCTTGCGGCCCGGTGTCGCAGTGAGCAACGCGTCGAGTTGTTCGATGTCGTTGTGGCGGTACACGACAACCTTCGATCGACCGAGCCGGCAACCGTCGATGATCGAGGCGTGGTTCAGCTCGTCGCTGAAGACGGTGACGTCGGGGCCGCCTAGCGACGCCAGCACGCCCACGTTCGCGGCGTAGCCACTCGAGAAGACCAGAGCTCGCGGCGCGTGCTTCCATTCGGCGAGCTCGCACTCGAGCTCCTCGTGACAGGGGCGTGTGCCCACGATCAATCGCGACGCCGTCGAACCGGTACCCCAACGGTCGATCGCCTCGTGCGCAGCGGAAATGACAGCGGGGTGCATCGACAGACCGAGGTAGTCGTTGGACGCGAACGACACGACATCGAAACCTTCGCTCGTGCCCCCCGGTGTTGTGAGATGGCCCGCCGGCCCGGCGGCGTCGAAGGCCCGGGTGACTCGCCATTGCCCGGCCTGGCGCACCTGCTCGAGTTGCCCCGCGACCCACGCGGTCCAGCTCGGGTCGCTCACGCACACCTCGCATGCTCGAGCACCGCGACCATCGCACCGCAGATCGCCGCGACATCCTCATCGGTGCTGACGAACGGCGGCATCGTGTACAGCAACCGGCCGAAGGGTCGGATCCACACACCATGGTCGAGCGCAACCCGCTGCGAGTCACGCATCGAGATCGGTTCGTCCATCTCGATCACGCCGATGGCGCCGAGCACCCGCACGTCGCGCACCCCCGCCGCACCGAGCGCCGGCGCGAGCCCACGTGTCAGCCCGAGCTCGATGCGACCGACCTCGTGGCGCCACGGCCGCGAGCAAAGCAGACGGACGCTGGCCAGCGACACCGCGCACGCCAACGGGTTCGCCATGAAGGTCGGGCCGTGCATCAGCGCACCTGGCTCGGCACGACTCACCCCCGCAGCGACCATCGACGTGCACAACGTGGCGGCCATCGACAGGTAGCCTCCGGTGAGCGCCTTGCCGACGCACATGATGTCGGGAGACACGCCGCTGTGCTCGCACGCGAACAGCGCTCCCGTACGGCCGAAACCCGTGGCGATCTCGTCGGCGATGAGGAGCACGTCGTACTCGTCGCAAAGCGCCCGAACCGCGCGGAGGTAACCCGGCGCATAGAACCGCATGCCACCCGCTCCTTGCACGATCGGCTCGATGATCACCGCCGCTATCTCCTCATGGTTCTTGCGGAGGAGGGCTGCGAGCTCTTCGACGTGGTCGTCAGCGAAGGGCTCGTCGAAGCGGGGCGAAGGAATCGGCGCGAACAACTGGGTCGGCACCACATCGGCGAACAGATGGTGCATACCGGTATCGGGGTCGCACACCGACATCGCGGCGAGCGTGTCGCCGTGATAGCCGCCGCGCACGGTGAGAAGACGGTGTCGTCGTGGTCGTCCCATGCCAGCCCAGTACTGCAGCGCCATCTTCACCGCGACCTCCACGGCGACCGAGCCCGAGTCAGCAAAGAAGACGTGCTCGAGCCCCGGTGGTGTGATCTCGACGAGCAACTCGGCGAGCTCGACTGCCGGACGATGCGTGAGCCCGCCGAACATCACGTGCGCCATCTGCTCGAGCTGGGCGCAGATCGCCGCATCGAGCACCGGGTGGCGGTAGCCGTGGATGGCCGCCCACCACGACGACATCGCGTCGATCACCTCGCGGCCGTCGCCAAGGGTGAGGCGCACCCCGGATGCGGAGACCACCTCGATCGCAGGCTCGGCCATTGGCATCGCGGCGTAGGGATGCCACACGACGGCGCGGTCGCGCCGCACGAGAGCGTGCTCGTGCGGTATCGGGTCGGTGTACATCGGCGAAAGTATGACGGCTGCGGGCCGTGGAGCGCGCAATCGAGCATCATCTGCCAGCCGGGTAACGTCGGGGCGTGAGCTTGGACACCACGCCCCCGCTGGCCGAGACCGACGTCGCGGTCCGCACGCACCATCGCACCTGCCCGCTGTGCGAAGCCATGTGCGGCCTCGAGATTCTCACTGTCGGCGATCAGGTCACCCGGGTACGCGGCGATCGCAACGATGTATGGAGCAAGGGCTATCTGTGTCCCAAGGGCGCAGCGCTCGGGCACCTGCACCACGATCTCGATCGGGTGCGTGTCCCCATGGTGCGCGAAGGCGAGATCTGGCGCGAGGTCACCTGGGACGAAGCGTTCGCCCGCTGCGAAGAGCTGTTGGCACCCATCGTGCACGAGCACGGCATACGTGCCGTCACTGCGTACATCGGGAATCCCGCGGTCCACAACTACTCATTGAGCCGCTACACGGGTGCGCTGGCCGCGATCCCCCGCATGCCCGTCATCTGGTCGGCCGGCACTGTCGATCAATGGCCCAAGAACCTTGCGTGCGCGGAGATGTTCGGGAATGCATGGGCCATCCCCATTCCCGACGTCCCCCGCACCGACCTCTTCATCGTGATGGGCGCCAACCCCCACGCCTCGCAGGGATCGCTGCTGTCGTGTCCCGACCTCCTCGGCGAGATCGACCGCATTCGCGAGCGAGGCGGTCGCACCATCGTCATTGACCCACGTCGCACCGGAACCGCCGAGCGCGCCGAAGAATGGTTGCCCATCTACCCGGGAACCGACGCGGCGTTCCTGCTCGCGATCGTCAACGTGCTCGACGTCGATGACCTGGTCGACCTCGGCACCCTCGACGGCCGGGTGCGGGGCGTCGAAGAGGTCCTGGACGCTGCGCGCGCGTTCACGCCCGAAGGCGTCGCCGACGCGTGCGGCATCTCCTCCGAACGCATACGCCGCCTGGCCCACGAGATCGCGAGCACGCCACGAGCTGTGGTGTACGGCCGCATCGGGCTGTGCAACCAGCAGTTCGGCACGCTCGCGTCGTGGGCGGTCGACGTGGTCAACGTGCTCACGGGCCACCTCGACGTCGAGGGCGGCGCGATGTTCCCCCGACCGGCCATCGCAACCCTGTCCTCGACCGCCCGACGACGCGGCCCCGTGCGCGTGGGCCGCTGGCACACGCGCGTCCGCAAGGCGCCGGAGGTGCTCGGTCAGGCGCCGTTGTCGTGCCTGGCGGAGGAGATAGCGACGCCCGGCGAGGGTCGCGTGCGCGCCCTCATCACCATTGCCGGCAACCCGGTGCTGTCCGCACCCGATGCCGGCCGACTCGACGAAGCGCTCCCGATGCTCGACGCGATGATCAGCGTCGACAACTTCCTCAACGAGACGTCGCGACACGCGCACGTGATCCTGCCCGGGTTGTCATCGCTCGAACAACCACACTGCGACGAAGCGCTCTGGGGCTTCGCAGTCCGCAGCGCGGTGCGATGGTCACCGGCCATCTTCCCGCGCAACGACCGGCCGGCCGAGTGGGAGATACTCATCCGGCTCGGCGCGATTCTTGCGGGCACGGCAGCAGCAGACGTCGACGTCGCAGCACTCGACGACGTCCTGTTCGCAGATCGTGCGACGCGCCACGGCGTCGTCGCCGCCGATGTGATCGACACGGGAGGACTGCGTGGCCCCGACCGGTTCGCCGATCTCGCTATTCGCTCGTCGCCGTGGGGTGATGGCTACGGCGCCCGCCCGGGGGGACTCACGCTCGACAAGCTCCGCACCGAGCACCCCCACGGCGTCGACTTCGGGCCAATGACCCCACGCATCGACGAGATCTTGCGCACGGCATCGGGCGACGTCGAACTCGCGCACGATCTCATCCTCGACGACCTGCCGCGGCTACACGAGTTCATCGCACGCGACCGCGCCGGTCTCGTGTTGATCGGCCGCCGCCACGTGCGGTCGAACAACTCATGGATGCACAACATCAGCGTTCTCGTCAAGGGACGCGATCGGTGCACACTCGTGGTCAACCCGCACGACGCCGTCGCGCTTGGCCTCATCGACGGACGACGCGCCCGCGTCACCTCGGAGGCGGCGAGCATCGAGGCCACGGTCGAGATCAGCGACGAGATCCGCCCCGGCGTCGTGAGCCTCCCGCATGGTTGGGGGCACGACAAAGCAGGTACGCGCCTGTCCATCGCGCGCGAGCACGCAGGCGTCAATGCCAACCTGCTCGCGCCGGCGCATCTGCTCGACGTGCCTTCCGGGAACGCCGCAGTCAACGGAATTCCGGTCGAGGTATGTGCAATCTGACGCGTCGCGGGTCACCGTCTGGTGGGTTCCTCCACGGCCAACTGGAAGATGAGCGCGACGACGGCCGTCGTGGAGGATCCGAACCGATCCGCCAGCCCGACGCCATAGACGACGATTACCAATTGGCTCGCACCGCAAATCTCTTTGAATAAGGGGAACTAGGCGACGATGCAGGTGTCGCTCAGTCGTCCTCTGTCACGTGATCGGACAGCTTCCGCCATCGGCCATGATCGTCTGGCCGGTGACGAAGCGCGAGTCGTCACCGAGCAAGAAGCGTGCGACAGGGCCGATGTCGTGCTCGGCATCGCCGAGGCGACCGAGCGGGTTGCGGCGCATTACTCGCTCGCGCATCTCGGGGTCGAGCCTCAGCGCGTCGTCCATTGCCGGCGAGGATGCCAGAGGCGCGAGCGCATTCACCCGTATGCCGTCGGGGCCCCACTCACGCGCAAGCACGCGCATGTAACCGCGCTGCGCGGCCTTGACCGTCGCGTAGGTCGACAGAAGCTTCTTGCCCTCGAAGCCCGCCTCGGAGGTGAGCACGAGGAACGACCCTTGCGTGGCTCGGAGCGGTGCGTGGGCGGCGAGCGCAACGAGATGACAGCCGCGGAGGCCGACGGCTACTTGGTGACCAAGCTCGTCGAGGTGCAGCTCGGTCGCTGGGTGAGGCACGCTCGAGTACGAACTGGTCGCGTTGTGCACGACACCATGGATTGCGCCAGCCGACGAAACGGCTGCGAAGGCTGCGGTCACCGACGCGTCATCGGCGACGTCGCACGCAACGAAACGGCCGGCGCCACCTCGCGCGTCGACCTCGGCCGCCACCGCGCGCCCCTCCGCCTCGCGCCGCGCCGCGATCCAGACTTCCCACCCCGCAGCTCCACATGCAAGCGCGATGCCCCGCCCCACCCCGCCGGTGGCGCCGGTGATGAGCACTCGATGATTCACCATGCACGCCCGCAGTCCGCCCGGACGACCGTGCCCGTGATACCGCACGCTCCGGGATCGAGCAACAGCCGCACTGCGCCGGCCACTTCGGTCTCGGCGCGGCCGGGGAACGACCGGAGCGGAGGCGGCGAGCCCATTGGTTGCTCGGGTGCCGTCAGGATCTCGGTCGAGACGACGTTCACCCGCACGCCCCGCTGCCCTTCGGCCAACGCGAGCGATCGTGCCAAAGCGGTCAGCGCCTCGGCCACGACGACGTGCGCGAGGTGTCCGGCCACGTCGAGTGCGGCCGGCAGCTCCGCGACCACGACGACTGATCCGCCATCGGCGCAGCGCTCGACCGCGGCGACGAGCGCGTTGGACCAGCAAGCGATCGGCCATTCCACGTGTTTCATCCATTCCTCCACGGCGATCGCCGCGGCCGGCACCGTGAGCGACGCCGTGGGCCACGTGCAGAGGACCACCGCTTCGAGCCGGCCCGCAGCGGCGAACGTGCCACGAAACGAATGGAGCGCGTCACGCGTCGGGCCGGCCCAGGGATCGGAACGGACGTCGGGCACGTCCACACGATGATCCGGAGCGAGCGCGGCCGCGAGTGCGTCGACAAGCCGTGAATCTCCGCCGAGGAACCCGAGCCGCATCGGCGGAGCAGGCGGCACGCTCACACGAACAGATCGGGGTCGGAACTCCGGAGACGCGCCACGTTCGAGTCCCACATGTTGGGGATGAAATGCTTGAAGTACATCGCACGACCGCCGACCACTTCATCCTCGAGGATCGGTGTGCCACCGATGGCCTCGCACTCGAGGTGATACTTCGCCGCTTGCTCGGCTACGAGCGCTTCGATCGTGGCCGATTCGATCGACTGCGACGCGATGATCGCGCCGTGGTTCTTCATGATCACGAGCCGCTTGTCGCCGAGCTCATCGGCCACCGAGACGTGCGACTTGTGGCCGTCATCGAAGTACGTGGCCTGATCGTTGTGGAAGAGCACCGAGCTCACGTTGTACATACCGATTGTGCGGCCTTCGACCGACGACAGCACGGAGATGTGGTGCGAGTGGAGATGCACGATTGCATTGACGTCGGGCCGTAACTCGTAGATGCGGGCGTGGAAGTTCAACGCGGGCGAGAACGACAGCTCGCCCTCGAGTACTTCGAGCGAGAAGTTGAGCTTGGCCACCCGGGCTGGGGTGGTCTGATCGAAGTACTCGAAGCCAGTGGACCAGAACGCCTCCTCGCCGTGGGCTCGCGCACTCACGTGGCCCCCGACGTTGGAATCACAACCCTCGCGGTAGAGGATGCGACGTGCTGCGGCGATCTTGAAGCGGATGTCGTCGGTGTTCATCAGTAGGCCTCGGGATCGTTTTGTACGGCGGCGGGAACGGGGAACGAGAACAGCTTCGACGCGTTCTCCCACGTGAGCTTGCGAATGTCGTCGGCGGGGAACGAACCGATCTGGTCGTGCAGCAGTTCTTGGGTGTCGGGCCAGGTGCCATCTTGGTGCGGGTAGTCCGATTCGAGCAGTACGTGCTCGACACCCACCTGATGACGCTGCTGCAGACCGGTCGGATCGTCGATGGCGCAGAACCAGAAGTTGCGTTGCATCGTTTCGCGCGGCGTGAGCTCGATGCCCTCCCAGGTTCCGTAGACCTGTTGGTAGCGGCTGACGTGATCGAGACGATCGAGCAGTCCGGCCACCCACCCCATGCCACCTTCGGACAAGCAGATGCGGATCTTCGGGAACCGGACCGGGATTTTCGAGTAGAGCCAGTCGACGCCCGCGAACATCGCCCACCCGAAGAACAGCACCCCGATCGTGTCGGATGGCGCGTCCGACGATGTCATCGGCGCGCTCGACGATGACCCGACGTGCAGGCAGATGACCGTCTCGGTCTCCTCGCAGGCGGCCATGAACGGGTCCCAGTAGCCGGTATGCAACGAGGGGAGGCCGAGGCGCTCGGGCAGTTCGGGGAACGTGACGGCGCGGAAGCCGCGCGCCGCGTTGCGACGGATCTCGGCCGCGCCGACCTCGGGGTCGAGCAACCACGGGAGCTGCAACGGGATGATGCGATCCGGGAAGCGACCCGCCCACTCCTCGGCGTGCCAATCGTTCGCCGCCTGCACGACGGCCAGGGCAAGTCCCGGATCACTGATGCCCAGCTGGTAGCGCTGCCCCGCAAAGCCAGCGAGCGACGACGGGAAGTTCAACGACGCGTAGACACCGTTGAGGTCCATGTCGTGGACGCGCGCCGCAATGTCGTACGCGCCGAGCCGCATCTCATCGAAGCGCGCCGGTTCGAAGCTTCGCTCCTCGATGGGCCGCCCGACGACCGCGTTGAGACCGACCTTGTACTGGCGCTTGCCGTCGTACAGCCAGTACTCCATGCCTTTCTCGTCGAGCTCGACGCGCGGGGCAAGCTCCGCGAAGCGGCCCGGGACGCGACCGGTGAACATGTTCGGCGGTTCTACGAGGTGGTCGTCGACCGAGATCAAGGTGAAGCGACGGCGCCGACGCTCGGGCTCGGGCAGGAAGGTCGGTTTGTCGGGCTTCTTCGTGACGAAGAACCCCTTCTTGCTTTCGAGATCATCGAACTGAAGTTCCATGCGTCGGGCTCCCCTCGGCCGGGCAGAACAGTTACCACTCGGGCCAATATTGCGATCTTTGCATCATCGTATGATCAGCGCAGTCGTACCGGAGCACCGATGAGCGCTGCAGCGCGCCGGCCACGGCTTCGATTCGAGCCGGCCGAAGAGGTCGCGAACCGCCCCCGCGAGCGCATCCTGTCGGGTGCGGTCGACGATGGCGCGTTGCTGCCGAAGATCGACGGCCTCCTGATCCGAGACTGCGTCGGCGGTCCGATCCGCTGACCGATTCGCCAAGGGCCGGTCGCGCTGACGACACTGCGGGGATGGCCGCCGACCAACGTCAGACGATCGTCACCCTCGACCTGGAGGGAGTTCTGGTCCCCGAGATCTGGATCGCCGTCGCCGAACGAACCGGCGTCGAAGCGCTGAAGCGCACTACTCGCGACGAGCCCGACTACGACGTGCTGATGCGCGGGCGCCTCGCCATCCTCGACGAGCACGGATTGCGGCTGCCCGACATCGCCGCAGTCATCGCCGAGCTCGAGCCAATGGCCGGAGCGCGCCAGTTCCTCGACGAACTGCGCAGCCGCACGCAGGTGCTGATCCTCTCCGACACCTTCGAGCAGTTCGCGCACCCGCTCATGCGCCAGCTCGCCTGGCCGACACTGCTTTGCCATCGCCTCGTGATCGACCACGACGATCGGGTCGTCGACTACCGGCTCCGCCAGCCCGACCAGAAGCGTCGCGCAGTCGAGGCGTTGCACGGACTCAACTACCGGGTGCTCGCGGCGGGCGATTCGTACAACGACATCGCGATGTTGCAGAGCGCGGATGTCGGTGTGCTCTTCCGGTCCCCCGCCAAGGTGCAGCGCGAGTTCCCGCACCTGCCCGCCATCGAGACGTACGACGATCTGCTGGCCTTGCTCGTCGCCGAGCTCTGACCACGGCGCGGCGACAGCACCCGTCACGGCGGCGTGGCATCTGCTGAACTGACCGCGCCAACCAACGCAAGGACGCCAACCATGACCTCACCTCAGCCCTCCGATGTCCCACCGATCGCCGACTGGAACCGCTTGCTCGACGGCAAGGTCGCGGTGGTGACCGGCGGCGGCGATGGCATCGGGGGCGCGATCTCACGACTGTTCGCCCAGCACGGCGCCACGGTCGAGATCGCCGAGATCGACTCCGACCGTGCCGAGACCACCCGCGCGGCCATTGAGGCTGCGGGCGGCACTGCGTTCGTGCACATCGTCGACGTGCGCAAGCCCGACGACGTCGCGCGATTGGCCGAGGCCGTCCTCGGCAAACACGGTTCGATCGACGTGCTTGTGAACAATGTCGGCGACTTTCGCCCGATCGTGCGCTTCCAGGACTCCAACGTCGAGTCGTGGCAGGCCATGTACGAGATCAACCTGCTGCACTTCTTCTCGGTCACGCAGGCGTTCATCAACTCGATGATGCGCAACGGCGGCGGTTCCATCGTGAACTTCCACTCCGTGGAAGGCATGCGTGGCTATCCGGGCGAACCGGTCTACGCATCGATGAAGGCGGCGGTCGGCCATTTCACCACGAGCCTCGCGGTGACCATGGGTCGCTATGGCATCCGCGTCAACGGCATCGGACCCGACCTCACGCAGACGCCACAGGTCGACTACATGACGGGCTACGAGGACGCCGAACATCTGTGGCCGTCGTGGGCACCGGTTGGTCGCCTCGGTTGGCCCGAGGACCAGGCGCGAGTCGCACTGTTCCTCGCGTCCGACTTGTCGTCGTACGTCACGGGCCACAACATCCCCGTCGACGGCGGCTCGAAGGCCGGAGGAGGCTGGTTCTACTCGCCCACCGCGCGGCGCTTCGTGAATCGCCCGAAGACGCTGTGACCCCTCAGGTCTTGACGTAGCCGAACTTCTCGGCGACGCGACCGTCGCGCACTCGCAGCACATCGACCCCGCGCACGACGTTCGCGCCGCCGAGGTAACGCCACATCTGCACCACACGATCGCCAGCGACGAACGTGTCCTCGATCTCGAAGGTGCCTGATGCCGCGGCGAAGCTCGG
>WLNW01000169.1 GCA_009699605.1 Actinomycetota bacterium | reverse complement strand
GATCGGGCACGCCGCCGCGATTGCGCACGGTCAGGGGCACGACGCCTCCGGAACCCACCTTGCCCTTCGCCACACCGATGCCGACGCGCGTGTCGAGCACGCGTGCGGGCACGAGCGACGTGAACGAGTTGTCGACCGGGAACCAGCCCACCACGTCGACGATCACGTTCGTGGTGCCTGCCGCGTTGAAGATGCTGACCTTGCCGCCCGCACCGAGCTTCGAGACCACCAGGTTCGGCACCGTCTGACCGGCGACCATATTGAGGTTCGACGCGTTCGGCCGGGGGTCACCGGTCGGCCAGATGGTCAGATAGCTCGGGGCGTCGCAGTCGCTGACCGTGACGTTCATGCTCACCGAACCCACGCCGGTGAGCGGCACATTGCCCTGGCCGTTCACCGGCACGTCGATCGACTGCCCCGCCCCGAGCCGGAAGATGCGGCCGAGACCGATGCCGGTGCGGGTGTCGAGGATCCGGGCCGGTTGCATCGCCTGGAAGGCAACGGCGGCCACCAAAGGCTCGGCGTTACCCGCGCCCGAATTCTCGTCGAAGAGGTTTAGCTTCGGGTACGTCGCGCCGAGCAGCGCGGTGTGATCGGCATCGAGCCAATCGTCGAACACCGTCGCGAATACCGAACGCACGTCGGTGGTGAGGTTGAGGTCGCCGCGGCTGTCCAGCGCGGTCAGCGACGGCGCATCGCTCGCCAAACCGCCGTGCACGTGATCGCCGACCACGAACATGACGGACGACGTGCCGTGATCGGTGCCAGCCGAGTCGCTGCGCTCGACCCGACGACCGAACTCGGAGTAGGTCATGACAACGACCCGGCTACGGAAGGCCGGCGAGGTATTCTCGAACAACGCCTTGATGCCGTCGTCGAGATCCTTCATGAGCTTCGCGTGGCCGGCGAGCTGATTGCTGTGCGTGTCGTAGCCACCTTGGCTCACGGTGATCACGCGGGCGCCGAGGTCGAGGTTGATCAGCCGCGCCGCGAACGTGAGGTTGCGGGCCACATAGTTGTTGGTGGTGACATTCGGCGAGTAGATCGGGTCGATCCGACGCGCCTCGCGGACCGCGGCCTGGAACGTGTCGGCCACCTCGTTCGACCACAAGCCCTTGCCGATGTCATCGTTGCCGAGGTTGGTCAGCGAGTCGTACGCCAGCGTCTCGTGCTGCTGGGTGCTGGCCCCGAAGAGGCCGCCCCAACTCGACAGCCCCGTCACCTCGGCCTGGGTGCCCTGCAGCACCAGCGGCACGCTCGAGCCGCCGACGTTGATGCCGGCGAGGCCGTCCATGCCCATACCGTCGAGCCAACGGCCGAACATGCCAGTCGTGTACGTCTCGGAGTTGTTGCCCGCCATGATGCGGGCCATGCCCGAGAAGTGACTGTGGTCCTTCGAGGGATGGCCGACACCCCGAACGATCGCGAGGTCGCCACCATCGAAGCGGCTCTTGAGATAGGTGAGGTTCGGATGAAGCCCGAAGCCTTCGCCCACGGGCAAGGTGAGGTCGGCCGGGATGCCGATCGCGCTACTGGGACCGGTCGTGGTCGCGTTCTGCGCGGTACCGCGCTTCGCGTAGTAGGCGCTGTTCGACGCCGGCACGAGCGTGTTCAAGCCGTCGTTCCCGCCGGAGAGTTCGATGAGCACGAAGATTCGATCGCGCACGCCGAGCGGCGGGCCGGCCCACGCGGAGTCGCGGAAGAACACGGGATCGACCATCGCAGCACCGCCGAGCATCACGGCGCCTTGCAAGAAGCGGCGGCGGCTCACCTCGCGACGCTTGCGTTCCATCGGATTGCTCGAACGAGCGGGGGCGATCAGGTTCGTCATGACGCGTCCTCTTAGGCGAGTTGGAAATCGGGGCTGACCAAGCCGATCATCAGGGCATTGCCCCGGATCGACCAGCCATTGGTGGACGTGTTGGCCGACGTGTACCAGGCCTCGAACCGGGCACGAGTCGCGGGCGACGGATCGGCGATACCGAGGTAGTCGAACAGGGTCGTGATCGCGTCGGCCGCAGTGAGCGCGACCTTGCCGTTGGCGGCCGCTTTCAACGGGAGCAGCTGGGTCGCGAGGTCGCCGCCGACGGCGACCTTCCAGCGCATCCACGACGAGAAGTTTCCCCGTGCCCACGCGGTAGCGGTCGAGAGCCAATAGCCGTTCATCTTCCAGCCCGCGACGTTCGGCGGGTCGAAGGGAACCTGGCCCATGCCCTCGATGAAGTTGCGGCCCTCCGCGGAGTTCACCTTGAAGCGATAGCCGGTTCGCCGCAAGGTCGCGACGATCCAGTCGATGGGGCTGCGCACGATGGCGTACCGCGATTCCGCAGCCCAGAAGTCGGCATGCAGCAACGTCGCCTGCACGAGTGCCGCGATCTCCATGCCGCCCGCGATCCACGCAGTCGCAAGGTCTTGCACCGCAGCGTCACTCGGGCTGTCGCCGATGAAGAACTTGTACATCTTCCGGGCGACGTACCGTGCGGTGTCGGCCTGCTTCAGCCCGAAGACGAGCTCCTCGATCGTCTCGAGTGCATTCCAGTTGCGCGGCTGCGCGCCATACAGCAAGGATGACGAGCCACCGAACAAGGACTTGTTCGTGTTGTCGTGCTTCGTCGGGTAGAAGCGATACGTCGTGTCGTTGTGATCCGTCACCCAACCGATGATGTTGTGCCCGGTCCATGCCTTGGCCATCGCGACGACGTCCGCCTCGGTGTAGTGGCCGACGCCGACGGTGAACAGCTCCATCAGCTCACGGGCGAAGTTCTCCTGCTCGCGACCCTTCACGTTCGTGTCGTTGTTGAGATACACGAGCATCGCGCCGCCGAACGACACCTCACGCGTGAGATCGCGGAAGTTGCCGAGCCCGACACCTGTCGCGTTGCCCGGACCGGCGGGACGGAACAGCTGGTTCTGCGTGAACATGTCGGCCATGCTCGAGATCGCGCTCTGACCCGTGCAGAAGTGGTTGTGCCAGAAGAGCGTGATCTTCTCCTGCAACGGGTGCGTAGTGTCGGCCATGCGGTGCAGCCACCAGTCGATGGCGTTCGAGTGCGCCCACCACTGGTTCTCGTTCGCGAGATCCGCCGGCGGCACCACCGCGGGCGCCGCAGTGAAATCCATGGCCTGCGCGACCGCTGCTTCGCGAGTGAGCCCGGTGTAGGCGGCGATCTCACTCGTCGTTCCCCCAAAGCCCACGCGTCGCAGGAAGTGTGCGGCGTCCGAGCTGCTCAACGTGGCCATCAATCCTCCTCAAATGCCTGCTAAATGACCCGAAGGGCGCACACATGGCGCACCGCCCAGAACAGCGCGGTGTGCCCAGGGACTGGAACCAAGCCCGTTGGACTCCTCGACCCACCGCCATGCGCCTCGCCCGCGAAGCTTTGGTTCATTCTTCGACCTGAGCCATCGGACCCTTGAGCAGGTTTTGTGGGTCGGGCGACGATCCGCGATGATCGGCCGCCATGAGCGCACCTGATATCCACAAGCTGTTCGACATGACCGGGCGCGTCGTGCTCGTCACCGGCGGCAGCCGAGGCCTCGGCATGGCCATGGGCCGCGGGTTCGCCGCAGCCGGCGCGACGGTCGTGCTGTCGTCACGCAAGCTCGAGGCGTGCGAGGAATCCGCGGCCGCCATCCGCGCCGACGGGGGCGACGCCTGCGCGATCGCATGTCACATGGGCGAGACCGCACAGGTCCGCGCGCTGGTCGACGAGACGGTTGCTCGGTTCGGTCGCCTCGATGTGCTCGTCAACAACGCGGCCAACCCGTTGCGGTTCGGCATCGGCGATGCGACCGAGACCGCGTGGGACAAGAGCCACGACGTGAACCTGCGCGGCCCGTTGTTCCTCATGCAGGCCGCGCTTCCCTACTTGCGTGAATCGCCTTCGGCCACCAACCCCGCAACGGGAGGCGCGTCGATCATCAACGTTTTGTCGGTGGGCGGCTTCTACGGCACACCAGGACAGATCGCGTACGGCAGCGCCAAGGCCGCGCTCTGGCATCTCACCCGGTCGGCGGCGAAGGAGTTCGCGCCGTACCGCATTCGGGTCAACGCGATCGCTCCCGGCCCGTTCGGTACGCACATGGTCACGAGTGGCGGGCCGGAGTTCATGGAGCGCACGGCGGCGATCACGGCGCAGAAGCGGCTTGCCGACCCCGATGAGATCATCGGCCCCGCGCTCTTGCTCGCCAGCGACGCCGGTTCGTTCGTCACGGGCTCGTGCATCACCGTGGATGGCGGCTCGCTCGCCTGACCGCTCGCACGCCTGACCGTTGACGCACTACTCGGATCACGGACGCCGGCGACGCTCCGGCTCGGCGAGATCGGGGTTCACCGACACAAAGTTGCCTGGGTCGACGTCGGTGCCGGGCGCCACCAACTCATCGATGCGGGCGAGGACATCGTCGGGCAGGCGAACATCGGCCCCGGCGAGGAGATCGTCGAGCTGCGACTGCGTACGTGGACCGATGATCGCCGCGCTCACCGCCGGATGCGCGAGCGCGAACGCCAGTGCGAAGTGCGACAGCGGCACACCGCACTCGGCGGCCAGCAACCCGAGCGAATCGAGCACGTCGAACTTCCGCTGGATCTCGGTGCGCTCGTACGCCCACCATTGATCGGATACGAACCCGCGAAACGCCCGCGAGTCGGGCTCGGGCGCCGCGTCGCGCCGATACTTGCCGGTGAGCCAACCGCCGTTCAGCGGGCCGTAAACAATGGCGCCCACGCCATGGCGCAGACACGCCGGGAACAGCGCTCGCTCGGCATACCGACTGAAGATCGAATACGGCGGTTGCTCGCTGACCGGGCGCACAAGTCGGGCCCGCGTCGCGGTCCACTGACACTCGACGAGTTGCTCCGCAGCGACGCCACTGTGGCCGACCATGCGCACCTTGCCCGAGTGCACCAGGTCATCCATGGCCGAGAGCGATTCTTCGAGGTCGGTGTTCGGGTCGAGGCGGTGCAGTTGGTAGAGGTCGATGTGGTCGGTGCCGAGGCGCCTCAGCGATTCCTCACAGGCTCGAACGATCCACCGACGAGAACCACCGCGCTTGTTGAGGTCGCGCCCACGAGGGAAGTAGCACTTGGTCGCGACGACCACGTCGTCGCGACGCCCGCTGCTGGCGAGCGCCCGGCCGACAATGGTCTCGGAGTCACCGGAGCTGTAGCCGTCGGCAGTGTCGACGAGGTTGACGCCTGCGTCGAGCGATTGATGGATCATCCGGACGCACTGTTCGGCGTCCGTGTTGCCCCCGCGGCCGAACATCATCGTGCCGAGCGCAACGGCCCCCACGTGCACACCACTTCGTCCGAGCAGGCGATATTCCACGGTCGAAGCCTCGCGCATCCGGCTGACGCGAGCGCCGCCGATGACCGCGGGGGTGAGCCGGAGATCGTGACCCCGGCCGATACACTGTAAATGAAACCAGTTTCACTTTGGTTCCGTGGAGGGCCCCGAATGAGCATCCCTGGTGTCGACCTGCTCGACCTCGATCGATTCCAGCGCCTCGAGCATCACGCGATGTTCGAACGGCTTCGCCAAGAGGCACCGGTCTACTGGACCGACCATCCGCTGCCCGGCGCAGCTGGCTTCTGGTCGGTCTCGCGCCACAAGGACCTCATCGCAGTCAACCGCGACACCGCGACCTACTCGTCCGAGGCGGGCGGGATCAGCATCCTCACCCCCGACGAGATGGAGGGCGAGGCCGGCGGTACCGACCCACGCGGCCTCATGATGCTCTACACCGACCCGCCGAAACACACGCGCTACCGGCTGCTCGTGAACAAGGGCTTCACGCCTCGCATGATCGGCCTCATCGAGAAGTACCTGCAGCACCGCGCCGTGCTCATCGTCGACAACATCATCGAGCGTGGCAGCTGCGACTTCGTCGACGACCTCGCAGCCGAACTGCCCCTGCAGGCCATCGCCGAGATCATGGGCGTGCCCCAAGAAGAACGCCGCATGTTGTTCGACTGGTCGAACCGCATGATCGGCCTCGACGACCCCGAGTACGCGAACGAAGACGGTGCCGCTGCGTCGTTCGAGCTGTTCATGTACTCGAATGAACTCGCGAAGAAACGCCGCGAAGACCCCCGCGACGACATCGTCACCAAGCTCATCAACGCCGAGATCGACGGCGATCGCCTGTCCGAGCTCGAGTTCGACATGTTCATGATGTTGCTCACCGTGGCGGGCAACGAGACCACCCGCAACACCACCGCGTGGGGCATGTGGGCCCTGATACAGAATCCCGAACAGTACGCCGCGCTTGCCGCCGACATCGACGGCAAGCTCGACCGCGCGACCGAGGAGATCCTGCGGTGGGCCACTCCGGTGTACCACTTCCGTCGCACCGCGATGGCCGACACGGCAATCGCCGGCCAGGAGATCAAGCAGGGCGACAAGGTCGTCATCTGGCACACCTCGGCCGACCGCGACGAGACCGTCTTCGACTCCCCTTACCAGTTCAACATCGAACGCTGGCCCAACGAGCACATCGCGTTCGGTGGCGGCGGCCCGCACTTCTGTCTCGGCGCCAACCTCGCCCGCATGGAGCTCAAGCTGATCTTCCGCGAGATCCTTGAGCGCATCCCCGACATGAAGCTCACTGCCGAACCGTCGATCCTGCGGTCGAACTTCATCGGTGGCATCAAGCACATGCCGGTCACCTACACCGCCGGCGCACGCAAGAACCCGGCTGCCCTGCCCGTGAGCTGAGCCCGTTCAGCGCGGATCGAGGATCACGATGGGCACGTCGCGTCCATAGGTCGAGGCGCGCTCCTGGTAGCGCCCGAGCGAGTCGCGCTGGGCACCGATCTGTGAGAACAGGCGCTCCCGTTCGTCGCCCGCGGCCACGGTGGCCCGCACCGCGCGGTCGCGACGCTTCACGCGGATCCATGCCGCGTCGTT
>WLNW01000168.1 GCA_009699605.1 Actinomycetota bacterium | reverse complement strand
GGATCAGAGCCCGGGACCTCGGCGATGGTGATGGGGATGCCCATCTGGCGCAGGTCGTCCTTGTCGCGTTCGAACGCGCGGCGGAAGCTCGCGTCGGCATCGGGGTAGCCCTCCAGCCGGCCCCGCAACTGCTCTGCGGTGAGCGGGCGTGCCGTAGCCAACAACGCCGCCGTCAGGTTCAATAGTCGCTCGAGCTTGGAGATCATGACGGGCGGGTCACAGCGAAGCGATGAGCTTGTCGACGCGTTCGTCGTGTGACTTGAACGGGTCCTTGCACAGGACCGTGCGTTGCGCTTGATCGTTGAGCTTCAGGTGCACCCAGTCGACGGTGTAGTCGCGCTTGCGCTCCTTGGCCCGGCGTATGAACTCGCCGCGTAGCCGCGCTCGCGTGGTCTGAGGTGCGAACTCGACCGCGGTGGCGATCTCCTCGTCGGTGCAGGTGCGCTCGACGAGCCCGCGATCCTGCATGCGGTAGTACAAACCGCGGGCCCGGTTCACGTCGTGGTACTGCAGATCGATGAGGGCGATCTTCGGGTCGGCGAGCTGCAGGCCGTGCCTCGCCTGGTACGCCTCCATGAGCTTGAGCTTGATGACCCAGTCGCACTCGCGATCGAGCGACATCGGGTCCTTCTCGATGCCCGTGAGACAGTGCTCCCACATCTGGAGCGCCTTGGTCTCGAACACGCCGAGTTCGTGGTGCTCGGCGTAGCGCAGCGCCCGGGTGAGGTACTCGCTTTGGATCTCGAGGGCGCTCGCTTCGCGACCGTTGGCCAGTCGGACTCGACGCTTGCACGTGAGGTCGTGACTGATCTCGCGGATCGCGCGAATGGGGTTCTCGAGGGTCATGTCGCGCAGTACGACCTTGGGGTCCTCGAGCATGCGTAACAGAATCGAGCACGTGCCGACCTTGAGGAACGTCGCGTACTCGCTCATGTTGGAATCGCCCACGATGACGTGCAGGCGGCGGTAGCGCTCGGCGTCGGCGTGGGGTTCGTCGCGGGTGTTGATGATGGGGCGCGAGCGGGTGGTCGCCGAGCTGACGCCTTCCCAGATGTGCTCGGCTCGTTGGCTGATGCAGTACATGGCGCCGCGTGCGGTTTGGAGCACCTTGCCCGCTCCGGCGTAGATCTGGCGCGAAATCAGGAACGGGATCAGCACCTCCGCGTATGACGAAAAGTCGTCGCGCCGGCTCGTGAGGTAGTTCTCGTGGCAGCCGTAGCTGTTGCCTGCGGAATCGGTGTTGTTCTTGAACAGGTAGATGTCGCCGCGGATGCCTTCTTCGCTCAGTCGCTGTTCGGCCGATGCCACGAGTTGCTCGAGGATGCGCTCCCCCGCCTTGTCGTGGGCGACGAGATCGTTGATCGAATCGCACTCGGGCGTCGCGTACTCGGGGTGTGAGCCGACGTCGAGGTACAGGCGGGCACCGTTCGCGAGGAACACGTTCGAGCTGCGGCCCCACGACACCACACGACGGAACAGGTACCGCGCGACCTCGTCGGGGCTGAGCCGCCGCTGGCCGCGAAGTGTGCACGTGACCCCGTACTCATTTTCGATGCCGAAGATCCTCCGGTCCATCGCGGGAACGCTAACGCAGGCGGGAGTTCTTTTCGCGTAGGGTCGTGGCGTTCCGGCGAGGCCTGCGCCCCGTGTGGTCAGGCCGGAGCGAGCAGCGCGCCGATTGCGGCGTCGTCGAGTCGCTGAAAGGCTCGGCGGGCCTGGCCGCGGGCCAACGTAGCCACTTCGAGATCGCCGGGCTGCAGCGTGCGTTCGGGACCGGCGAGTGCGTTGACCGCCGCGCCGAGCGCTACGGACAAGGACGCATTGTCTTGCCAAACCGCCTCGAGCCGTTCGGAGATGGCATCGCTGTCGCCGCCCACGACCACGAAACGGCTTTCGTCCATCATGGTTCCGTCGTAGCGGATGTGGAACATCTGGTCGTGACCCGGCTCGTCGCCGATCTCGGCTACCAGGATCTCGACTTCGAGCGGCTTCATCTCATGGGTGAAGATCTGCCCGAGGTACTGCGCGTAGACGTTGGCCAGGCTGCGGGCGTCGACGTCCTCTCGCGAGTACGAATAGCCCTTCAGATCGGCGTGGCGTACACCGGCGATGCGAAGTTGGTCGTACTCGTTGTACTTGCCCACGCCCGCGAACGCGATCCGGTCGTAGATCTCGCTGAGCTTGCGCAGTGTGCTCGAAGGGTTCTCCGCGCACAGCAGGATGCCGTCGGCATAGGTGAGCGCCAGTGCGCTGCGGCCCCGGGCGATTCCCTTGCGCGCGTAGTCGGCGCGGTCCTTCATCACCTGTTCGGGAGCAACGTAGAAGGGCATACTCATGACGATTCGGCTCCGGACTGGTCGGCGGGGCTGCGCCGTGAGCGCAAGCGCTCGAGCAGCTGGCCCGTCCGCGCGGCGAGATCGTCGTCGGCGATGCGCTCGTACCCAGCAGCGGTGATGGTGGCGACCACCGGGAAGATGCCTCGCATGAGATCGGGCCCGCCCGTGGCGGAGTCGTCGTCGGCCGCCTGGAAGAGCGCCTCGATCGCGAGGTCGAGCACTGCGTCGCGCGAGAGCGCCTCGCGATAGCCAAGTTTCACGACGGTTCCGGCGTGCAGGCTTCCCGAACCGGTGGCCGCGAAGTCGCGCTCTTCGTAGCGGCCACCCGTGATGTCGTACTGGAACAGGCGCCCGGCGTTGCGCCGCAGGTCGAACCCGGCAAACAGCGGCACTACGGCGAGCCCTTGCATAGCCGCCGGGAGGTTCGAGCGGATCATGGTGCCGAGTTGGTTGGCCTTGCCCTCGATGGACAGGCGGCTTCCTTCGACCTTTTCGTAGTGCTCGAGCTGCAACTGGAACAACCGCACCATTTCGATCGCCGGCCCGGCAGCACCGGCGATGCCGACAGCGGAGTGCGAGTCAGCGGGGAAGACCTTTTCGATCGAACGGTGGCTGATCAGGTTGCCGGACGTGGCCCGCCGATCACCGGCCATGATGACGCCGTCAGCGAATCGCACCGCGACGACGGTGGTGCCGTGGGCGATCTGGTCGGCTGCGAGCGGCGTGTCGGGCACCGGTGGACGGAGACCGACCCGTTGAACGAGCGCGGCAAAGCTCGGCCCCGGGTCGTCGGAGAGCGAGAAGAGCGGAAGGGTCATGAGAGGGCGAGACTACCGAACGTCGGCGACGACCGGATCACTGACCACCTTTTTGGATGTAGGACTTGACGAAGTCCTCGGCGTTCGTCTCGAGCACCGAATCGATTTCGTCGAGGAGGTCGTCGAGTTCGGCCTTGATCTTCTCGCCCTGCTCGGAGACAGCGGGGGTCTCCTCGACGGTTTCCTCGCGTCGTACGGGGGCTTGTTTGCGCACTTGCTCTTGCTCGGCCATTTCACACCCTCTGCTTCCCGTGTGCTTCGCGTGGTGGACTCGGTGTCGGATGGATTGGTGATCGAAGGCTCAGCCGCCGATCGCCAATCGGTCCAACAACTCCTTTGGTGTCGCGCATTCCTCGAACAACGTAGCCACGTGGTCCGCTGTCCCGCGTAGCGGTTCCATCATGGGGACTCGGCGCAGCGGTTCCGTGCCGATGTCGAAGACCAACGAGTCCCAGTTGGCGGCAACGATCTGGTCGCTCCAGCGGCGGAGGCACTCGCCGCGGAAGTACGCCCGGGTGTCGCGTGGCGGGTTGACGGTCGCGAACTCGATCTCGGCCTGGGTAACCATCGTCTGCATGCCGAGCTTGCGGAAGATCGACTTCTCGGGCCGCAGGTCGTGGTATTGCAGGTCGATGGCGGTGAGGCGAGGGTCGCCCCAGTCAAGGCCATTGCGCTCGCGGTATCCCTCGACAAGGCGGTACTTGGCCACCCAGTCGAGCTGATCGGCCAGTTCCATAGGGTCGTCCTCGAGTTGGGTGAGCACGGCTTCCCAGCGCTCGAGCACCTGACCGGCGACCGGGCCGCCCACCGCTGAGGTGCCGCGTTCGGACGCGTACTTGCTCGCCCGCTCGTAGAGCTCCCACTGCATGTCGAGGGCGGTGACGGTGGAACCGTCGAGTAGGCGCAGCGGCTTTCGCAGCGTGAGGTCGTAGCTGACCTGACGCATGGCCTGCACCGGCGATTCGAGCGCGAAGCCGCGTGGCAGGAAGTCGTCCTCGATCATGCTGAGGATGAACGTGGTGGTGCCGACTTTCAAGAAGGTGGCCACCTCGCTCATGTTCGCGTCGCCGACGATGACGTGGAGGCGTCGGTACTTCGTCGCGTCGGCGTGCGGCTCGTCGCGCGTGTTGATGATCGGCCGCTTCAGCGTGGTCTCGAGGCCGACCTCTTCTTCGAAGAAGTCGGCCCGCTGGGTGAGCTGGTAGGGCACGTCACGCGCGGTGAGCCCCTTCGCCTCGGTTCCGGTCTTGCCTGACCCGGTGAAGATCTGACGGCTGACGAAGTGCGAGGTGGCATGGGCGACGATGCGCCCGAACGGTGTCTGGCGTTCCATGAGGTAGTTCTCGTGGCAGCCGTAGCTGTTGCCCTTGCCGTCACTGTTGTTCTTGTAGACCACCAGCTCCTGGCCGGGGGGCAGCATGCGTCGCGCGGCACGCATCGAGCGCTCGACGATGAGCTCGGCTGCACGGTCGTACTGCACAATCGACAACGGATCGGCGCACTCGGGCGTGGACAGCTCGGGGTGGGCGTGGTCGACGTAGTAACGCGCCCCGTTCGTTAGCACCGCGTTGACGAGGTGCGTCTCGATGTCGGGGGGCCGCGAGCCCAAGGGTGCGAACCCGCGGGCGTCGTTGCCGGGTGATTCGTCCTCGAAGTCCCAACCCACCTTGGCCTGATGATCGTTGGCTGTCGCCAGGTCGTGCAGGTAGGCGTTGATGAGCATCGACGACGCGGCGATGGGATTCGACTCGCCGGCGCCGCGCAGGAAGATGCCGTATTCGGTTTCTATGCCGAGCGTCTTGGGGATGGCCATGGGTGTCAGAGGTCCCGTGTCAGAGGTACTGGCCGGTCCCGACCCGCTCGATGGCTCGGCCGCCGACCGGTGTCTCGTTGGTGTGGATGAGCGTGCGGATATACACGATGCGCTCACCCTTCTTGCCCGAGATCTTCGCCCAGTCGTCGGGGTTGGTGGTGTTGGGCAGGTCCTCGTTCTCTTTGTACTCCTGGTGGATCGAGGCGATGAGGTCCTCGGTTTTGATGCCCCGGGTGCCGAGCGCGATCTCGCGCTTGATCGCCAGCTTCTTGGCCCGGCGCACGACGTTCTCGATCATGGCGCCCGACGAGAAGTCCTTGAAGTACATGATTTCTTTGTCGCCGTTTTGGTAGGTGACCTCGAGGAACTGGTTGGCCTCGTCGTCGCGGTACATCTCGCGGACCGTCTCTTCGATCATGGCCCGCACGGCCTTCTCGGCATCTCCCCCGCCGAGTATGCGCACCGTTTCGGCGTCGATGGGTACGTCGGTGGTGAGGTAGCGAGCGAAAATCTGGGCCGCAGCAGCCTCGCCTGGGCGTTCGATCTTGATTTTCACGTCGAGACGACCGGGGCGGAGAATTGCCGGGTCGATGAGATCTTCGCGGTTCGACGCACCGATCACGATGACGTTGCGGAGCGTCTCGACGCCGTCGATCTCGGCGAGGAGTTGCGGCACGATGGTGGACTCGATGTCGGAGCTGATGCCCGAACCGCGGGTGCGAAACAACGATTCCATTTCGTCGAAGAACACGATGACCGGCCAGCCCTGCTCGCTCTTTTCGCGCGCCCGCTGGAACACGAGACGGATCTGGCGCTCTGTCTCGCCGACGTACTTGTTGAGCAGTTCGGGACCCTTGATGTTGAGGAAGTAGCTCTTGGCCTGGCGGTCGCCGCTGACCTCGGCGACTTTCTTCGCGAGCGAGTTGGCCACGGCCTTCGCGATGAGGGTCTTGCCGCAACCCGGGGGCCCGTACAACAAGATGCCCTTCGGTGCGGGGAGTGCGTACTCCTTGAAGAGCGCTGCGTGCAGGAACGGCAGCTCGACCGCATCGGTGATCTGTTCGATCTGGCTGTCGAGACCGCCCACGTCGTCGTAGGAGACGTCAGGAACTTCTTCGAGCACGAGGTTGTCGGCTTCGGGGCGCGGGAGCTTTTCGAGCAGCATGCCCGAGCGTGGATCCATGAGGGCGGAGTCGCCGCTGCGGAGGCGTTCAGCCAGGAGCGCGTCGGCCAACTCGACTACGCGTTCTTCGTCGGCGCGACCGGTGATGAGGGCGCGCCGCCCATCGGCGAGCACCTCTTTGATGGTGATGACCTCACCGGTGGTGTCGGCGCCGCGTGCGAGCACGACGGACAACGATTCGTTGAGCACGACCTCTTGCCCGCGCGTGAGCCGGCCGCCGAGGTCGGGGTGCACCGACACGCGCATCTTGCGACCGCTTGCGAAGACGTCGACGGTGTCGTCGTCGTTGGTTCCGAGCACCGTGCCGTAACCGGAGGGGGGCTGCGTGAGTTTGTCGACCTCTTCGCGCAGCGCGGAGATGTGCTCGCGCGCCTCGCGCAAGGTGTAGGTGAGCTTCTCGTTTTGGGAGACGGCTTGGGCCAGCTGGCCTTTCGTTTCGAGCAGCCGTTCCTCGAGCGTACGCACGCGCTTTGGTGCGTCGGCGTACCGTTGGCGCAGCGTCAATAGCTCGCCCTCGAGCACGGCAAGCTGTTCGCGGAGGCGCTCGTTGTCTGCGCTGAAGTCCTTCACGTCGCTCCTCGTGCCGACTCTCGGGGCGGATTCGGCACAGCCACGACGCACGGCGAGCGACGTGTTCGCGAGCCCGTAGTCGCTGTCCGTTCCTCCCCGTGGACGCTACACGGTGGCCGTTGGAGAACAGCGCAGGCCAGAAGCGTTCGGCCCTTGGCCACCTGCATCAACTGCAACAGTCGATTTTCACCGGTATCGGCCGTTCTATTCCGGCGGGGCGGCTATG
>WLNW01000167.1 GCA_009699605.1 Actinomycetota bacterium | reverse complement strand
GATCCGCTACCCCGACGGCACGCCCCGCACCAAGCACGTCACCACGAACGCGATCGTCACGATCGACGAGTCGGGCACCTCGGCGAGCACGCACAGCTATTACGACGTCTTTCAACAGGTCGACGACTTTCCGTTGCAGCCCATCATCGGCGGCCGCTACCACGACCTCTTCGCCAAGGTCGATGGCAAGTGGCAATGGGTGGAGCGCGACTACACGCTCATCGATCTGGTCGGCGACCTGAGTCACCACCTCACCGGCGACATCCCACGGTGACCACGCGACGCGCAGTGAGCGACATGTGAGCGACTACCTCATCGACATGTTCGGGCTGCGGGGCAAGACTGCGGTCATCACGGGCGGCGGGCAAGGCATCGGCCGCATGATCGCCGAAGGCTTCGTGCGCGCCGGAGCGCGAACCATCATCGCGTCGCGCAAATTCGATGTGTGCGAGCAAGCCGCGGCTGACCTCTCGTCATTCGGCACGTGCATCCCGGTGCAGGCGGATCTTGCGAGCACCGAAGGCTGTCTCGCCTTTGCGTCGCACCTCCGCGGTGCCGGCGAAGCGGTTCACGTGCTCGTGAACAACGCAGGCGCGACCTGGGGCGCGTCGTACGCCGAATACCCGGCGCACGCGTGGAACCGCTGCATGGAGCTGAACGTGCATGCCGTGTTCGAGCTCACTCGCGCCCTCACCCCCGATCTCGTGGCCGCGGCGACCGCCGAAGACCCCGCACGGGTGATCAACATCGGCTCGATCGACGGCATGCACGTGCCGATCTACGAGAACTACGCGTACGCCGCATCGAAGGCGGCGCTGCACCACCTGACGTCGGTGCTCGCTGGCCGCCTCGCCGTGGACAACATCACGGTGAACGCGGTGGCGCCGGGGCCGTTCGAGTCGAAGATGATGCGCTCCACCCTCGAGGAGCACGGGGCTGATCTCGTAACCCGCATCCCCCTCGGTCGCATCGGAAGAAGCGACGACATGGCCGGCATCGCACTGTTCCTGGCGTCGCGTGCCGGGGCGTACCTAACTGGCGCGCTGATCCCGGTGGACGGCGGTCTCGTCACCACGCGCTGAACCCAGCTGGGAGGGCACGTGTTCGCTTGGCTGGCGCAGACGATGACCTCCCGGCCTGCGAGCTGTGCCAACTCGGTGCACAGCCGGGAGCGATCGACTCCGTCGACGGTCCAGGGGCGCGACGCACGCGCGACCTCGGGTCTGAACCGGGTACGGCCCGACGGTGGCCCTGATCGCGCCCACCGCCGGCGATGGCGGGGCCTCGCGCGGTGATCACCGATCGAATCTGGCCACGGGGTGGCCGAGCGGCCACCAGAGCCGCGAGAATGCAGCGGGCGCGAAGCCCCGAGGGGGATCATGACTGAGCACGGAGTGCAGGGACGCGTCGTCATCGTGACCGGCGCAGGTCGAGGCATCGGACGCGGCATCGCGCGCCACATCGGCAAGAACGGCGCCACCGTCGTGGTTGCCGAGTACCGCAAGCACCGACTCGACGACGTGATCGCCGAACTCGATTCGCTCGGGGTGACCAACCTGGGCGTCGAATGCGACGTCGGTTCGCGCGAGTCGGTCTTCGCTATGGTCGCCGCGACTGTGCAGGCATTCGGTCGCATCGACGGCATCGTCAACAACGCGCAGTCGTTCGTGTCGGCCAAGCCTCTCGAAGAGGTGACCGAGGCCGAGATGGACGTGCTCTATCGCACCGGCCCGAACGGCACGTTGTGGGCCATGCAGGCCGTGTTCCCGCACATGTCGGCGCAGGGATGGGGCCGCATCGTCAATGTGGCCTCGGCCAACGGCATCCGCGGCGCGTCAGGCTTCGGACCGTACAACGCGTCGAAGGAAGCGATCCGTGGCCTGACGCGCACGGCAGCTCGCGAATGGGGCCGCCATGGCATCGTGGTCAACTGCTACTGCCCCGCCGCGGCCGGTCATCGCGAGCCACCGGGCGAGGACGACATCCGACGCGACGCGTGGCACGCGATGTACTCGATGCACCCCATGGATCGCGACGGCGATCCCGAGGACGACATCGCCCCGCCGGTGCAGTTCCTGCTGTCGGACGCGTGCCGCTACATGACCGGCGAAACGCTCATGCTCGATGGCGGCGGCCTCATGCGCGCCTGAGGGCCCGCTCGGGGTGAGGTTGGCTGTCGGTGGTCAGATCTTCGGGACGGACTTCGGCTCGACGCCGTCGTCCTCACCGCGCTTGAACTCGTTCTTGGCCTGCCCGAGCGATCGGGCCAGCTGGGGCAGCTTGGCGCCCCCGAAGATCAACGTCACGACCAAAAGCACGATCAGCAACTCTGGTGTCCCGAGACCACCCATGGTTCCATTCCTCTCGTCGACTTACACATGCACCGTATTCGTCTGTCGGCCGAAGTCGGGTGTTCCTGAAGGTAGTGCTGTCACCCACCGCAGTGGGGCCCGGGTAGGGTCGGCCGCGTGCTCATCGAGATCGGCGACGACGTCTACGTGTGGTGTGGTCAGGGCCGACTCGACGCCCCGAACGCCGGCATCGTCGTCGAGGACGACGGCCTCACGGTGATCGATTCCCTCCTCGTTGCATCGCAAGCCCGGGACCTCCTCGCGGCGCTCGACCGGTTCGGCCGGCCGGTGCGTCGCCTGGTGCTCACCTCGAGTCACGTGCCGTTCGTCGGTGGCAGCACCACGTTCAAGCTGGCCGCGGTATACGGATCGCCCACGACCAGTGCGAACCTCGACCTGCCGCCCAACATCGCCGGTTACCAGCACCTCTTCCCAGACCACGCGCGCGAGTTCGATGACCTCACCGCCCGCAACGTGAGCCACGTGGTGCAACAGCCGGCGTGGCTCACCCAGAAGGTGGTAGCCGCGCCGCTTCCCGGTCTGCAGGACGACAACCTCGTGGTGCAGGTTCCGCACGCCAACGTGGTCTTCGCCGGCGCGACGTGCAGCTTCGAGGCCCGGCCGCTCGGCTTCGAGGCCGACTTCGGCGCGTGGCTCGAATCCCTCGACCAAGTGGCGCAGTGGGGTGCGCTGATCGTGCCCGGCGTGGGTCCGATCGGCGACGCCGACGACGTCGCATCGTTCGCCGCGTACCTGGCCGAGTGCCTCGACGCGGGCACCGACGGTCGAGCGATCGCCGAGGGACCGTGGCATGCCTGGGCCCACGCGGAGTTCGACGCGGTCAACGCCGAGCGGGCCTCGATGCTGAAGCATGGCGATACCGGGCCGCCACGCGCCGCCCTCGCGCTGTTCGGCATGGCCTGACCGCCGCAGCTGCCGAGTGCCTCATCTACGATGGCCCGGGAGGGGGCAGCACCATGTTGATCTCAGCTGATTCACACGTCGTCGAGCCGCACGATCTCTGGGTCGAAGCATTACCGGCATCGCTCACCGATCAGGCACCGCGCGCGGTGCAGGATCCCAGCAACCATCACTGGTACTTCGAGATGCCGGGGCATGCGCGAGGAGTTGACCTCACGTTGTCACGCACCGCGGGCATCTCGAACGCCGACGTCGGCGCGCGACTCGCAGCGGACCCCTCGGCCTGGATCGGTGCCCGGGGTGGCCACGATCCACACGAGCGCCTGCGCGACCTGTGGGCCGATGGCGTGCATGCCGACGTGCTCTACCCCACCGCCGGGCTGAGCCTGCTGCAACTCGACGACGCGAGCTTCCAGGCCGCGTGCCTGCGCGTGTACAACGACTGGTTGGCCGAGTTCTGCAAGACCGACCCGGATCGCCTGCTCGGCATCGCCCTGTTGCCGCTGTGGGACATCGACGAAGGGGTCCGCGAGCTCGAACGGGCAAAGGCGCTCGGGCTCCGGGGCGGCCTGTTCTGGACCTCGCCCCCAGCCGACCGAGGGCACTCGTTCTTCACCGCCCACTACGAGAAGCTCTGGGCTGCCGCAGCCGCGCTCGAGATGCCGCTGTCGATCCACATCCTCGCCGGGCACCGGACCAAGAACAGCGTGGCCAAGTTCGGTAAGAGCATCGAGGACACCTTCTACTTCGGCTTCGAGTCGCGCGACGAGGTGCAACGCAGCATCGTCGAACTCATCGCGGCCGGCGTGTTCCAACGCCACCCCAAGCTGAACATCGTTGCCGCGGAAGCGGGCATCGACTACGCGGCGCGCCTCGAACGCCGCATCGACTCGACCTTCGGCCGGTTCCTGTCGCTCATGGAGACGCCGCTCACCGAGAAGCCGTCGCATTACTTCCGCAACAACGTGTGGTGCACCTACATCGCCGATCCGGTCGGGTTGAACAACCTGCGTTTCACGGGCGCCGACCACTTCATGTGGTCGAACGACTATCCCCACGGATCCGCCACCTGGCCTCGCTCGAACGAAAGCGTCTCCCAGGAGTGCGAGGAGTTCGGGATCGACGCAGACACCCGCGACAAGCTCACGTGGAAGAACGTGGCCCGCCTCTACGACATCGATCTCGACGTGGTTCGTGACCCGAGCCCGCACCTTTGAGCAGAGGGCTTAGGTCGCCCCGACGAAGTCGCGCACTTCGGTGCCCCCGCGCACAATGCCACCCTCGAGCTCGGGCGGCTTGACCTTGCCATAGGCCTGCGTGGACACGTCGCGCCGATAGTTGAGGAACGCCATGCCGTTCGGACCGGTGGTGACCGTGTAACGGATGTTGGCCGGAATCGCGATCGCGTGACCAGGGCCGTATTCGTGACGGCCAATGATCACACTGCCACCGAGGATGTAGATGATCTCGTCCTGCGTGTGCGTGTGCGGGAGATCCTTCACCAGACCGTCGGTACGGGCCACGTGGAAGAACGACACCCGACACGTGGGGCACGTCGAATCGGCGAACCACCGGGCGACGACGTTCTCGCGTCCACCCGACGCGAACCACCCGCCCGGGCCGACCACGTGCACCTGGTGGCCGTGGGGCACGGGCGCACCGTAGAGACCATCAGTCGGTTGGTCGGCGTCGAAAGGACCCACGTGGACGACACGGGTCGATCCGACCGCTCGCGCCGACGCAGCGACGCCTGCTTCGACGACCACGCATCCGTCGGCCGGACAGATGCGCCCCGCGACATCGAGCGCGCCGGACACGACGTACACGGCCTCATCGCCGTGACGATCGGGCCACTGCAGGGCAGCGCCGTCGGCCAGATCGGCCTCGATGAGCCAGGTCGGGTACGTGGGCGGGCTCATCAGTCGCGCAGTGACCTCGCCGCGACAGGTCGCGAACGGCGCGGGGTAGGTCGTCGAGGGATCGACGGCTGCCTTGTCGGTGATGGTGAACTTGGCCACGAGGCGATGGTAGTCATCGGTCGAGTTCACCGTTCAAGGCGTTCAGCAGCGACCGCGTGGCATCGTCACCGCCGACCAGCCAGGGCACCTGCGCGATCGGATCCCACCGCCGATCACCGAGACCGTCGACAACAAGGCACCGAGCAACCGGGCCGGTATCCGCCCTAGTGTCGGACCATGGACGAGAACGACCCACGGTTCCGAGTCGCTGCGGCGCGGCGCATCCTTGCTCGAGGCGGCTGCGACAGCGGTGTGGCCGGCCACGTCAGCGTGCGCGTGCCGGGCACCGACGTATTCGACGTGAGCGCTTTCGGCTTCTTTGACGAGACCACGCCCGAACAGGTCGTCACCTCGGACCTCGACGGCAACGTGGTCCGTGGCGATTGGCCGGCGTCGCCCGCGATCAAGTTCCACGCTGCGTTCTATCGAGTCCGGCCCGAGGTGGGATCGGTGATCCACACGCATTCGCACTGGTTGAGCACGTTCGTCACGCGCGATCGCGAGATCGGAATGTACAACGTGGCAAGTGTGCTGTTCCACGACGAGCAGATCCTCCACGCTGACGACGGGACGAAGCCGCCCGTGCCAGGCGACGAGATGGCCGGCAAGTTGGGCGTGCGCTCGGTCGTGCTGATCAAGAACCACGGCGCCATCGTGGTGAGCGACACGCTCGAGAAGGCCACCATTCTCGCGCTCACGCTCGAACAAGCGGCCCGGTACCACCTCGAGGCCGAGGCGATCGACGGAACAGAGTTCCCCATCGCCGAGGTGGTCCGGGCCAAGGCCAAGTACCACCAGCACTACCTGCCACAGATGTGGAGCGCCTGCTACCGGCGCCTGCGGACCAGCGATCCGGACCTGTTCAACCTCGTGACGTGATCCCGTCACCGTCACCGGTCGAGCGCGAGTAGCTCCCCGGGGTGACTCGGTAGGGTGCACGCAATGGTCTTCCCAATCCTTCTCGCCATCGCTGCCCTCGCTGCGGCACTCGCACTCGGGGTGCGGATGCGTCGTCAGGGCCACGCACTCGGCGCGGCCATCGACCGCATCGGCACCTTGTCCGACGACCTCGACACGGTGCGAAACGACCGGGCCCAACAGGTGATCCGCGCCGACGATGCCGAATCGGCCCACGTCGAGGCCGAAGCACGATTTGATGCCCTCGAGACCGACCTCCGCAGCACAACGGCCAAGCTCGAAGCCGCGCTGCTCGCGTACGAGCACGCGCATACCGCCGCCGGCGCACTCCGCGACCAACTCCTCGTCAGTGCGGATGCCGCCACGTTGTGGGCCCTCGAACTGGCCCGGGTCGATCGCCGGTGGCACCTGAGCGTCGCGCCGGGCATCGGTCTCACCAGTCCGGTGATGAGCAGCGCCGAATGCGAGCTGCCCCACGTGGCGCTCGACATCATCGCCGCAGCGCTGCGCGAAGAGACCGGCACGCGCTTCAGCATCGACTGGCAGCTCACCGAACCGCTGTCGCTCGCGGCCGCCGTGCTCGTGGTGCGCCTCGGCGACGAAATGCTCGCATCGTCCGCGTTGAAGTGCGAGCTCGTCCAGCTGCAGGTCGCGAGCGCAGGCGATTTCGTCGTACTCACGCTCGCCGCCTTCGACAACAGCGATGCCCCCGTGACCCTGCCCGAACTGGCGTGCCTGTCGGGCATCGGCTGGGTG
>WLNW01000166.1 GCA_009699605.1 Actinomycetota bacterium | reverse complement strand
CGAGTGGAGCGTCGCATCCACTTGGCCGCCGGCACGGCCAGGGTCACGAGCGCAATCGCGAGCACGATCGCGAGCAAGGCCCGGGCCAAGGTGCGCAACGCGTGCGACGGCCCGCCGGGGGAACCGAGGCCAGTAGTGCCCTGCTCGACGAGTGAAGGGTCGGACAGGTCGCCGAGGTCGGACGGGTTGGGCACCGTGGTGGCGGTGGCCCCGCCGGCGATGGTGGTAGGCACGGGCACGGTGGTAGGCACGGGCACGGTGGTCGCCGTGGTCGGGTCGCCTGCACTCGGCTGTTGGAACGGGACTCCGGTGTACGCCTGGTCGCCCGGGGCGCCGCGGCCGGGCGTGGGCTCGAACCGCACCCACCCGGCGCCCGCGAGGTAGACCTCGGGCCAGGCGTGGGCGTACTCGCCGCGGACGTGCCAGACCTCGTTCGCGTCCTGCTCGCCGGGGGTGAAGCCGACCGCCACCCGAGCGGGCAGGCCGAGGAAGCGCGCCATGGCGGCGTATGCCGACGCGTACTGCTCGCAATAGCCGATGCGGGCCCGCAAGAACGCGTCGACCGAGTCGACGCCCTGACCAGCTGGAACGGTCAGCGAGTAGGTGAACGCCGGGCTGCGGAAGTAGTTCTGCAACGCCAGTGCCTTGGCAAAGGGGCTGGTGGCTCCGCTCACCGCCTGGCGGGCGCGACTGCGCACGAAGTTCGTGAGGTCGGGGGCGACGCCATAGCGCTGCCTGATGGCCGCCGGTACGGCCGCGTCCGTCGCGGCGCGCAGCACGGTGAGGTCGCGGACCGGGACCCGGGATTTGATGACGTACGTCAGGTTGGTTCCGCTGGCCACCTTGTTGCCGATGGTGAGCGTGGCCGATTCGGCCTCGTAGATCGCCTTGGTGCCGCCGTCGCTCTCGACGCTGACCGGCTCGTAGGCCGCCGGCATCCATGGTGGGTCGAGCGCCTTGATGGTGATGGTCTGCGTGAGCGTTTGCGTCGTGGTGCCCGCGGGCAGCTGCGAAGGGAGCTGCCCCTTGGCGTTCTGGTACTCGCCGCTTGAGGTCCACGTGGTGCCGTCGAACTGATCGAGTGAGGTGAGTCGCCAGTAGTCGGGCTGATCGGCGACGACCGTGAACGCTTCGACGTTGGCCAGGTTCGCGAGCCGCGACCTGATGGTGACGAGTGGGCTGATGGTGATACGGGCCTGAGCGGCTTGGCCGCCCTTGCCGAATCGACGCCAGGCGATAGCGGCGTCGTCGTGACTGCCTGGCAGCGACGGGCCGATGATACCGCCGACCACCACCGCGGTGAGCGCGATGATTGCGCCGGTGCGCATGACGGCCCGGCGGCCGCGCTCGGGTTCGGCCGCGAGCCAGCTGGCCGAACGGTCGACGCGAATCGCGCGGTGCATGAGGATGAAGAACAGGGCGGTGACCGCGAACGCGAACGTCGACGCGAGACGATCCTGCTCGGCCGCCTCGAGCGAGCAGAAGATGAACACGACCGCACCAGGGGCCAGCGCTTCGAACGGCGACCAGATGCGGAACGCGGCCCAGTCGGCCAGGAACCCGACGAGCCACATGGCCACGCATGCCCCGAGGACGAAGCCGGGGTGGGCGACAACCGGCGTTCGGATCTCGCGGAAGAGCTGCCATGCCTCGTCGAGATCGACGCGTGCCGCGTCGCGGGTTGCGTCGGTCGGCAGAAGTAGGCGAGTGGTCGAGGAGTACAGGACAAGGCCCGTGGTGAGCGCCAGCCCGACGAACGAGGCGAGGGCCGACAGCAGAATGCCGCGCCCGAGGCGACGTATCGCGATGGCGACCGCGTGCGAGATCGCGGCGAATGCTGCGAGGCGCCAGAAGAACGAGTGGTTGACGAAGATGCGGCTGAACCCGTAGACGAGTGCGAGTGAGGTCACAACGAGCGAGAGCTCGGCGGCGCCGAGTACCGAGGACGGCACATTGGGCGCCGGCGCAGCATCGTGGCGTTCGGCTCGGGCTCCCTCGGCGAGGTTGCTCTCGGTCATGACGGAGCTCGTGCTGACACATCGGCGTACTGCACGCTCATGGCCCGCAGCCAAACCTCGGGGAATGTCGCGCTGCGGGTGATCCGCACGAAACGGCGTGACGCAGCCGGCGCAGCTTCGGGTGCCGCGGGGTCGTATGCGCTTCGATCGACGACGACTGAGCACACGGAGCCGAACGCACGTTGCAGCCGCTGCAGGAGGACGTGTCCGGTGGTGTCGAGCTCGGCGGTGATGATCACGACTGCGCCGCGGCGAGCGTTGGTGGCCGCGTGGTCCACTGCGCCACGAAGCGTGGCCTCGGGGTCGAGTGCGACGATCGCGAGTAGTTCGAGCAGTGCTTCGAGTTGTGCGTTGCCGGCCATGAACCCGCTGTCGGTGCCGTCGGCGAACACCAGGCGCACGAGATTGCCCCGTTGGTGCGCTGCGGTCAGCACGCTGGCCGCCACGCTCGCCGCAATGTCGAGCCCGCCTTCGTGCAGGTGGCCCATGGTGTTGTCGATGACGACGGTCATGCGGCCCTGCCAGGGCTGCTCGTCCTGTCGGACCAGCAGCTCATCGTGGCGGGCCGACGACGGCCAGTGCACACGGCGCAGCTCGTCGCCGACGACGTAGGGGCGCAGGGCGTAGAAGTTCTCGCCGCCGCGCGACAACGTGCGATGGTGCTCGATCCCGGTATGCGGGTCGGCGCCGCCGGTGGAGGGCAGCGCGGCCAGTCGGTGCACGGGCGGGTAGACCGTGAGTCGGGACGAGCCCGCCGCGGGAATGGTGGCACTGGACAGACCGAACGGGTCAGTGACCTGAACTTCCATGGGGCCGATCTCGACGATGCCGCGACGTTCCGTCGGCAGTCGATACGCAGCACGTGCCGGCACGCCTGGTTGCAGCGGGGCGACGAGCAGGTTTGCGCCGCGCGTGCCGGTGACCGGATCGAAGACGCGCACCACGGGGGTGCGGCGGGTGCCGCGGTTGACCACGGTCAACGTGACCTGGCTGGAGGCACCGGCGTGGACGCGCGGTGGCGTGACGGCGCGCGAGACCTCGAACTGCAACCGGCGCATGCGGACCGTGACGACCGACGTGATGACAAGCCCGATACCGATGATGCCGAGCACGAACAGCTCGATCGACCCGAGCAGTCGCGCCGCGACGACCGTGACCACGCTGCCGAGCACGACGAGCCAGCCTTGACGCGTGACGAGTCGTGGCAGGCGCAGCTTCGTCACGGCACTCAGGCGCCGAGCCCCGTCGGAACGGGGATGGCGTCGAGTATCTGGTCGACGATCTGCAGTGCGGTGATCCCCTGGATCTGGGCCTCGGGCGCCACCATGAGCCGGTGGGGGATCACGTTGCGGGCGAGCGCTTTGATGTCGTCGGGCGTGACGTAGCTGCGCAGCACCGACGCCGCCTGCACGCGAGAAGCGTTCTGCAACGCGAGCACCGCACGGGGTGACATGCCGAACGCGATCGCGTGATGCCGACGGGTGGCCTCGGCGATGTCGACGATGTAGCCCCGGAGCAACGGGGCGACGTGGATAGCGCGGGCGGCCCGGCTGAGCGAGTTGATCGTGGTTGCGGACACGACCGGTGAGAGCTCGGGTGCGTGGTCGCTGTGACGATCGAGGATCTCGAGTTCGGCGGTGCGGCTGGGATAGCCGACGCTGATCTTCATGAGGAAGCGGTCGAGCTGGCTTTCGGGAAGCGGGTAGGTCCCCTCGTGCTCGATTGGGTTCTGGGTGGCGATCACCATGAACGGTGAGGCGAGGTTGTGGGTGATGCCGTCGACGGTGACCTGGCGCTCGCCCATGGCCTCGAGCAGCGCGGATTGGGTCTTGGGGGATGCACGGTTGATCTCGTCGGCGAGGACGATGTTCGAGAACACCGGGCCGGGCCGGAAGTCGAAGGTACCGCTGGCCCGGTTCCAGACGGTCATGCCGACCACGTCGGCGGGCAGCAGGTCGGGGGTGAACTGCACGCGTCCGAACGTGGCGTTGATCGACGCGGCGAGCGCCTTGCCGATGCTGGTCTTGCCGACGCCCGGGGCATCCTCGAGCAGGATGTGGCCCTCGGCGATGAGGCTCAGCACCGCGAGGTGGATGACGTCGCGCTTTCCGCGAATGGTGATCTCGATGTTGTCGCAGATGGCATTGAACACATCGGCGAAGGTCTCGGCCTGGTTGACCGGTGCTTGCGTCGTCACGCTTGTTCGACTCCCAGGATGGTTCATCGGAGGGGCGACGCAGAATCTCGCGCCGGACTATCCATGAAAACATTACCGCGTGGTCGTGAACGATTCCGGTCGCCGTCAAGGTGGCGCGCTGTTTCTGCGCTCGGGGTGCCGACCGATAGCGTGACGTCGTGCCGGATGCCCTTGCAATCGATATCGGCGGCACCAAGCTCGCGGTTGCCATCGTCGACGACGAGGGAACGATGCGTGGGCGGCGAACGACCGCTACGGCGGGCGTCGACGCAGCCGGGCTGTTCACGACGTTGACCGCGCTCGTCGACGCGGCATGCCGCGACGCTCAGGTGGCTGTCGGTTCGCTCGAGGTGTGCGGTGTCGGATGCGGGGGCCCGATGCGCGCCGGGGGCGAGACGGTGTCGCCGCTGAACATTCCGCAATGGCGTGACTTCCCGCTCCTCGATCGTTTGACCACGCATCTCCGAATTCCCGTCGTCGTGGACAACGACGCCAAGGCATTGGCGCTCGGGGAATGCTGGCGAGGTGCGGCAAGAGGCGAACGCGACTTCATCGCGATGGTCGTCTCGACCGGTGTGGGCGGTGGCATCGTCACCGACGGGCGCCTGCTCGACGGCGCATTCGGAAACGCAGGCCACATCGGCCACCTCGTCGTGGTGCCCGGCGGGCGTCCGTGTGCGTGCGGATCCGCCGGATGCCTCGAAGCAGAGGCGTCGGGTCTGTCGATCGAGGCGATCACCGGTGGTCGAGCCAGCGACGCGCCGCTCGGCATGCGCATGCGTACCGGCCGCCTCGTTGGAGAAGCGCTCGGTTCGGTGGCCCACCTGCTCGACCTGCGCCTGGCCGTCGTCGCCGGTTCGGTGGCGCTCGGGTTCGGCGAGCCGTTCTTTGTCGAGGCGCAAGCCGCACTCGATCGCACGGCTCGATTGCCTTACGCTCGAGGTGCGCGAGTCGTGCCGGCCGGGCTCGGCGCGGACGGTCCGCTCATCGGGGCCGCTGCAGTAGGCTGGCGATGCATGGGCGTCGATGTCGGTGTTCGGAACACGTCTACCGAGTCCGGCCGGCTGGCGCGCCCCGACGGGTCGGGTCGCTGATGCCGCTGCGCTGGTGCCTCCAGGTTGGCCGGGCGCTGCTCGCACGCCCGATGCTGTGGCCGGTGACGATGCGCCAGGTCGTGCGCCTCGCACCGCCGGGGTGGTGGCGTAGGCGGCCGTTCCTCCCGGTGCCGGCCGCCGACTACCTCGCGTTTCGGGCGCAGACGATGTACGGCGATGCCGAGCGTCTCCCCGAGCCGGAGGACGTCCTCACCTATCTGGCATGGTGTCGGACCTTCCCCGCGGCGCCATCCATGGCGCGACTGCGGCGCGGTCGCCCGACGAGAATTCCGGCGGTTGCCGGAAATGGCCACAAGTAACCCCCGGTCATGTCTCGGGCCCTGGTTCTCAACGCGACGTACGAGCCGCTGTGCGTCGTACCGAGCCGCCGGGCGTTGATGCTCGTCCTGGCCGAGAAAGCCGAGACCATGGAGACCACCGGTCGTATCCTCCGCTCAGAGCGCGACGAGTTCGCGGAGCCATCGGTGGTGCGGCTCGGCCGCTTCGTGCGGGTGCCCTATCCGCGGCGGCGTGCGCTGAACCGACGCGCCGTCTTCCTGCGCGACGACCACACCTGTCAGTACTGCGGCGGCCCGGCCGAGTCCATCGATCACGTTGTGCCCCGCAGCCGCGGAGGCGAGCACTGCTGGGAGAACGTGGTCGCCGCGTGCACGCGCTGCAACTCCTCGAAGCGCGACCGATTCCTGCACGAGACCAACATGCGCCTGCCCCAGGCGCCTCGTACGCCGTTGTTCATGGCCCGCTTCGTCCTGGCCGATCGGCGGGTGCCTGACGCGTGGTCGCGCTACCTCGTTCGGGCACAGGACGGCGTCGCGCGCTCGGCATGAGCGAACCGGCGCAGGTCGAAGCGCTTCTCGTCGAGGCGCTTCTCGTCGACGCGCGCTCCGGCCCGATCGGCGGGGCGCTCGAAACGGCGCGCACCGATTGGCCCGACCGAGCCACGCTCACCTGGTGGACCATCGACCGTCCGACGCTGGTGCTCGGTTCGGCCCAGCCGGCCGACCACGTGGACGAGGAAGCGGCGGCCGCGCTCGGCGTCGACGTGCTGCGGCGCGCGAGCGGCGGGGGAGCCGTGCTGCTCGCGCCCGGTGACGTGGTGTGGGGTGATGTGGTGATTCCGCCCGGCCACCCACGATGGTCCGACGACGTGGTGGCGGCCGCCGATTGGGTGGGCGAGGCGTGGATCGAGGCGCTGATCGAGCTCGGGCTCGCCGCGGATTCACTGGAGCGCCATCAGGGCAACCTGGTGACCTCGCGCTGGTCGTCGGAGGTGTGCTTTGCCGGCCGCGGCCCGGGCGAGGTGCTCTGGAACGGTCGCAAGGTCGTGGGTCTGTCACAACGCCGGAGCCGACGCGGGGCCCGGTTCCAGATGGCCGCGTTGTTGCGCTGGAACCCCACCACCATCGTGCGGCTGCTGGCCCTCGACGACGAGGAGCGCACGGCCGCCACGGCAGCACTCGACGCGGTCGCCACGGGCCTCCCGCTGCTGGCACCGGCGCTGCAGGCCGCGGTGGGCCGCGCGTTGTCCCGTCGCAGCTGACCGGTCCGAATCCGCTCGACCGGGCACGCGTTCGGGACCGGCGCGCCGACGCGCGTCCTCGCGCGGAACGTGTGTTCGAGTGACACTTTCCGTGGCGAAAT
>WLNW01000165.1 GCA_009699605.1 Actinomycetota bacterium | reverse complement strand
CGGACGAACGCCCGCCGGCTCACGAGCCGCAACGCGCGACGCACCAGGTTGTCCTCGTCGGCCACGACGGTGTCGACTGCCCCCAGGATCTCGAGTCCGTCGCCGTCGGGATCGATCTCGAGCCGGTCGCCGAAATCAAGCGTGACCATTTCGGCATCGATGAGGTGATAGCCGTCGTCGCGCACGCCGGTGACCCGCAACGAGACGGTGAGCTTTGCGGGTGCTTCGACCTCGATCACCCGGTGAGGTTACGCGCCGAGACCGAACGCCTGACGCACCTCGGCCGGCGTCGCAGGCTCGCGACCCACGGAGCGCACCATGCGCACCACCTCGGCCACCAGATCGGCGTTCGTCGGCGCGCCAAGCTCGTTGTAGTGGTAGTCGCCGACGCCGATGCTGACATGCCCGCCGGATTCGACTGCGGCGTGCACGAGCGAGAGCGCGTTCGCTCCGACCGCGCTGTAGGTCCAGTGCAGATCGGGGTGATCGGGCATGAAGTCGACGAGCGCTCGCAGCCCGCTCACTGTTGGCGGATGTGCCGCGAGAAAGGTGTTCGCGAGCAACACGTGCGCATACACGGGACCGCGCAGCACGCCCATGTCGAGAAAGGCTCCGAGCAGCCGAGCCGAGCCGACGTTCCACAGCACTGACTGAACCAACACACCGCTGTCGTGGATCGCGTCGATCTCGTGGCGTAACCCGGCGATGTTCGTGACATACGAGAGCGTCTCGTTGCGGAACGTTTTGGTCGCAGGGTCATATGGATCGATGTTGAAGCTGCCGAGATCGACCGGCGCGAAATCGGGTCGCGTCGCGGCTTCGGCACCGAGCAGCGGGATGTGGGCGACGCGCTCGTGCGGGTCGGCGATGGTGGACGCGCCGAGCGTGGGGCTGATCAGCACGTCGGACACCGCACGCATGGCGCGGATCGTGTCGGCGTATACCCCGACATCACCCGACATCGCACCCGTGCGTGCGTCACGGGCGTGGAAGTGGACGATCGAGGCTCCGGCCTCGCGGCACTTCGCGGCATCCGCCGCGATCTCGTCGGGCGACCACGGCACGTGCGGATTGCGGTCGCGCATCGTGAGTTCGTTGCAACGAACCTCGATGATGACCCTGCCGTCTAGCACGCCCATGGTTCGACCCCCGTCCTACGCGACTCCTGAATCCCCTACGGCTCGCGCCAGCGCCCCCCACTCTCGCACGGACAATTCCTCCGCGCGTGCGTCGGGTGCCACACCCGCCAGCGCGAACTGCTCGGCGGACACGAACGCGAGCAGCGAGCGGCGGAGCATCTTGCGCCGCTGACCGAACCCGGCCCGCACGAGCGTGAACAGGAGAGCGGCGTCAGCGTCGACCGCCGGTGCCGGCCGACGGACGATCTGCACCAGGCTCGACTCGACCTTGGGCTGGGGGACGAACACCGACGCTGGCACGTGCCCGACGATCTTCGCGTCGGCCCAGTACGCCACCTTGACCGAGGGGATGCCATACGCGGGGGTGCCCGCCCGGGCCACCAGCCGCTCGGCCACCTCACGCTGCACCATCACCAGCATCCGCGCGATGCGCGGGACCTCGTCGAGCAGGTCGCAGATCAGTGGGGTCGAGATGTTGTAGGGCAGGTTGGCCACCAAAGCGGCACGGTCGATTCCCCACGAGTCGAGCGATTCGTTCCAGTCGAGCTCCATTGCGTCGGCCTGCACGACCCGCACGCCGAGCGGATCGACCTGCTCCTGCAACAACGGAACGAGGTCACCATCGATCTCGACGGCGGTGACCGAGGCGCCCACTTCGGCGAGGGCCAGGGTCAGCGACCCAAGCCCGGCGCCGATCTCGATGACCGAATCGCCGGCCTCGACGCCGGCCAGGCGCACGATGCGGCGCACGGTGTTCGCGTCGGCCACGAAGTTCTGGCCGAGGCTTTGGCGAGGTCGACGTTCGATGCGGGCGAGCAGGGCAGCGATCGTGCTCCGCGAATGGGTCACAGGAGAGCGTTGCCGCACGCGGGCCACTGACCGGCACCACGCATGTGATAAAGGTTCAGCGCAAGGTTGTCCTGGTCGCTCGGCGCTGCTTCGACCGGGTCGACGCCGACGAGCTGCGGGGCCACCTGTGCGGCCACCCAATCCCACGTGCTCTGGGCGAACTGGTACGCGCCCAGGAACCGGCCACCGGCCGACGTCAACTGGTAGTTGTTCGACGATTCGCACTGGCGCAGCCGGTGCCACTGCTCGGCGGTGGGCTCCCCCGAGGTGGCTTTGCGTACGGTAGTGGTGGTCTTCGGGACAGGCTTCGCCGTGGTGGTCGTGGCCTTCTTCACTGCGGCCGCAGCCGCGGCCTGGCGCGCCGCCTCGGCCTGGCGCGCCACCTCGCCGCGCTGCGCGGCTTCGGATGAAAGACGGGCGTTCTCGGCCGCGACTGCCGCCGTTTCGGCATTGGCCTGCGCCTCGAGGCGCAAGGCCTCGTCGATGGTGCGAACCCGGGTCTCGTCACGGGCGACCGCCCACGACGACGCCCGAGACGCGAGAAGGTAGAGAGCTCCGTCGCTGCGCTCGTTAGAGGTACCGAGCACTTCGACCTTGGGGCTCTCGTCTCGGCCCTCTGCGGACGACACGTTGTCGATTGCGAGCAGCGGCACAGCGCCGAGCGCCGCGGCGAGCGCGACGAACAGCCTCCAACGCTCCACGCGACTTCTGGCCTCCAGAGCTCCGTCCCTTTCCTCTCTGGGTTGCCGGCCGCCGCTTGCGCGACGACCCGCTTGGTCCGGGGCACGCTAAGCAGCGCTCGGCGACGCGCGCAAACGAACGTCCAGCTTAGGCCACTGAAATGCCATAGAAGTGCATCGTAGATGTCATGGTTCGCAGGGAAACCAACGTCACTTCGACACCTTTCTGCAATGCGACCGCCGCGCCGACCAGCCCGACGTGTGCCGGTTGGTTCGCTCTACCCCGGTGCGGCACGGGCGCCAGGTAGGGCGAATCGGTCTCGACGAGCAGCCGGTCGAGCGGTGTCGCAGCCACCGCAGCACGTACGTCGTAGGCGCTCGAGAACGTCACGATCCCGCTGATCGACAAGAACGCGCCGCGAGCCACGCAGGCCTCGGCCTCGGCCGGGCCGCCGGTGAAGCAGTGAAAGACCGTGCGTGCCGGCACGCCCTCGACGTCGAGGACGGCGAATGTCTCCTCCCACGCCTCACGGGTGTGGATGACGAGGGGAAGGTCGTGACGATGCGCGAGCGCGACCTGCCGGGCGAACACGTCCTGTTGCACCGACCGGGGTGAATGGTCGTAGTGGAAGTCGAGACCAGCCTCGCCGACGGCGACCACCTTCGGGTGGGCGAGCAGCTCCTCGATCCCTTCGATCCCGTCGGACGCACCATGGGGGTGCACGCCCGCGGTGGCGTACACGTTCGCGAAACGCGACGCGAGATCGACTGCTTCGATGGAATGGGTCAGGGTCGTGCCGACCGTGATGCAGGCCACCACACCGGCGTCGGCGGCATCGCGCAGCTGCGACGCGGCCGTTGCCGGATCGAGGTGGCAATGGTTGTCGATCCAGCGCAGTGGCGACGCGCCGCCCACTGGATCTGCGGCGCCGGCCACGCTCAGGCCTTGCGCCGCGGGAACAGAGGATCGCCGGCCTCGATCACAAGACCACCCGGGTAGCCGCCCCACGCGGCGGCAGCGGGAAGGCGCTCGTCGCGCGGCGAGCCACTCAGGCCGATGCGGCGCCAGATCACGTCGCACGCCCCGGGCATAGCCGGGCTGGCCAGGATGGTCACGACGCGCAGCACCTCGAGCGCGTCGCCCATGACGGCATCGCACTCCGGGCCCGGCTCCATCTTCCACGGCTCGTTCGTCTGGAGGTAGTCGTTGGTCTCGCGGATGATGCGCCACGTGGCCTCGAGGGCCACCGACGGCTGGGTGTTGGCCCACGCGGCCGCGGCGTCGTTATACGCCGCGGCGACCACGCCGGCAAGCGGCGAATCCATCCGCGGGGCCGGTCCGATGCCCGCACACTTCTTGGCCACCACCGTGGACACGCGCTGCAGGAGATTGCCCAGGTTGTTCGCCAGATCGCTGTTGTACCGGACGATCATGCCCTCGTAGGAGAAGTCGCCGTCCGGCCCGAACGAGTTGTCGCGCAGGAAGTGGTACCGGTAGCCGTCGACCCCGAAGTCCTCGACGAGATCGGATGGCGCGATCTGATTCAGGCGGGTTTTCGACATCTTCTCGCCGCCGACGAGCAGGAAGCCGTGCACGCGGAGCTTCGGCAGATTCTCGATGCCGGCGGCCATCAACATGGCGGGCCAGTACACGCAGTGGAAGCGCAAGATGTCCTTGGCCAGCAGATGCGTGGTCTCGGGCCACCACTCGGCGAACCGTTCGGGGTCGGAGCCGTAGCCCACTGCGGTGGCGTAGTTGATGAGGGCGTCGTACCAGACGTAGAAGACGTGTCCGGGATCCCAGGGCACGGGTACACCCCAGGAGATCGAGGTGCGACTGATCGAGACGTCCTCGAGGCCTTGGCGCACGATGCCCGCGGCCTCGTTGCGCTTGCCGTCGGGCTGGATGCAATCGGGATCGGCCTCGAACCACGCGAGCAGTCGATCGGCGAAAGCCGAGAGGCGGAAGAAGTAGTTCTCCTCGACCAGCGTCTCGACTGGGGTCTTGTGGATCGGGCAGCGCCCGTCGACGAGATCGGACTCGTTGTAGTAGCCCTCGCATGCGACGCAGTACAAGCCCTCGTAGGTGCCCCGATAGACGTAGCCGTTGTCGTACGCCTTCTGGAGCAGGGTCTGGACCGCGAGGTGATGGCGGGGCTCCGTGGTGCGGATGAAGTCGTCGTTCGAGATGTCGAGCAACTTCCATGCCTCGCGGAACCGTTCGCTCGTGCGATCGGCCTGCTCGAGCGGCGTAATGCCATTGGCGTCGGCGGTGCGTTGGATCTTGAGTCCGTGCTCGTCGGTGCCGGTAAGGAAGAAGGTGTCGTCGCCGAGGAGGCGATGCCACCGGGCGAGCGCATCGCCGATGAGCGTGGTGTACGCGTGGCCAATGTGGGGCGCGTCGTTGACGTAGTAGATCGGCGTAGTGACGTAATACCGGGGCACCCGCGCAGCCTACCGAGCACGTGTCAGGTCACTCGCCGTCATTTGGGCCCCGCCGGCGACGCTCATCCGGCGCGCAGGGCGCGCGCCTCGGGCCACTCGTGATCCTCGACGGGCGCGACGACGGTGGACGTCGGCGTCAGCGGCGCCGATTGGACGGCCATCTCGGGCAGGTGATCGACCTCGCTTCGCGACCGAAGCGTCTCGATGCGATCCAGCTCCTTTTCGAGTTGGCGGCGCCGCGTGCCGTTGAGGTCGTCGTAGGCCGACGACAACGAGTCGAGATGGCGCCCGACCTTGTCGACGCTCTCCGCGAACTTGTCCCACTGCTTCACGAACCCGGTGAGGCAGTCGAGGATCTCATTGCTCGTGCGCTCGAACAAGAAGTTGCGCATCGAGTGCCGTACCACCGCCAGAACCGCGAACAGTGTGCTGGGCGAGCAGAGCACGACGCGTTGGCCGAGCGCTCGTTCGAGCAACTCGGCATCGTTTTCGTGAATGAACGCGTAGATGCTCTCGTTCGGGATGAACAACAGGACGTGGTCGACAGTGCGGTCGGGATCGATGTACTCGCGGGTGGTGATCTCCTTCACGCGCAAACGCACATCGCGCAGGAACGCCAACGCGGCTGCTTCGCGTGCCTGGTCGGTGGTGGCTTCGAGGTGCCGCACGTAGTTGTCGATCGGGAACTTCACATCCATGTTCAGCTCGAGGCCCTGCGGGAGCATGAACGTGAAGTCGGGCCGCTTGCCGGCGGTGCTCGTCGCCTGCTGGCGGAAGTTGACGCCCTCGACGAAGCCGGCCGCACGAAGGACGTCCTCCGCCATGCGCTCCCCCCATTGACCACGCGATTTGGGGCTGGCGAGCGCGTCGCGCAAGCTCTGCGTGGTGTTCTGCAATATGGTCGCGACATTGGCCGTGTGCTCGAACCGGCTCAGCATCTCGCCGTGTTGATGAGCCCGGTCGCGCTGCAGCTGAGCCATGAGGTCGGTGACCCGCTTGAGCTCGCCGGAGATGTCCTGGGCGCGCTGCTCGAACGCCTGCGCCCGCCCGTCGATGTGCTGGGCCCCCGAGCGAAGACGTGCTTCGAGTGCCGAGCCTGCGACCTTGACCGCGGTGTCGACGGCGGCCGCGACGGTGTGCTCGCGCTCGACGGCCATCGATGCGGCCGTTGCGCCCCGCTCGGCGAGCACCGACCGAACGGCCGCGTCGATGGCGGCCTGCCGATCGGCGTCGGCCACGAGCTTGCCGGCCCGGCCGACCCGGAGGCCCGCGGCAAACGCGGCCGCAGCGCCAGCCGCGACGAGAAGGGCGAACACGAAGGCAGTGACGGGTTGCATGAAGAGAGTGTGCGCTGGGGGTGTGACAGTGATTCGTTCGACCCTTTCCATCCCTTTACGTTTTTTCGAGACGGTTACGGTCCGTCCATCGGCATCTGGATCGGTCACTACGTGTTCACCGGCGTCGAACAGCGGTCGGGCAACTCGTCGAAGAGCCCGGCGAGCGAGGCCGCCTCGGCCGAGCCTGTGTCACTGGCGATGGCGCGGCACAGCGCGTTGGTCTCGAACGACATGAAGAACGAACTGATCGACGCGACGAAGCTGAACTAGGCGTCGGCCTTGGCGGGATCCGCGATGGCGGACTTGATCGCCGCGGCCAACGTGGCGCCGCTGAAGGTGGGGGCGAACACGGCCTGAAGATCAGCATCGTTGCCGGAACCGCTGCACGCGGTCACGACGCCGTCAGCGTGGCGCGCGCGGCAAGGTGTGCGCGAGTTCGTAAACCGCGCGCCGGCTCACGCCGAATCGCGTGGCCACTTCCGTCGATGCGTCCTTCACCGTCGCGCCGAGCGCGAGCTGCGCGCACAATGCCTCGAGCAACGCATGTTCATCGGGCGGCGCGG
>WLNW01000164.1 GCA_009699605.1 Actinomycetota bacterium | reverse complement strand
CGCCCGCTGCACATAGCGTTCGCCGTGGCGGCCTGTTGGGCCATGACCTGCGGACGGCGAGGCCGAGGGTTATGCGCTCGGTCTGGGTACCTGCGTACGCGAGGGCAACCACGTTGTCGACTGAGCGCGTCTCGGGTAACAGCACCGAGATCTTGTGTGCCATGAGCACCCCCTTCGCCCCGCGAACTCGACGAGTCCCCCCGGGGCGGCGCGTGCGCAAACTCTAGTGCGACGACGTGGTCGCAGCCGATGGTCCGGCCTGCCCCGGCCGACCGGCCGCGAGCCGCGATTCGACCCCAGAGGTGTTGGGGGCGTCGCGTCGACGCTGCTAACCTTTCCCTCTCTCGGGCCGTTAGCTCAGTTGGCAGAGCACTTGCATGACGCGCAAGGGGTCGTGGGTTCGAATCCCTCACGGCCCACTCGAGAAACCGCAGCTCAGGGCCTTATCGGTCCTGAGCTGATGGCGTTTTCGGGCCCCTTGGCAAGCCGCCCGCCCGCCGGCGACACATGTATGACGCATGGGGCGGTCGCACGTGGTTAGCGTGCCGGGTGGACCGAACAAGGGAGGGGGACCGGATGCTTGCACCCGCGCGCCGCTGAGCCGGCTTTGCCCGCGCCCGGTCGGGCGCATCCCCCGCCGCCCGTCGGTCCACCCGGTCTCTGGCCGGATGAGCGTTGGCGCGGCGGCCATTTCCGTCACGACATCGCCTTTGGAGGCACCGCTCATGAAGTTCCGTTCGGCGCGCCTGCGCCCCACCCTCGTCCTCGTCACCGCGCTCGCTGCCCTCGCCCTGCTCGCCGGTGCGTGCGGTGACGACGGCGACTCCACCACGTCCACCGCCGCACCGACCGGCAGCACCGCATCGGGCGCGTCCGCGTCCACCGCACCCACGTCGGGCCGCACCCTGAAGATCAGCGCCATCCCCGATCAGGATCCGCAGAAGCTCGCCGTGCGCGACGGCGCGATGGCCACCTACCTGAGCGCGAAGCTCGGCGTGCCGGTCCAGTACGTCCCCGTCACGGACTACGCGGCGTCGGTCAGCCTCTTCAAGACCGGCGACCTCGACCTCGTGTTCTACGGCGGCCTCACCGGCGTGCAGGCCCGCCTGCAGACCCCGAACGCCACGCTCATCGCCCAGCGCGACATCGACGACGCGTTCCAGTCGGTGTTCATCGCAAACGCGTCGGCGGGCATCGCCCCGGTCACCGACGTGAAGGGGCTCGCCGTGTTCAAGGGCAAGCGCTTCACGTTCGGCAGCGAGTCGTCGACGTCGGGGCGCCTCATGCCCGAGTACTTCCTCGACCAGGCGGGCCTGTCGAACGAGAAGGACTTCGCCGCGGCACCGGGGTACTCCGGTTCGCACGACAAGACGATCGACCTCGTGCAGGCCGGCACGTTCGATGGCGGTGCGCTCAACCTCCAGGTGTGGAACGCGCGCAAGAAGGCCGGCACCATCGACACGACCAAGCTGGTCGAGATCCTTGTGACGCCTTCCTACCGCGACTACCACTGGATCGCGGGCCCGAAGACCAACGAGCGCTTCGGTGCCGGGTTCACCGACAAGATCAAGGCGGCGATCCTCGGGCTCGACTACGCGAACGCCGATCAGGCGAAGGTGCTCGACGGCTACGGCTCGAAGAAGTTCATCGAGACCAAGGTCGAGAACTACAAGGAGATCGAGTCGATCGGCCGCAAGCTGAAGCTCATCAACTGATGACGTCGATCCTCGCGCTGCACCACGTGGGGGTCCGCTTCGGCGATCACATGGCACTCGTCGACGTCGACGTCGCGATCGGGCCCGGCGAGCGCGTGGCGCTCGTCGGGCCGAGCGGCGCCGGGAAGACGACGTTCCTGCGGCTCGCCGACCGGAGCGTCACGCCTACCTCCGGCACCGTCGCGACCTTCGGCGCCGATCGGGTGCCCACCGGTGCGGCCGACGCGCGTGCGGCCTGCCGCCGGGTCGGCACGGTGCACCAGCACCTGCACCTGGTCGGCCCGCTGCGCGTGGTGCACAACGTCAACGCCGGCCATCTCGGCCGGTGGACCCGCCGGCGCGCACTGTGGTCGCTCGTGCGACCGCGCGAGGTCGATGCGGCGCGAGCCGCGCTCGACCGGCTCGGCATCGCCGACAAGCTCGGCGAGCGCACCGACCGGCTCTCCGGGGGCGAGCAGCAGCGCGTCGCGCTTGCCCGGTTGCTCGTGCAGGATCCCGAACTGGTCCTCGCCGACGAGCCGGTGGCGAGCCTCGACCCGGCGCGGGCCGAGGAGGTCATGGACCTGCTCTGCGACGTGGTGGCCGGTCGCACGCGCACGCTGGTCGTGAGCCTGCACGACTTTGACCTCGCGCGCCGGCGGTGCGATCGTCTGATCGGTCTGCGCGCCGGCCGCGTGGTGTTCGATGCGCCGGCCGCCGACGTCACCGACGCGATGGGGCACGCGCTCTACCGGATCGACCGGTGAGTCGCGCCGACGCGCTCACCACGCTTACCGACCGCGAGGCCGGTGGGGCGCCGGACCGCGACCGCGGGACGGGCGCGCGTCGGCCGTGGGGGATCCGCCGGGCGCGCACGTGGTCCGTGCTCCTCCTGTTCGCCGTGCTGTGGTCCCTGTGGGACGCCGGCGTCGGGCGCCGCGCGCTCGTCAACCCCGGCGGGTGGGAGCTGCAGCGCCGCTTCTGGGCGGCAGCCGTGCACCCCGACCTGTCGTCGTCGTTCGTGTCGACCATCGGGCACGACGCGCGCACCACCATCGCGTTCGCCGTGCTCGGCACGGCGCTCTCGGTGCTCATTGGGCTCGCGGGCGCCGTGATGATCAGCGAGACGTGGTGGCGATCGCGGCGCCCCGACCGCCGCGACGTCCGCCGGCGCGCCGGATGGCTCGCGTCCCGCGGGCTCTGGTCGGTTCCCCGGGGCATCCACGAGGCCGTGTGGGGTCTCTATCTCGTCAACGTTCTCGGCCGCGACCCGCTCGTGGGTATCCTCGCTATCGCCATCCCGTTCGGTGCGATCACCGCGAAGGTCTACGCCGAGATCCTCGACGAGACCGCCGGCGACGCCTACGACGCCCTCCGCGCCGCCGGGGCCGGGCGCACGTCGGCGTTGGCATACGGCGTGCTGCCCGCCGCGCTCCCCGACCTCGTGTCGTACGCGTTCTACCGCTTCGAGTGCTCGATCCGCTCCGCGGTGATCCTCGGCATGATCGGGGCGGGCGGCATCGGGTTCCGGTTGTCGCTCAGTTTCCAGGCCCTCGCGTACCGCGAGATGTGGACGGCGATCTACGCGCTGGTCATCATCAGCGCCGTCGCCGACTGGTGGGGGTCGCGGCTGCGCCGCCGCGGCACGGCCCGACGAGTGCGCCGGTCGGCCCTACTCGGGCTCGCGCTCGTGGCTGCGAGCATCGCCCACCTCCGCCCCGACTTCGGCCGGCTCGTGTCGTCCTCGACCCGCGCTCTGGTCGTCGAGCTCGTCGAGCGCTCGTGGTGGCCCACCGCGCCGCGTGACGGATGGTGGGGTCTCGTCGAACGCGCCGTCGACACCTTTCAGATGTCGCTGCTCGCGCTCGTGTTCGCATCCGCGATCGCGATCGCGATCGCGTTCGTCGCCGCGCGGGGCGGTCGCACACCGATTCGGCGCGCGGCCTCGCTGGTCGCGCGCACGGTGCTGGTGTTCACGCGCGCGGTGCCACCACCGGTGTGGGCCCTCCTCGTCCTGTTCGTGATGTACCCCGGCCCGCTGCCCGGTGCCGTCGCGCTCGGCATCTACAACTTCGGGATCCTCGGCCGGCTGTGCGCCGAGGTGATCGAGAACCTGGACGACCGATCGGGGCGCGCGCTCGCCGCGCTGGGCGCACCGACCGTGGCGGTCTTCGCCTACGCCACGTTGCCCCAGACCGCGCCGCGCATGGCCGCGTACGCGCTCTACCGATGGGAGGTCGCGCTGCGAGAGACGGTCATCGTCGGCGTGGTCGGGGCCGGCGGCCTCGGCCGACTGCTCGAACAACAACGCGCCGCCTTCGACTACAGCGGCATGCTCGCCACGGTCATCGCACTGCTGTTGCTGTCCGGGGTGGTCGACCTCATCAGCACCGCGATGCGCCGCACGCTCCGCTGACGCACGCCGCGCGGCGCACGGCCGCGTCAGCCGATCGCCCCGCGTCGTGCAGCGCAGAGATGTCGTCCCAGGTGCGCCCCAGCTCGAGCAGCACCTCCTCGGTGTGCGCGCCGTGCTCGGGCGCGCCGCGCAGCACCGGCGGCCGCTCGTCGAACTGCACCGGCGAGGTCACGAGGTCGAGCGGCGTGTCGACGGTGGCGAGATAGCCGTTGGCGAGCACCTGCGGGTCGTCGCGCACCTCGCGCGCGGTCTGGACGATGGCCCACGCGGTGCGGAGAATCTGGAAGCGCTCGACCCAGTGGGCGAGCGGTTGCGAGCCGACGATCGCATCAAGCGCGGCCACGAGGGCCACGTTGTGCTGCACGCGGCCCAGCGGCGTGGCGAAGCGTTCGTCGTCGGCGATCTCGCCGACTGCACACCGGCGGAGGTCGAAGCAGCCCACTGCCGCGGTCTCAATCAGGCCCGAGCGGCCTGAAAAAACCAACCCAACGGGAACACGTCAAACTCAGGCCGAATCAGACGAGCTCGATGAGGGTCCATACGGCAAGCCCTGCGAACACGGCTGCGCCGAGGTAGTTCACGCGGTGGATCGGGACGCGGGCCACGAGCTGGCGGCCGAACGTTGCGGCGATCCCGGCGACGCACGCCAGCGCGATGAGCGCGCCGACGCCCGTCGAGAACGGTGCGCCGCTGTTTGCGGCGAGGCTGGCGGTGGCCAGCTGCGTGAGGTCCCCCCACTCGGCGAGGATGATCAGGCCGAAGCTGCCGAGGTAGGTGGCCCGCGCGGTTGCCGATACCGGATCCGACGCGTCGGCCAGGTTCTCGTCGGCCTGCGCAGAGCGCGCGGCGCGGAACAGCGCAATGGCCCCGACGACGAAGAGCGCGGCCACCACGATCTTCACCACTTGGTCGGGCAGCAGACTGATAGCGCTCCCGGCGGCGACTGCAACGATCACGTGAACGGTGAACGCGCTCGCGGCACCGGCCCAAACCCATCCGGGGCGGCGGTAGCGAGCGACGAGCACGATCGTGGCCATCATCGTCTTGTCGGGCAGTTCCGCCGGAAAGACGGTGGCGAACGCCTGGAGGAGGTATCGGAGCGACATGGGCCTGCGGCACCGTAGCGGGAACTGCGCGCTGGCCGACCTGCGGCTCCGCGGTGCTACGGCCCGCGGGTCACCCGTGGGGGCGTGGCCGCAGATCCCGTATCCACCAACTGCGACCATCGCCTCACCCTCGGCTCGGACGGTCTGGTTCCGTCGCCGGGCATCACGAGGACGGAGTGGATACACCTGTCGGAGCCGGTGTCACCCGCACGTGCAGGCCGGACAAGCGGACCATGCCGGTCATCGGATCGGTGTCGACCGCGCCACTCGTGAGCCGGCCCACCGCTGGCTCGGCGAAGCCGTGCGGCAGTGACACCACTCCTTCGCGGATCGAGGCATCGACCGACGCGGACGCGAACACCTCGCCGGTGGCCGAGTGCACGCGGACGCGATCGCCGTGACTGATTCCTCGTGCCAGCGCGTCGGTCGGGTGTAGCAGGACCGTGGCCACTTCGAGGCGCCCGCCGCGGGCCTGCGTGTCGCGCAGCTGCGAGTTCAACGTGCGCAGCAGACGGCGTGGGATGAGCACGAGCTCGTCGTCGGGACTGCTCGACCGTGCGGCCCGACGTGTGGTGGTCGCGACGCGTGCGAGGTCGTCGATCAGCGCACGCGGCGCGAGCCGCCAGCGGCCCTCGGGCAGGACGCGTTCGTGCACCCAACCGCGCACTGGACCCTCGGCGATCACGGCGGTCGGTGCCTCGCGCAAGGTGTCGAGAGGAAGGCGACCGCGTCCGGAGTATGCGTCGAGCAGGATGTCGTCGGTGACCTCGTCGAGCGCGAGGTCATTGGGGAGCAGCCGATGGCCGAGGTGCTCGCCGAGTCGCGCGGCGATCCACCAAAGCGGCTTGCGATCGGCCCCCGGGGCGACGACTGCGACCGTGTGCTGACTAGCGACGACGGGGTAGTACTGGTCGACGTAGTCGGGCACGTCGGCCCGTTCGAGTTGGCCGGCGCACGGCAGCACGTGCGTGGCGAACTTCGCCGTGTCGCTGTGCACGACATCGGCCACGGCCAAGACGTCGAGGCTTGCGAGCGCCGCAGCGACGCGGGGTGTGTCGGGCAGCGAGCTCGCGGGGTTGCCGCCGATGACGATGAGCGCTCGAAGGTTGCCGGATTCGATCTCGTCGACCATGGCTGCACACGGGTACTCGCCGTAGAAACCTGGCAAGTCGGGCCGACTCGGCGGCCCGGGCCAACGTACGAGGTCGGGGCCACTCGGTCGGAGGTTGCGGCGATCGAAGCATCGGAGAAAGCCGGGATGGAACCACAAGCCGCCCGGCTGCTCGTAGCTGCCCGTGATGATCTGCAGGGCCCACACCAACCATTCGGTGGAGTTCGCGACGGCGGACATCGTGGTGCCGGTGCCGGTCATCGCGCCTAGGCGCCGGTGCCGGCGGATTGCCGCGACGAGGTCCGTGAGCTCGTCGGCTTCGAGCCCCGTCTCTTCCGTCGCCCGTGCGAGATCGAAGGGCTCCACCGCCATACGCAGCGCGTGGACATCGGCCTCGGTCGCGTGTCTTTCGAGGTACGGAAGATCGGCACCGCCGTCGGTAAGCAGCGAACGAATTGCGAACGCGAAGATCGCATGGTCGGTACCTGGACGCGGCGCAAGGTGCCGAGTGGCAAGCCGTGCGCTTTCGGTGCGCCGCGGGTCGATCACCCACAGCTCGCGCGGGCCTGCGGCGAGCGCGCGCAGCCGATTTACCGGATCGGGGAGCGAGGTCGTGTGACCGTGGCTCACCACGGGGTTCGTGCCGACGAGGATCGTGAGGCCCGCGGTCTCCTCGTCAATGCAGGGCATGAGCCCGGCGTTGCCCGAAAGCTGGTCACAGACCAACGGCCGGCACGGCGTGTCGATGGTGACCGCGGAGTAGCGCGACTTCGTGCCGAGGGCCTGGAACAACCGGAACGCCATACGCCCCCCGGCGGCGTCGAACGAGGT
>WLNW01000163.1 GCA_009699605.1 Actinomycetota bacterium | reverse complement strand
TTTTCACAAGTCGAGCCGAATATCGGAACATCCTCCGCGACGAATGTCCGAGGCTCGCGCCGGGCGGCCAGGCGGAGCACAGAAGAAAGTCATGCTCGATGGCGAACCGATCCGCAGCATGATGCCCGGAGCCGGCCGCATGGCGGCCCTCATGACCTCTGCCGCCGATCTGCAACTACGCGTGGCAACCTGAGCTACGTCGGCGCTGGGAGCCATGATGACCACGACAGTTCGGGACAACGTCGATCTACACCGGTACGAGATCATCATCGATGACAACGTCGTCGGGATCGCCGACTACTCGGTACAGGGTGACACGATCGTGTTACCGCACACGGTGATTGACCCGGCCCATCGCGGCCAGGGCCTCGCGGCGCAACTGGTGCGCGGTGCACTCGACGACATCCGCGCTCGCGGCCTCACCGTCGACGCTCGTTGTTGGTACGTCGCCGAGTTCATCGAATCCCACGTCGAGTACGCCGATCTCACCAACCGCTGAACGTCATCCGCCGGCCAGGCGCGCAATGGCTCACTGTCGGGAACGCCGGCACACGCGGAGCAAACCCTGCCAGAAGTGCGTCCGAGTCAGCACCGGGTTCAACACACCCGACGTGATGCAGTAGTAGGAGTCGTAGGGGGCCGTGTGGTGGCGTTGATGCATCTCGGACGCGAGGAAGAGCGGGGTGCGCTGCAATCTTTGCAACGCCGACGGGACTTCAACCATGTGCGCCCACTTGTGCACCTCGTTCGTAATGGCGACGAACACCATGAGGACGGCAAGGTACGCAGCGAGGTAGACGTGGCGGTGCACATCGAGCCAAACAATGCTCGGCACGAGCACGGGCAGGCACATGAAGAAGTTGTCGGCGTTGACCTCGATGAAGTCGCCATCGGTCATGCCGACCGGATCGTCGTGGTGCTCGCGGAACGCCTTGATGAACTTCTGACCGAGCACGGGGGTGTCGGACGTGCCGAGGTTGTCACACAGGAAGTGGACGAGACCGGACAAGAAGTCCGCGGTGACGAAAGCGAGAAAGCCCACCACGAGGACGCCGCCGATTACCTCAACCGCGAACCGGTCACTGACCTCATTCAGGATTCGCAGCCCGAACACGACGAAGCACACCGCGAAGAACGCAAGGCTGACGACCTCGAAGACTCGGAACTTCGTGGGGTAGTCGTAGCGGCCGAGGGGACGACGCCCCGGCCTGGACGGACGGCATCGCATCTCGCCAGTCTAGATTCCGGGGATCGGACGTGCCCCTAGGGCACGAGCAACGGCAACCGGCCCGGGTTCGGCGACATCGCGCTCCCCGAACCTGATCGACGAAAAGGACCCTGATGTTCGATCCTCTTCATGCCGCCTTCGACGAACCCGAGTTCGCCCGCCTCCGCGCCGAGGCGCCTATTACCCGCACGCCGTCGGGCGCCTGGTATCTGGCCCGCTACGACGACGTGCTCGCCGCGACGAAAGATGTCGACACGTTCATCGCAAGCTTCCGCGACTCCGGCGTGGTCGTGCCCGACGAGGAGCAGTTAGTCAGCGAGATCCCCGAGCCCCGGCACGGCCAGATTCGCCGAATCATCAACTCCGCCATCGCCGCGCACCGCATCGGCCGAGTTGAGCCGTTCTGTGCCTCGCTGTGCCACGAACTGCTCGACTCGCTGCTGGCCGCCGACCGGCCGGTCGACCTCGTCGGCGAGTACGTGATGCCGGTACCGAACAACGTGATCGCGCACTTGCTGGGCGCGCCACCCGAGGACTTCCGGCTGTGGGCCGCATGGTCCGACGAGGTCGTGCAGGGCACCTACCCCACGCAGAACCGCAACGAGCGAGGCGAAGGCATCGCCGGCGCCCACCCGGAGTTCGTGGCCTACGTCGACGCGCTCATTGCCGCCCGACGCGCCGAGCCGCAGGACGACTTCATCACGCGACTGCTCAGCACCGAGGTGGACGGGCGACGCCTCACCGATATCGAGTTGCGCTCGCAACTCGTCTTCTTGTTCATCTCCGGCAACGAGACCACCCGCCATCTCATCAGCAACCTGCTGTGGACCATCGCGAACGACCCGGAGCTCTTCGCGCGACTGCGGGCGGATCGTACGCTCATCGTCAACGCGGTCGAGGAGTCGTTGCGCCACGACCCGCCCATCCAGTTCTTGCTACGAAATTGCTCCTCCGAGGCACAGTTGCACGGGGCGCAACTGTGCCCACGCGACAAGGTGGCGTTCGGTCTTGCCTCGGCCAATCGCGACGAGAGCCGCTACGAGGACCCCGACGCGTTCGTACTGGATCGCGCTGATGCGCGAAGCCACCTGGCATTCGGAGGTGGGCCGCACATCTGCCCCGGAGCGAGCCTGGCGCGCCTCGAGGCGCGCGTAGCCGTCGAAGCACTGCTCGACCGTGTGGTGAGAGTCCGCGCGCTTGCGCCGAACGTTTACGACGAGGTGCCGGTCGGTTGGGCGCACGGCCCGAGTGCGCTCATGGTCGAACTCACTCCGGCCTAACCCCGCCGATTGAGGTGAGCCCGTCGTGCCGCTCAACGAGCGCCTCGACACAGCCGACGGCTGAGCTCATCCGCCTACGGTCGAGAGGAACCCCGCACGGGGTCCCGTGCCCGCCAGCGGCGCCGCAGCACCGGAGCTCCGGCCACTCGGACGTTCGTTCGCACCCACAAACGTGGGCCCTACACTTCACCGCCATCCGACGCGAACCCGACGGAGCAGGCTTTCTCCCACGTTTCGCGCCGACCCCGCCCTCGTAGCTCAGGGGATAGAGCAACCGCCTCCTAAGCGGTAGGCCGCCAGTTCAAATCTGGCCGAGGGCACAACTGCGGTCGCGACACCGAGGGGGAACACGTCGTCGCTCCCTCGGGGCATTCAGCAGGGACGGAGCGACAGGCCGTCAGGGCGCCAATCGGGTCGGGCCAGCACGAGCTGAACCACACTCACGTGACGCTCGAGGAACGCCGCTTCGCAATACGCGAGGTAAAAGTCCCAGAGCCGCCCGAGTTCCTCGGTCACCCCGAGCTCGGGCAGGTCGGCCCAACGCTCGTGGAGTTGCATGCGCCAACGGTGGAGCGTCTCCGCGTAGTGCGCGCTGAGATCCTCGAGATCGATGATGCGCAAGTCGCTGGACCCGGTGACGGCGTTCGCGATCGACGTAATAGAGGGCAGGCTTCCACCGGGGAACACCCAACGCTTGATGAAGTCGTTGGTGGCGCGAGCGCGCTCGTAGCGCTGATCGGCGATCACGATCGCTTGCATCCCCATGACCCCGTCGGGCGCGAGCAGTCGCTCGCAGGTCGCGAAGTAGCCCGGCACGTCGCGCCAGTCGACGGCTTCGATCATCTCGATAGAGACCAGCCGATCGAACGTGCCGCGCAGTTCGCGGTAGTCCGCTTCAAGGAGCTCGATACGCTCGGCGACACCCGATTGCGCGAAGCGACGACGAGCGAACGCAGCCTGCGCGGCCGACACGGTGGTCGTGGTGATGTCCACGCCGTGATTCGAGGCCGCGTGCAACGCGAAGCTCCCCCACCCGGTTCCGATCTCGAGTGTGCGGTGCTCGGCGCGCAAGTCGATTTTTCGGCAGAGCCGTTCGAGTTTCGTGCGCGACGCGTCGGCGAGCGGCGCTCCGGGTGACGCGAACACGGCGGACGAATAGGTCATCGTCTCGTCGAGGAACGCCGCGAAGAACTCGTTGCTGAGGTCGTAGTGGGCGCGGACGTTGCGCCGATCTCGCTCCGGGTCGGGTCGGCGAACCTTGCGGATGGGGTCGACGATGGGCCCGGTGAAGTAGTGGGCCCGCTTGCGCCAATCGTCGAGTCGGCTCACGTTCCGGATGAACACCTGCAGCAAACCAACGAGATCGTCGGTGAACCACCACCCCCGGAAGTAGCCCTCACCGAGGCCGGCGCTGCCGTCGCGAGCAACAGCCGACCACGCCCGATCATCACGCACGGTCAACACGTGGGACCCTTCGCGTCGTTCGACGCCCGGCCGGGCAAGCGGCGCTCGCTCGTCTTCGATCAGTTCGACGCCATCGACGTAGCCGAGGGCACGCCGGACCACGGCACGCTCCGCGCGGCGGCGCGCTCCATTGCCGGACCGAAGTTCGGAGGGCAGCGGACCGACGAGTGGGTCGGTCGTCACCGTTCGTTGGGGCATCACGGTGGTCACGCAGGTACCTCGTGTTCGACGGAAGATTCGGATGCGGTCGGGCGCGTGGCCCGGCGGGGATGGGGAAGGAAACGGGCGCCGCGGCCCCAGAGCCGCAACGCATGCCAATAGATGCCGAGCGATACACGCTGTGTCGGATGGCGAAACACGATGTGGCGTACCGCCGCCGCGTCGAGGGGACGACGCTCGGCCGCGAGTCCGGCTTCGAACACGAGATTGCCTTGGCGGGCGAGTGACAGCCGAAGATCTAGCCGCGCGGCGGGCGGCGAGTCGTGCAACGTGTAGTCAAGGTCCATCGGCATAAACGGCGAGACGTGCATCGCTTTGGCGAACTCGACGGGCTCATCGTCGGCCGCATCCGACCCTCGCCGGTCGAACACGTACGCATGCCGCTCGTGCCAAGGGGTGTTCGTAACCTCGAGCATCTCCGCCATCGGCAAACCTGTCGCATCGAAGCACCAGTACACGGTGATCGGGTTGAAGCAATGGCCCCAGGTGCGAAGATGCGCGAGCAGGTAGACGCCCTCGGGACGAACGCCCGTGGACGCCTCCACGGTGTCGCGGACCGCGTCGGCCAGCGGCACGCGGGGGTCGCCGTGATAGTCGCTGCGGTTGAACCGCGCCGGCGACCAACGGCGATCGCGCAACAGGCACGAGCGCCCGTAGAGCTCGCCGAGCTGATCGAGATCGAGCCACGCCATCTCGACGTGCTGGCGGAAGCGGTACGCGGGCGAGCGACGGTCATGCCACACCGTTCCGGAGTAGATCGCATGTCCCGACATCGGTGCAACCAACGCGCTCATCGCGAGATCATCGCGTAACGAGGCGGAGATGTTGAGGAGTGAGCGCGTCGGCCACACGCTTGCCGCTCGCGGCGCCATCCTCGTGAAAGCCGTAGCCCCACCACGCGCCGCAATACCAGGTGTTCCGCACCCCGTTGATCTCGCTCCACCGACGTTGCGCAGCGAGTGCCCCGTGATCGAACACCGGGTGGTCGTACTCGAATCGAGCGTGCACGTGCTCGGGTCGGATCTCGTCCTCGCGGTTCAACGTCACGCAGATCGTCGAGCGCGATTCGAGTCGCTGCAGTCGGTTCATGAGGTACGTGACGGTGGGCAATGCAACGTCGCCCTCGGGCCGGTGGTAGTTCCAGGCCGCCCAGGCCCGCCGTGACCGAGGGAGCATTTGCTCGTCGGTGTGCAGCACCGCAACGTTGCGCGTGTACGCGATCGCACCGAGCACCTCGCGCTCCGCGGGTGACGGATCGCTGAGCATGCGCAGCGCCTGGTCGGTGTGCACCGCGCACACCACCGCATCGAAACGCTCCGAACCGCGGTCGGTGAGCACCTCGACTCCATCGTCGTCGCGTCGAATCGTCCGAACCGGCGACGAGAGGCGGATATCAGCGTGCATCGAGGAGGTGGCGGCGGCGAGGTACCGCTTCGCTCCGCCGGTGATGGTCCGCCAAGGCACCCGATTGGTCAGCGTGAGCAACCCATGGTTGTCGAGGAAGCGGAGCAAGGAGACCAACGGGAACCGGACGAAGGTCGCGGGGCCGGCCGACCACACTGCCGAGCCAAGGGGAACCAGGTACCGCTCGACGAACACCGGCGCGAAGCGATGCTCGTCGAGGAACTCGCCGATCGTCTTGCCGGTGGCCGCCGCTCGTTCAAGGTCGGTGGCGGACTGTGCCGTGAGCACCCGGCGGCCCAGACGACCGAATCGCGCGATCTCGCGCAGGAGCAACCAGAACTCGGGCGACGCCAGGTTGCGACGCTGGGCAAAGATGCCCGACAGGGTGGTGCCCGCGTACTCGAGGCCACTCGGTGCGCACGAGACGCTGAAGGTCATCTCGCTGGCCTGAGTTTCGACACCCCACCGATCCAAGAGACTGGTGAATACCGGATAGTTGCGGCGGTTGTGGACGATGAATCCGGTGTCGACCTGATGCGTCTCGTCGGCCAGGTCGAGCCGCACGGTGTTGGTGTGGCCGCCAAGCCGGTCCGCGGCTTCGAGGAGGGTCACCTCGTGCGCAGGTGCGAGCAGCCATGCCGCCGTCACCCCGGAGATGCCACTGCCAACGACCGCGATCCGCACACCAAGTCCTTCGTGCGGCATGCCCCGTTTGGATGCATCGAACCGCGAGTTGTTTCGACCGGCGCCACGTGACAGCCGGGGGTATCGCCATCTTGGCGTGTCCCCCGCGTTGTCGCTGCCCACTCAACCGTTCACCTGAGCCTCGCGCGCGACTCTGTGCGATACGCGACGACCTGCCCCATGCGAACACGAGCAGTAGGACGCCGCACTACCGACCCCGGCACCACAGAGGAACGGGTGCCCATCGACCCGGGGATGATGCCGCGACCTCAGTCGCGGGCTCGAATGGCTGTCTTGCGGGTTATCCACATGTCGCGCCCGTGACAACGCTCGGGTCCGATGAAATGGTGATGGCAGTCGACGTCGTCGATCACCGAGGTGCCCCGCACGAGCACGTTCTCGAGGTTTCCGCTCACCGAGTGAAGGCTTGGCCGTGCTCAGACCCGCATGAGTGACCGGAAGTGACCGGCCAACTCCTCGATCGAACCGACTGACAGGGCGTGAGCGGCGATACTGGGGGCATGGGGATCCGCTTCTTTGACCCGAGACCGCCCACGGAGGCGCCCGTCGATGCATACCGCGTGGACGCACACGGCGACCGAGCGTTGGTCATCGGGCTCCTCGCGAACGGCTTTCCCGACTCGATGACCTTCCTCGACGCGTTGTCGGCCCAGATCGCCGCTCGCGTGCCCGACGTGACCTTCGCGCGAGTGGAAAAGGCGAGCCCACCCACACCGCTCACCGCCGAACAGCACCGCATGCTCACCCAGGACTGCGTTGGCGTCGTTGCCGCCTACGGCCATTGAGGCAGCTGCACCGTGGGCACCGTGCGTGACACCGTCGACATCGCCCGCCACCACGTACCTGCGTGCGCGGTGATCACCGA